>DATBMB010000195.1:0-31926 GCA_036555035.1 Burkholderiales bacterium | reverse complement strand
ATCGGCGGCGCAAACGGCACGCGGCCCCCGGCGGCATTCTCGAGCAGGCGCGCGACCGCCTGGCGACCGCCGCCCTCGGCCTCCGGCAGGCGGGCGACGTCCACGTAGTCGGCGGCGCCCTCCTCCAGCGCGAGGCGCACGAACTCGCCGCGGCCCTGGATGTGAGGCCAGTAGTAGAGCTCGTATTTCACCGCCGCGTCACCAGAACCTATCTCAAGAAAAACTTGTCATTCGTCCTTCGACTCCGACCGTTCATGCTGAGAGTGGCGCGTTTGCCGCGGGGCGGGTCCTGTCAGAGCGGTCGTGATCTTCTCCGGATTTCCCAGCCCATTTGGTCAATTGATCAGGACAACTCTCCGGGACAATCAGTACCAGTACCGGAAATCCGGAACCAGATCCCAACCGCCCTGCCACCCGGCCCGCGGGTGTGCCGAGTTGCGCGGGTGGCAGAAGGGTCGGGGTTTGATCCGAGGCTTGCGGTACTGGCAAGGACTCCAGAGAACGCGCTGGCCAAGTCTATTGCCCGGATGCGCGGGAAGCCTCGGAGCGGGCCCCGACCGTTCTGACAGGACCCGCGCCATTCCCTATATCTCGGATGCATGCTCCAACTGCTCCGTCGGTATTTTTTGAGATGAGTTCTAGTCGGCCAGCGCGGGATAGAGCGACTGCGCGGTTTTGGCGAAGATCCAGTCCTGGTCCGTCTGGGGCAGGCACGAAAGCGCCGATCTGGCCTCGTCCACCATCTCCTTCAGCGAGCCCTTCGATGCCGGGTAGTTCGAGCCCCACGCAATGCGGTTCGAGGGGATCTCCTTCACGAGCCTGGGGAAGAAGGTCTCGGGCGTAGCCCCGCCCTCCCTCGAGAAGCGCACGTTGTTGGTCGAAAGCTTGAAGTATACGTTCGGGTATTTTGCGAGCTCGAAGAGGAAAGCGGCGCGATCATAGGGCGGCTGATCCCCCCGCGGCGCGTGCATCAGGTGATCGACGACGATCTTAACGTTGGGAAACCTGCGAATGAGCGTATAGAGCATGTGGAGCCCCTCGCGGCGCAGCTGCGTGACGACGGGAATCTTGAGCTCCGCGCACGTTTCCCAGGCCTTGAACGTCCCCGGGTCGTCGAGCGTGTCGGCCTGCTTATCCATCGTGCTGCCGGCGCTGAAGATGCGAAGCCCCGTCACCCGCTTGCCGTGCCAGTAGCGGATCTTTTCGGGAGCATCGGGTGCGGCAAAATCCACCGCGCCGACGCCGGTGAAGCGCTTGGGCTGGGTGGCGATCGAGTCGCACATGTACGAATTATCGTAGCCGTAGGTCGTGGAGGAGTGGACGATCGCCGCCTTGTCCACGCCCGCCTCGTTCATCGAGGAGACGAGCTTCTCGAAGTCGATCGGGCGCTCGCTCGACCACACCGAGCGCTTGCCGCCGAGCGGCGTGATCGGATATTTCTTCTCGTCCTTCGAGATGATGTGCGGATGAATGTCGATGATCCGGGAAGCCATGGGTGCTTTCGGTTGAGGTCGGTGAAAGGGACGAGTCAGGCCTCGGGGTCCACGAACAGCTCGTTGACCCTGTAGCTGCGCTTGAGCATCCCCTGCTGGTGGACGTACTGGATCAGCGCCTCGATCGAGGCGAGGTTCTTCCTGATGCCGTAGGGCAGGGGATCAGGGCCGACGATAGTCGCCATCTCGGCCATCTGCTTGTCCTTGCCCGAGGCCTGTTCGGGGGATGGAAGCTTCTTGACGTAGCGCTCCTTCGCCGTGGTGAACGCCTTGAACAGCGACTTCGCCACCCACGGGTGCTCCTTGAGCACGGAATCCTTGACGACGATGGTCCCGTGGAAGGGATAGATCCCGGTCCGGCGGTACCACTCGGCTTCGACTTTCCTCGAATCCTTGAAGAACTCGACGTAGTTGGATTCCGCGGGTTTCGCTGCCCCGGCGGCCCAGCCTTCCTTGGGCGCACCGGTGCGGCCCAGGCCGGCGTTCCCGGTGAAGCCGGCCTGCAGCTCGCCGGAGGCCATCATGCTGACGAGCGACTTGCCCTGGGGGACGTGCTTCACGTACGGGGGGAGCTTCAACGTCGTAACGTGCTCCTCGTCGTCCACCCACCAGGTGATCTTCGAGATGTCGATGCCGTACTCGTTCTGAAGGATGCCGCGGCCCCAGACGCCGGTCGTCACCGAGTAGGCGCGCACGCCGGCGTTCTTGCCCTCGAGGTCCTTGGGCTTGCGGATGCCGGCGTCCGGCCGGTAGACGAATCCGGAATGGTGGAAGTTGCGCGAGACGAAGATCGGCAGGGCCTTGAACGGCGCGCCGTGCTCGCGGGCGATCATGTAGGTCGAGGGCGCGATCTCGCAGACGTCGAACTCGACGTCGCGCACCATGCGGCGGTAGGCCGCAATCTGGGGCTCCACCGTCACGAACTCGGGCGTCACGCCCTCGATCGGGATGCTCCCGTTCTTGATCTCGGCTGTGTGCCCGTAGGTCGCGATTGCAGTCTTCAATCGCAGGGGGTTGCTGTCGGGCATCGATGCTTCCTTCGTCGCGACGGTCCTGGTCGCGCAACCACTAATGGTGCGACCCCGGGCGATTACTGTCCAATGAAAGGAGTGGCGCCAGACATAACGGGTTGGTAATATCGCCAGCCTTCAAGGGCGGAGTCACATGGCACAGATCGACAGCTACATGCGCACCGATCTCAAGCCGCGCCACCTCCATCTACTGGTCGCCCTGGACAACATCAGAAATCTGGGGAGAGCGGCCGAATACATGCGCGTCACCCAGCCGGCCGTCTCCAAGTCGCTCGCCGAGCTGGAGCGGGGCCTCGGTCTCAGGCTTTTTGAGCGGACCTCGCGTGGCGTCCATCCTACGACCTATGGCGAGTGCCTGATCCGGCATGCGCGCAGCGTGCTCGCCGACCTGGCGCAGGCGCGGGACGAGCTGCGCGGTCTGGCGTCCGGCAGCTCGGGGAGCGTCAGTGTGGGCGTGCTCGCGACCGCCGCCCTCGTGCTGCTGCCGCGCGCCCTCGCGATGCTGAAGAGCCGCCACCCCGGCATGACGGTGCTCGCGCGCGAGGGCCTGATGGAAAACCTGCTGCCCGAGCTCCTGCTGGGCAATCTCGACCTGATCGTGGGGCGGCTGCCGGAAGATCGCACTGCCCAGGGACTGAGCGAGAAGATTCTCATGGAGGAGGGTGTGAGCCTGGTTGCCGGGCGGCATCATCCACTCGCGGGCCGCAAGCGCGTGAGCTGGTCCGACCTGCTCGCGTATCCCTGGGTGTTTCCGCCCGTCAATACGCTGCTGCGCGAGCCGCTCGAGCGTGCCTTCGAGCGCAATGGCGTGCCGATTCCGAGCAATCGCGTGGAGACCCTGTCGGTGCATGTCATTCGCGGATATCTTCACTACACCGACGCAATCGCCGCGCTGGCGACGGACGTATCGAGGTACTACGAATCCCTCGGGCTGCTGGCGATCCTCCCGCTGGAGCTGCCCCGCCTCGCGCGCCCGGTCGGAGTCATCTGGAGCCGGCAGCGACCGCTTGCGCCGGCGACGCAGGTGCTGATTCAGTGCATGGAAGAGGCTGCGCAGGCGGGCGCGCACCCCGCGGAGCCGCTGCCGGCTCGCGAAGTAGAACGCGAAAGGCGGAAAGCGAAAGGATGAAGGCGGAGAAAAACACGGTCAGCGCCTACCCGGAGAACGCGCCGGATCTCGGATACAAGCCCGTCCCCGACATCTTCAAGCTGCCGCAGGGGTTGAACTTCGGCCCGTGCTCGAGCGTGGCGGTGACGCGGAAGGGCAACATTCTCGTCTTCAACCGCAGCGCGCACGCCTTGATGGAATTTGACGGCCGGGGACGATATCTGCGCTCGCTCGCGAACGGCGTGTTCACGCTGCCCCACGGATTGCGCGTGGACCCGGAGGACAACATCTGGGCGACCGACACGGGCTCGCACATCGTGGTCAAGATGGATCCGCGGGGGCGCATCCTCATGGTGCTCGGCATCAAGGGCAATTCGAGCGAATGGCATCCCGCCGGCCACCTGCGCTGCTTCAACGAGCCCAACGATGTCGCCTTCGGCCCGAAGGGCGAGATCTACGTGACCCAGGGCCACGGCAAGGGCGAGTCGCGCGTTCTGAAGTTCGACGCGGACGGCAACTTCATCCAGACCTGGGGCGGGGAGGGCACGGGGCCGGGGCAGTTCAACGTCCCGCACTCGATCGTGGCCGGCGCGAACGGGCACCTCTACATCGCCGACCGCTCGAACCAGCGCATCCAGGTCTTCGACGGCGAGGGCACGTTCCTGCGCGAGAGCCGGCATCCCGGAACGCCCTGCGGGCTCTGCCTGTGCCGCGACCAGAAACACCTCATGATGGCGCACGGCCACGCCGGGAAAATCATCAAGCTCGATCTCCACGGCAAGGTGCTCGGCTCGACCGGCGGGCAGGGCAAGGGGCCGAACCGCTACGGCGAAGCGCACTTCCTCGCGCTCGACCGCAGGGAGGACATTTACGTCGCAGACACGCTGAACTGGCGGGTGCAGAAGCTCGTTAAGAGCAAGTGACGAGATACGGGTGACGAGATACGGGTGACGAGATGAAGGTGACGTACTACTTTAGCGTATCGTTTTTCCTTCACTATTAATCGTCACCATTAATCGTCACCCGTAATCGTCACGTTCTTCCGTCGTGGGACATGACGGCGACGACGGCCGGTCGCGTCGAGCGGTTCGACCACGCGTGGTTGGTGCCGCGCTGGACCACGATCTCTCCGGCCTTCAACGGCACTTCCTGGGTATCGAGCACCAGCACGATCTCGCCCTCGAGGACGATGCAGAAATCCAGCGTGCGCGTCTTCTGCATGTAGGGGTGCGGCGCAAGCGGGGAGTAGGTGGAGGCGCCCGGTGATCCCATGGATTCGAAATACGCCTTGACCTGCGCGGCGCCGACCGTGCCTTTCCAGCCGTCGTCGGGCGGGAACGTCACGACGCGGCAGACGGAGCCCCGCGCCGGCGGCTCGAGGACGTGGGGCAGGTGCAGCGTCTCGAACACGATCTTCGCCGGCGCGCTGTCGGTGACCCACAGGCGCGCGCAGGCATAGCCCGGCCGCGCCGGGTCGGTGCGCACATCCGGCGCCGGGCCGTCTCCCACCAGGGTGGATTTGCCCGGCTCGCGGTCGATGGTGACGATTCTGCGCACGGGCTTCACGCCTGCCGGCAGCTTCGGCGCCGCGCGCAGCGGCGCGTCCTTGCCCTGCGCGAGGCCCTGCGGCCCGTCCACGAAGCGCGCGACGATCATGTCGAAGGCCATCTGCGCGCCCTTCGGCATCACCCACTGGTGCCACGCGCCGACCTGGATCACGACGTCGCCGGGCTTCATCACGAGCTTGCGGTCGTCGAGGATGAGCTCCCGCTCGCCCGCGAGCATGATGCCGTAGTCCACGGTCTCGGTCTTGTGCATCGCCGAGGAGAAGGCGTTGTTGCCGCCGCGATCCCAGCACCCGCGGCTCGCGGGGCGCGGCTTCGACGGATGCACCGGCACCACGCTCTTGTCCCTGGCCGGGTCGTAGTCGAGCGGCCGCGGGCGCGACTCGACGACGCGGAAGTGCCCGCCGTCGGGCGGTCCCGAGAAGGCGTACTGCAATTTCCCGTCGTCGTAGTCCCCGGCGAGCGCAGCGGGCGTCTCGAGCCAGACCCACAGATCGGTGTGGCCGCGCCCGGCGCCCATCGACGCCTCGTGCGTGTTGGACGCGGGCCCGTCCCAGGCCACCTTCGAGCGGCCGCGCGCGTCGTTGCCGGTCACCACGCGCCGGATCGGCGTCAGAGGCATGTGAACTCCACGGGGCTGCCCTGCCCGTCGGCCGGGCTGTGGCCGAGGCCGATGACGCCGTTCGCGCGCAGCATCAGCTCCTCGCGCCGCAGCACCACTTCCTCGGGCTCCCCGGTGAACTTCACCCACGTGCCGTTCGAGCTGTGGTCGGCGAGCACGAACTTGTCGCGCCGGCGCTCCACGCTCGCGTGCCGGCGCGACGCCTTGCGGTCGCCGACGACGATGTCGCAGCCGCCGTCGCGGCCGATCGAGAGCTCGCCGGGCCCTTCGAAGCTCCACTCGCGGCCCTCATAGCGCAGCACGAGGCGGGCGGCGCGCCCGTGGTCGGTGCGCGTGCCGAGCGCCGTGAGGTCCTCGGAGTCGCGCCACAGGAACTCGAAGATGGACACCGCCTTCTGCTTGCCCTTGACCGGCACGCGCATGAGCTGCCGCGAGCGCTCCGCGAGGGCGGGGGTGAGCTTGCCGACCGTGTCCTCGGTGGTGATGATCTGCCCCACCTTCGCGAGGCCGGCCACGCGGGCGGCGAGATTCACCGCGTCGCCGTACAGGTCGCCGGCCTTCTCGAGCACCGAACCGAAATGGCAGCCGATATGGATGCCCAGGCCGGGCTCGCCGGGCTCGAACTGCTCCTCGGTCTTCTCCTGCATCAGGCGCGAGGCGCGCAGCGCCGCGTCGGGAGTCTCGAACATGCACATGGCGCCGTCGCCGGTGTTCTTGATGACCCTGCCGCCGCAGTCCTCGCACACCCGGGCGAGCATCGACAGCAGGCGGTGCACCACCGCGAGCGCCCGCTCGTCGCCGATGGTTTCGTAGAGCCGGGTGCTCCCGCTCAGGTCCACGAACAGGATCGCGCAGGTGATTGGGGGGGCGGACATATCGGCGGGGCGGCGGCGCCCGTGCAGTATAGGCTTAGTGACAAATCGGGGGAACGGCACTAGTATGACATCGGCCACGAAGCCTCTCGTTCAGAAAGGGGCGCGGTGCCCCCGCACCGTCGCCATGCTCCAGCTGCGCTGGGTGTTCGTTTTGCTCGCGTTTCCCCTGGCTGCCGTTGCGGCCGAGCCGGCCGCGACCCTGACGCTGCTCGAGGGCCCGGCCGGGCTCGTGCGCGGGGTGACCCGCTACGCGCTGGCGGAAGGCGTCAGGCTGCAAACCGGCGACATCATCGAGGTCGGCGACAAGACACTCGCGGAGATCGAGTTTCCGGACGGGACCGCGATCGCGCTCGGCGCGGGAACGCGCATGCTCGCCGTCTCGATGCCGCGCGGCAAGACGGCGGTCGGCGATTACTACCTGACGCAGGGGACGCTGAAGGTCGCGGGCGTGAGCAAGGCCGCCCGCCTGCGCTTCTTCACCCCGGCGTTCACGCTGCAGCCCGTGGAGGGCGTGACCGTGGTGATCGTGCGCGGCGGCGCCGGCTCGGTATTCGTCGAGAGCGGCGGCGCGCGGCTCACCGCGCCCCCCGCGACGCTCAGCCTCAAGAGCGGGGAGTTCTACTCGCGCCCGGCCGGGCAGAAGGGAACGGTGGCGCCGCGGCCCGCTCCGGCGTTCATCGAATCGATGCCGAAGGCGTTCTTCGACCCGCTACCCTCGCGCATGGCGCGCTACAAGGACCGCGAGACGCAGCCGAAGCGCATCGACGAGGTAAGCTATGGCGACGTCGAGACGTGGCTGAAGGCGCCGCCCGGGATCCGCCGCCCGCTGGTGACGCGCTTCGAGCCACGCGCCTCCGATCCGAAGTTCCGCGCGGCCCTGGAAGCGAACATGAGGTTCCATCCGGAGTGGGACCCGGTTCTATTCCCCGAGAAGTACGAGGAGAAGGAGACCGCGGGCGAGGCGGCCGGCGCCAGGCCCGCGGCGACCAAGTAGCGCTACCTGTTTGCGAGGAGGGTGATCATGAAGCTCATCGTCAAGTTCAACCTGGTGTTTATCGTGGTGTTCCTGCTCGGGCTTGCCGCGGCGGCCACCGTCTCGGACCGGCTGCTGCAGCAGAACGCGCGCGAGGAGATCGCGCTGAACGCGCGCCTGGTGATGGAGGGGGCGCTCGCCGCGCGCGCCTACACCTCGACGCAGGTGGGGCCGCTGCTGCAGACGCAGATGAAATACAAATTCCTGCCGCAGTCGGTGCCCGCGTACTCGGCCAACGAGATCTTCGACGTCGTGCGCAAGAAGTTCCCCGAGTACGCCTACAAGGAGGCGGTGCTCAATCCCACCAACCCGCGCAACCGCGCCAACGACTGGGAGGCGGACATCGTCCACCAGTTCCGCAACACGTCGGACCGGCCGGAGATCATCGGCGAGCGCGACACGCCGACCGGGAGGAACTTCTACATCGCGCGCCCGATGCAGATCCGGGCGGAAGCCTGCCTCTCTTGCCACTCGACCGTGGAGGCCGCTCCCAAGACGCTGGTGGAGCAGTATGGCCCGGCCAACGGCTTCGGCTGGAAGATGAACGAGGTCATCGGCGCGCAGATCGTGTCCGTGCCGACCGACGTGCCGATCGCGCGCGCGAACCGCGCGTTCCAGACGTTCATGATCTCGCTCACCGTGGTGTTCGCGTTCATCTTCCTCGCGCTGAACTTCATGCTCTGGTACATGGTGATCCGGCCGGTGACGCGGCTCTCCAGGCTTGCCGACCAGGTGAGCCAGGGCGAGAATATGGACGCGCCCGACTTCGAGGTGAAGAGCGGCGACGAGATCGGCGTGCTCACGCAATCGTTCAACCGCATGAAGAAGAGCCTCGTGCAGGCGATGAAGATGCTCGAGGCGTAACGCCTCGATCCCCCGGATGGCGACACCCTCACTATCGGCGAGCAGCCCCCGCGAGCTCGGCAAGTACTCGGTGTCCGAGGTGCTGGGCAAGGGCGCGATGGGAGTGGTCTACAAGGGCTTCGATCCGCACATCCGCCGCACCGTCGCGTTGAAGACCATCCGCAAGGAGCTGGTCGACGAGGATCAGGCTTCCACGCTGCTCGCGCGCTTCAAGAACGAGGCGCAGGCCGCCGGGCGGCTTTCGCACCCCGGCATCGTCAGCGTCTACGAGTGGGGCGAAGCGGGCGAGCTCGCCTATCTCGCGATGGAGTACGTGGAGGGCAACAGCCTGCGGGAGTACTTCAACCGCGGCACGCGCTTCGACAGCCCGGACGCGGTCAGCGTCATGGCGCAGCTGCTCGACGCCCTGCACTACGCGCACCAGCAGGGCGTGTGGCACCGCGACATCAAGCCGGCCAACATCATCATCATGAAGAACGGCAAGCTGAAGGTCGCGGACTTCGGCATCGCCCGCATCGACTCCTCGAACCTCACCCAGACCGGCGCCATCATGGGCACGCCCGGCTACATGGCGCCGGAGCAGTACAGCGGCCACCCCGTCGACTGGCGCGCCGACATCTTCTCGGCGGGCGTGGTGCTGTACCAGCTGCTGACGGGCTCCCGCCCTTTCACCGGCAGCCCCGAGACGATCGCCTACAAGATCTGCCACGAGCAGCCGGCGCTCCCCTCCGAGGCCGATCCCGGGCGCTGCACCACGCAGTTCGACGCCGTGGCGATGAAGGCGCTCGCCAAGAAGCCCGAGGAGCGCTACCAGAACGGGCACGCATTCCGCGAAGCGATACTCGCGGCCCACGCTGCGCCGGTCAGCGCCGCCGTGTCCGAAGAGACGATCATCAACGAGGTCATCCGGCCGTCGGGGCACCTCGATTTGTCGCAGCCGTCGCAGCCGCCCCATGCGTCGAGCCCGTCGTCGCTCTCGCATCCGACGCCGTCGCTGCCTTCCGGGTCGACCCCGGATCCGTCGAACCCGGCCGGGAAGACGATTCCGCCGCCCGGCTGGGACCCCGCCGTGCTGCGGCAGATCGAGCAGCAGCTTGCGCGCCTCGTCGGCCCGGTCGCCAAGGTGATGATCCGGCGCGGCGCGACCGCCACCACCGACGTCGGCCGCCTCTACCGCATGCTCGCCGAGCAGCTGGCGAAGCCGGAGGAGCGCACGGTGTTCCTCGCCGGGCGCGAGAAGCTCAAGGGCATCGCGCCGCGCGATACCGAGGCGACTTCCGCACGGGAGCGCGCGCCCGCGACCGGCATGACCGTGCAACTCACCCCATCCGCGATCGAGGATGCGACGCGCAAGCTCAGCGCTTTCATGGGGCCCATCGCGAAGGTCGTGGCGAAGCGGGCGGCAGCGCAAGCCTCGAGCCGCAACCATTTCCACCAGCTGCTCGCCGAAAGCATTACCGATCCCAAGGAACGCGCCCGCTTCCTGAAGGACGTCGGCGCCGCGTGAAGGGGCAATCGTCAATACCGACCGGAAGGAGGCAACCATGGCGACATTCATCAGTCTCGCGAAATTCACCGACCAGGGCATCCGCGGCATCAAGGATTCGCCGAAACGGGCGGAGGCCTTCAAGGCGGCGGCCAAGAAGCTGGGCGTGACCGTCAAGGAAATCTATTGGACCGTCGGCCACTACGACGTGGTCACGGTCATGGAAGGCGACGACGAGGCCGTGACCGCCACGCTGCTGAAGATCGGCTCGCTCGGCAACGTGCGCAGCGAGACCTTGCGCGCGTTCTCGGCCGCGGAGATGGGCAGGATCCTCGCCAACGTCTCCTGACGCGGCGGTGAAATACGAGCTCTTCTACTGGCCCCACATCCAGGGCCGCGGCGAATTCGTCCGCCTCGCGCTGGAGGAGGGCGCCGCCGACTACGTGGACGTCGCCCGCCTGCCGGAGGCCGAGGGCGGCGGTCGCCAGGCGGTCGCGCGCCTGCTCGAGAATGCCGCCGGGGGCCGCGTGCCGTTTGCGCCGCCGATCCTCAAGGCCGGCAAGCTGCTGCTCTCGCAGACCGCCAATATCCTCCAGTATCTCGGCCCGCGGCTGAAGCTCGTGCCGAAGGACGAGGCGACGCGGCTGTGGGCGCACGGGCTCCAGCTCACGATCGCCGACTTCCTGCTGGAGGCCCACGACACGCATCACCCGGTCGCGAAGAGCCTCTACTACGAGGACCAGAAGCCCGAAGCGCTGCGGCGCGCGGCGGATTTCAGGGCGTTGCGGCTGCCGAAGTTCCTCGGCTATTTCGAGCGCGTGCTCGCGGCCAACCCCGGCGGGGACCGCCACCTCGTCGGGAAGTCGCTCACCTACGTCGACCTCTCGATGTTCCAGGCGATGGCCGGCCTGAATTACGCGTTTCCGCGGGCGATGGAGACGATGTCGCGCAAGCACCCGAAGCTCGCGGCGCTGCACCGGCGGGTCGAGGAGCGCCCGCGCATCGCCGCCTATCTCGCCTCGGGCCGCCGCATCCCGTTCAACGAGCGCGGGATCTTCCGCCACTATTCCGAGCTCGACGGGGCATGACGCGCGGCGGCGCTATAATTCCCATCCCACAACGCACTCTCACAGGAACCCGCATGACGATCTCGATGTACCAGGCGAGCGCGCCGCGCTTCGCCAACACGCTGAAGAACCTCTCCACGATCCTCGACAAGGCGCAGTCCCATGTCGATGCGAAGAAGCTCGACGCCGCGGCGCTCACGAGCTACCGGCTCTATCCCGACATGTTCCCGATGGTGCGCCAGGTGCAGGCCGCCTGCGATACCGCGAAAGGCGCGGTGGCGCGCCTCGCGGGCGTCGAGGTGCCCAAGCACGAGGACACGGAGCAGACCTTCGCCGACCTGAAGGCGCGCATCGCCAAGACGATTGCTTTCATCCAGAGCGTCCAGCCCGCGCAGGTGGACGGCAGCGAGGACAAGGAGATCGTGCTCAAGATGCGCAGCGGGGACGTGAAGTTCAAGGGCATGCAGTACCTGCTCGGCCACGCGCTGCCCAACTTCTACTTCCACGTCACCACTGCCTACAACATCCTGCGCCACAACGGCGTGGAGGTCGGCAAGCGGGACTACATCGGCACGCCGTGAGCGGGCGGCGGAGGCGGAAATAGTCCCGCGACTTGGGGCGCCGATCCGTGTATGATTCGGCACTCGCGTGAATTTCCGTCCAATCGCCCCCAAGCCGCGCCGCTGCACCCCCGCCCGACCCAGGAGCCCGACCGTTGAGATGCCATCATTGCGGTAAGCTGACCGACGTGCGCACCACGGGGCGGGGCGAGGAGTTCCTGTACCGCTGCCGGCACTGCCGCGGCTACCACAAGTTCACCAGCGTCGGGCATCACGGCTCCGGCGCCATTCATTACCGCGTGACCAAGGTCGACGCCCCCGCGCGCGAGGACAATACGACCGCAGTCACATAGGGCCCGCGCCGCGCTATACTTCCGCCGGACGGCCCCTGCGCCGTCATCCAGCCACGTTTCCTCCAGCTCTGACTTTTCCATCCCTACGACTACCTCTACCGGAGATTGCTATGCCCGTCGGAACAGTGAAGTGGTTCAACAAGGTTAAGGGTTTCGGATTCATCCGGCCGGATGACGGCTCGAAGGACGTCTTCGTGCATATCTCGGCCGTGGAGCGCTCCGGCCTCGGCACGCTCGCGGAAGGACAGAAAGTCCAGTTCGATCTCGCCCGCGGCAAGGACGGCAAGACCTCGGCCGACAACCTCAAGTCGGCCTGATCTCCCCGCCAGCCCGGCGGATCGCGGCCCACAGCCGGGCGGGCGTCAGCGGCATGTCGAGATGCCGGATGCCGAGCGGGCGCAGCGCATCCAGTGCGGCGTTGACCAGCGCCGGTAGCGAGCCGGTGCAGCCGGCCTCCCCCACGCCCTTCGCGCCGAGCGCGTTCATGGGCGTGGGCACGGGATGGTCGAAGACCCCGATGTCCGGCATCCAGCCCGCGCGCGGCATGACGTAATCCATGAAGCTCCCTGTGAGGAGCTGCGCGGTCGCGCTGTCATAGACCGCGTGCTCGCCGAAAGCCTGCCCCGCCCCCTGCACGACGCCGCCCTGCACCTGGCCCTCGACCAGCGTGTGGTTCACGACGTTGCCGAGGTCGTCCACCGCGGTGTAGCGCTCGATGGTGGTCGCGCCGGTCTCGGGATCGATCTCGACCTCCGCGATGTGGCAGCCGTTCGGGTAGGTCGCGCCGAACGTGCCTTCGGCGACCCCGTCGAGAGGATGCGGGCGCGGGCCCGCGAGCGCGCGCGCGAGCTCGATGAAGCCGATCGAGCGGCGGCCGGCGCGGAAGGCCCCCTTGGAGTAGGTCACCGAGCTCTCCGGCACCTTGAGTCTTGCGGCGGCGTGGGGACGCGCCCGCTCGATCAGCTTCTCGCCGAGCACGCGGAAGGCGCTCCCGGTGCCGAGCGCCCCGCGCGAGCCGCCGGTGGCGTTGCCGACGAGCTCCGCTGTCGGCGGCCGCGGATGAAAGCGCGCATGCTTCGGGTCGATGCCCAGCGCCGCGGCGACGATCTGCGGGAAGATCGTCTCGTGTCCCTGGCCGCTCGACTGCGTGATCGCGTAGAGCGTCATCTCGCCGCTGCGGTCGAATTCCACCGCGACCTGGTCCTTCGGCACCGCGCCCGCGCCTCCCGCCTCGAGGTAGGTTGCGATGCCGATGCCGCGGAGCTTCCCGGAGCGCTTCGCCTGCGCGCGCCGCGCCGGGAATCCTGACCAGCCGGCGCGCTTCAACGCATCGTTCATCACGCCTTCGAAGTCGCCGGAATCGTAGGTGCCGGCATTCGGTGTCTTGTACGGCATCGCGGACTGCGGAATGAGGTTCTTGCGCCGCAGCTCGACGGGGTCGAAGCCGTGCTCGGCTGCCGTGTAATCCACCAGCCGCTCGATGGCGTAAGCGATGTCGGGACGCCCGGCGCCGCGATACGCGGACACCGGCACCGTGTTGGTGTAGGCGAGACGCGTGCGGGCGTAGAGAGCGGGAACGCGGTAGACGCCGCCCATGGTGATGGTGAGGTTGCGCGTCGCGATGAAGGTCCCGAAGGTCCCGCCGTAGGCGCCGAGGTCGGCGCGGTCATCGAAGCGGATGGCGAGAAACTTCCCGTCGGCGTCGAGGGCGAGCTCGCCGGTCAGCGAGATCGCGCGCCCGTGAAAGTCGCTCATGAAGACTTCGCTCCGCGAGCCCACCCATTTCACCGGGCGCCCGAGCTTGCGGGAGGCGATCATCGCCGCGAAGTATTCCGGGTAGGCCGCGCCGTGCACGCCGAAGCTGCCGCCGACGTCCTGGGCGACGAGGGCGATGCGGTTCGGCTCGAGCCCGGTCACCTGCATGACCTGGCCGCGCATGCTGCCGGCGCCCTGCATCGGCGCGTGGATGGTGTAGCGCCCGCTCCCCGCGTCAAAGGCTACGAGGCACGCGCGCGGCTCGAGCATGTTGCCGACGAGGCGCTGGCTCTCCATGGTGACCTTGCTCACGTAGCGCGCGCGGGCGAACGCGGCCGCAACCGCCTGCTCGTCGCCGGACTCGTACTCGAAGGCGATATTGCCCGGCACGTCCTCGTGCAGCTGCGGTGCGCCCGGCTTCACCGCTGCGTCGAAATCCGCCACCGCGGGTAGATCCCGGTACTCGATGTCGATCAGCTCGCGCGCGTCCTCGGCGAGCGCCGCGCTGTCGGCAACGACCATCGCCACCGCCTCGCCGACGAAGCGAACGCGCCCCATCGCAAGCACCGGGTGATGCGGCTTCTTCACCGGCTGGCCGCCCTTGCCGGTGTAGGTCACGATGTTGGGCAGCGACTTGAACTCCGCCGCGCGCGCGTCCTCGCCCGTGAGCACCGCCCGCACCCCGGGCACTGCCAGCGCGCGGGTTGCATCGAGGCGGACGATCTCCGCGTGCGCCCGGTCGGCTCTCAGGAACGCCGCGTGCAGCTGGCCCTCGAGGTTCCAGTCCGCGGTGTAGCAGCCGGCCCCGGTGACGAGGCGGGCGTCCTCCCTGCGCATCATGTGAGGTTTCATTTTGTGGACTGGCACGGATTCTCCCATAGTCTAGTAAACTCGCCACTTCCCAGTCGAGAACGAAGCCAGGGGGGTGCGATGAAAATTCTGTTCTTCAACGATTTCAAGCTCGGCGTGCTGAACGGCGACAAGGTGGTGGACGTGTCGAAGCTCGTCGCCGACATTCCGCATACCGGGCCGCAAGGGCTCATCCGCGGGCTGATCGAGCGCTTCCCGAAGTACAAGGCCAGGCTCGCCAAGGCCGCGGCTACGGGCAAGGGGGTGCCGATCTCGAAGGTCCGGATCCGGCCGCCGCTGCCGCGCCCGCACAACATCGACTGCATGGCGGTGAACTACATGGAGGACGGGACCCGCACCGAGCCCGCGCCGATCAACGCGTTCCACAAGTCGGCGAGCGCCGTCATCGGCGACGGCGACACCATGGTGCTGCCCGATGCGCCCGCCACCATCTTCGAGGGCGAGGCGGAAGTGGCGCTCGTCATCGGCAAGCGGGCGACGCGCGTCAAGGCGGCGGACGCCATGAAGCACGTCTTCGGCTATCTCAATTTCATCGACGGCTCCGCGCGCGGGCTGCCGCCAACGGGCAATACGTTCTACCAGATGAAGTCGCGCGACACCTTCGCGCCGATGGGGCCCATCATCGTCACCGCCGACGAGATCCGCGATCCGCACAACCTCCAGATCCGCCTGTGGGTGAACGGGGTGCTCAAGCAGAACTTCAACACCAGCGACATGGCGCACAAGATCCCGCGCTGCATCGAGTGGGTCACCTCCATCCACACCCTCGAGCCGGGCGACGTGCTCGCCACCGGGACCAACCACCGCGGGCTCTCCGCGTTCCAGGACGGCGACAAGGTCGAGCTCGAGACGGAAGGGCTGGGGCGCCTCCACATCAAGGTGCGCGACGACCTGAAGCGCACCTGGGGGCGGGAGACCCGGCTCGACCGCCAGAACAAGAAGCTGGAAGGCCAGACGCCGCAATTGACCGGCAAGTATGCGCAGGTCGGCAAGGCCTAACGGCCGTGACGAGATACAGGTGACGAGATACAGGTGACGAGATACGGGTGACGGATTGAGGGCGGTTCTTCGTCACCATTAATCGTCACCCTTATTCGTCACCCGTAATCGTCACTTTTTCCGACGGGAGGAGGCAGTGGTGGATCGGGGGCTCTGGATATCGTGGTACGGCTTGCCCGGGAGCGGGCGCGACGCCTACCTCGCGTGGCTGCACGGGAAGTTCATGCCGAAAATGCTCAAGAAGCCGGGCGTGCTGTGGGCCGCGCATTACGCCGCCCAGGCGCAGCCCCTGCCTGCGGGGGGTGCGCACCGGCTGCGCCATACCGACGACCCGTCGGTTCCCACCGGCAATGGCTACATCCTGATCTTCGGGGGCGCTACCGCGCACGCGTTCGCGAACCTCACGCCGCGCAAGCTCGAGAAGTCGCTGGCGCCGGAAGACCGCAGGATGCTCGCGCTGCGCGTCGGGGAGCGCGTCAACATCGTGACCGAGGAAGCGCGCGCGGCCGGCCCGGCGGCGAGGAAGCGCGAAGGCAAGTACACGCTCGCGCCCTGCATCCAGCTCGGCAGCTTCAACGCCGGCAGCGCGGACGAGGACGAGATCCTCGACTGGTACGCCAACTGGCGGGTGCCCTCGATGCAGAAGCTTCCCGGCTGCCTCGGCATCCGCAAGCTCAACTCGGTCTCGGGCTGGGCCAAGCACGCCGTGCTCTACGAGTTCGAGTCGCTCGCGGCGCGAGACCGCTATTTCCCGTCTCACGAGGACGCGCGGCCCGAGATGGCGGCGTGGACCGACACGCTGGTGAGGAAGCTCATCCACGCGCCGGGCTCGCCCAACGTCGCGACGCGCCTCTGGCCGCCGGTGAAAGCGGCGGCGAGGAAGAAAAAATAAAGGACAAACCGAAATGGAACACGGAAAGCGCATGAAGAAGGGCTTCGAGGTGCTGCGCAAGATGGGCCGCCTCGGGACCATGACGAACCAGAAGGAGCTCTACCCCGAGCTCTACGACCTCTCGGTCGGCTACCTTTTCGGCGAGATCTGGACGCGCCCGCATCTCAACATCCGCGAACGCGAGCTGATCACGCTGGCCTCCAACATCGCGCTTGCGCGCCCGCACGGCACGCACTCGCATTACCGCAGCGCGAAGCACCTCGGGTTCACCAAGGAAGAGATCATGGAGGTCATCATCCACGTCGGGCACTACGCCGGGTGGCCCGCGATCGCGCACGCGATCATCCAGTACGAGGAAGTGCTCAAGGAGGACGCCGCAAAGGCGAAGAAGAAACGAAAGGAGAAGAAATGATTCTCGAAGTCGCCATCCTGCACATCAAGCCCGAGGACATCGCGAAATTCGAGGCGGTCTTCCCCAAGGTCGAGCCGATCTTCAGGAGCATCAAGGGCTACATCTCCCACGAGCTGCAGCGCTGCATCGAGACCAGGGGCCGCTATCACTTCCTGATCCGCTGGGAGACCGTCGAGTCGCACACGGTCAACTTCCGGCAGTCGCCGAAGTTCCAGGAGTTCCGCGGGCTCGTCGGGGGATTCTTCGCCCAGCCGCCGGTCGCCGAGCACTTCGAGCGCGTCACCGACAGCAAGCTCTGACTTGGACCCGTTCACACACGATCTCCTGCCGCTCGCCGAGCGCGCGGCCGCGGTCCTGAAGCGGCGGAAGGAGACGGTCGCGGTCGCCGAGTCGGCCTCCGCCGGCTTGATCTCGGCGGCGCTGCTCGCAGTGCCGGGCGCGTCGGCCTATTTCATCGGCGGCGGCGTGTTCTACACGCGCAAGTCCGTGCTTGCGCTCGCTGGCACGGACGAGGCGATGTTCACCGGCATGCGCGGCGCGACCGAGGCGTGGGCGCTTTTCCTCGCGCGCACGCACAGGAGCCGCTGCGCGGCGACCTGGGGCGTGGGCGAGAGCGGGGCGGCCGGCCCGACCGGCAACCGCTACGGCGATCCGCCCGGACACTCCTGTCTCGCGGTGACCGGGCCGGCCGAGCGCAGCCTGACGCTCGAGACCGGCAGCAGCGAGCGCTACGCCAACATGCACGCGTTCGCCGCCGCGGGCCTCAGGCTCTTCGTGGACGTTCTCGAGCAACGGAAATAGGAGAAGGCATGGCATTCCAGGTGAGGCGCGTGGTCACGGGCCACGACAAGAATGGAAGAGCGGTCGTCGTCTCGGACGGTCCCGTCCCGGTGCATGGCAATCCGCTGCGCCCGGGCCAGCGCTCGCACGAGGTCTGGAAGACGGGCGCCATGCCGATACCGATCGGGCGCGAGGAGCCCGACCCCGTCACCGGGAAGCGGCAGCTTCACCCGGCGCCTCACGGGACGATGTTCCGCATTTCCGAGGTGCCGCCGGAGTCCGACGTGATCCGCAACATGACGGCAGAGCAGGCGCGCGAGGCCTTCCGCGCGAGCGGAGCGGAGCACGCTTCGACCTGGGGGCGGGGCGGCCGTCATCCGCTGATGCACCGCACCGAGACCGTCGATTACGCGGTGGTGCTGGAAGGCGAGATCACGCTGATCCTCGACGAGGGCGATATCAACCTCAAGGCGGGTGACGTCGTGATCCAGCGCGGCACGAGCCACGCCTGGAGCAACCGCTCGGGCAAGCCGGTGAAGATGCTCTACGTGCTGATCGACGGCAAGTTCGATCCGGCGCTGGCGGCCCAGTTTCCGAAGTGAACGCAATTGACAGCGTCATTGCGGCGGCGTACAAGAAGCCGTCGCAGCAACCTTGGTCCGTGGACTGGCACCCGATAGCTTCCTGCCGCCGGAGACATCCTTGAAAATCAAGCAGGCAATTGCATTGATCGGTCTGATTGCAGCGGTCGGGGGCGTTTCCCCGCGCGCCCTGGCACAGGATAGCGGCTGGTACACCGGCGCAAGCGCAGGCTGGTCGAGCTACACGGACAACTGCCCGAACGCGACAACTGTCGGAGTGAGCTGCGATGATTCAGGCGGCGCCTACAGCGTTTTCGGCGGCTACCAGTTCATCAAGTACTTCGGGGTCGAGCTTGGCTACGTCGATCTCGGAAAGGCTGGAGCGGCAACGCCTGCCACGGGCGTATCGGAAACCGTCAAGGCCCGGGGCTTCGAGCTGCTCGGCGTCGGCGCCATTCCAATCGGCTCGCGGTTCGAGATATATGCCAAGGCGGGCGTCTACGTCATGGACGTCGATTACAAATGCAGCGGATGCACGACGATCAGCTCCCTGGGCGAAACGGCATCCGATCTTACCTACGGGCTTGGAGCAATCGTCAGTTTCTCGAAGAACTTCGGGCTGAGATTGCAATACCAGCGCTATCAGGACGTTGGTTTCGACACAACCATCGGCAGCACGGCGATCAAGGCCAAGGGCGATATCGACGCTTTCACCATCGGTCTGATATTCAGGCTTTACTAGCCGCGCCCCTCACAGCCGCGTGCCGCCGGGCAGCGCGCGGAAGATCACTTCCATGACCGAGGTCTCGGTGATGCGCCCGTCGGTCCCCTTTTGGAACACGATCAGCTGCTGCGGCCCGGTGTCGGGGCCGACCGGGGCGATCAGCCGCCCGCCGGGCTTCAGCTGCTCGAACAGCGCGGAGGACACGTCGGGGATCGCCATGCGCACGAGGATCGCGTCATAGGGCGCGCCCGGGCGCCAGCCGTAGTAGCCGTCCGCGACGTTGACCTTGACCGCCTTGTAGCCGAGGCGCCCGAGAATTTTCCTCGCCGCCGAGGCGACGTTGGCGTGGAACTCCACGCTCATGACCTCGGGCGTCATCTCCGCCAGGATCGCGGTGTGGTAGCCGCCGCCGACGCCGACTTCCAGCACTTTCTGTCCCCGCTCGATCTTCAGGAGGTCGGTCATCACCGCGACGAGCGAGGGCTGCGAGATCGTGGCGTCGGGCCCGACGGGCAGCGGCCGGTCGAGGTAGGCGTAGGGGCGGAGATGCGGCGGCGCGAACTCATGGCGCGGCACCTTCGCCATGGCCGCGATCACGCGCGGATCGATCGCCGGACCGCCGCTTCTCTGGCGCACGCGGTTGACGCCCTGCTCGATGGCATCGGCGAGCGCCCGCCGCATCTCCGTGAACTCGGCCGTCTCGTCGGCGAGCGCCCCCGTGCCCGCCGCCAGTGCGAGGCAGGCAAGAAGCAGCCGGAACGCGCGGAATCGCATGCTGGTCATGATGGTTGCGCCCGCGGGAGGACCTGTCAAGGCGAGAGGCCGCGTGAACGGCGGCACCGAACGCCCCTCTAACACACGTCACCCGGCCACTTCGCGCCATGCGCGGTGTCGTCGACCGGCGACGGCGAGGGCGGGGAAGACCGAGGAGGTGCGAATGAGCAAGCTCAATGTCATGTGCACCGTGGCGGGTGCCCTGTCGGCGCTCACGGCCTGCACGCCGCCTTCTCCTCCGATCGATTCCATCTCCCGGGGGAGGCAGATCTTCTTCAACGAGACCTTCGACGGCAACGGCCGGACCTGCGGCACCTGCCACCCGGCGCGCAACAACTTCACTATCGACCCCGCGTTCATCGCGACGCTGCCGCCCACCGATCCCTTGTTCGTCGCGGAGTTCATCCCCGACCTCGCGAAGAACTTCGAGAACCCCAAGCTGATGCGCCAGTTCGGGCTCATCCTGGAGAACCTCGACGGCTTCGACGATCTCGAGAACAAGTTCGTCATGCGCGGCGTGCCGCACGTGCTCGCGCAGCGCACGTCCGTCGCGAGCAACCAGGGACCGCGCACGGGCTGGTCGGGCGACGGCGCGCCCGGGGACGGGTCGCTGCGCTCGTTCTCGACCGGCGCCGTCATCCAGCATTTCACCAGGACGCTCAACCGCGTGCCGGGCGTGGACTTCCGGCTGCCAACCGCGGCCGAGCTCGACGCCCTCGAGGCCTTCATGCTCTCGCTCGGCCGGCAGCAGGACCTCGCCCTGCCGCTGCCGCTGAAGGGAACGGTCGCGAAGCGCGGGCAGGCGATCTTCCTCGACAACGGGCTCGGCAAGTGCAATCTCTGCCACGTCAACGCCGGGGCGACGGCGAACTTCGGCGGCGGCAACATCGGGAACGCCAACTTCAATACCGGCGTGGAGAACCTGCCGGATCAGCCGGCCGATCTCGCCGGCGAGCGCAATCCGCCCGACGATGGCTTCGGGCGGCCGGGCGACGGCACGTTCAACACCCCGCCGCTCGTGGAGGCGGCCGACACCGGGCCGTTCTTCCACAACAACGCCGTCGAGACCATCGAGGGGGCGGTGGCGTTCTACAACGGCGATGCCTTCAACAAGTCGCCCTCGGGGCTCGCGCTCGCCAAGACCGATCCGCGAGGGATCGGCATCCGGCTCGACGCAACGCAGGTGGTGGCGGTGGCGGCGTTTCTGCGGGTACTCAACGCCCTCGAGAATATCCGCGAGAGCATCGAGCTCCTGACGGAAGGCGCCGGCAAGGGATTTGCCGATCGCAAGGAGGCGCGCGAGCTGCTCGAGCGCGCCGTGAGCGAGACGCAGGACAGCATCCAGGTGCTGGGAGGCGGTGGGCTGCATCCCGAGGCGGTCGCCCACCTGAAGAGCGCCGCCCGGCTCGCGGACAAGGCGGCCCGCAGCTTCCTGCTGCGCGGGGGATACGCCCGGGAGGCGATCGACGAGCAACGCAAGGCGCGCGCGCAGCTGACCGAGGCGCGCTGAGAATGAAAGGAGGACAGGCCATGCTGAACCGTTACCTGGGATTGGCGCTCGCGGTGGTGGCGCTGGCAGGCGCGCCCGCCGCCCGCGGCCAGGAGGCGACCGAGATGTACATCCCGATCGGGCAGTCTCCGGGGCTCTCCGGCAAGACGAGCCTCATCGGCTCGCTCGAGTCGGTGGACGCGGGAAAGCGGATGCTGATCATCTCGACGCCTTCGGGCGCGCGCCCAGTTGCGTTCACCTCGCGCACGACGGTCTGGCTCGACCGCAGCCTCGAGAAGCAGCCGAACCGCAGCGGTGCGATTTCGGATCTTCAGCCGGGCCGCCGGATCGAGATCAAGCTTCGCAAAGGCGAGCCGAAGCCGGTCGCCGAGTGGATCAAGGTCCAGGTCGCGACCGCGAAGCGATAACGCGGCGCCGCCGCGCAGGCGGCCCGGTGTGTCGGGAAACAGCGACAAACGCGCGCGTGCCCGCTCACGCGCACCTCGAAAATTCCCGCGCGGCGCGCGGTCATTCGCGGCAAACGCGTCACGCCGCGCGTCGAATCGAGGAATAAGTCCTCAAGCGCCCGATTTAGTCGGGCAAATTTTTTCCCCCTGATCTATCGTACCCCGCTGAGTCGGCGAGCCGACGGAGGTTCCCATGACGAATCTGCAGAGCTGGATGATCTGGCCGGACAACAATGTGGCTTCGGTGCTGGTCCTGGTGCTCATCGCGATGGCCGGCCTCTACGCGGCGCGCGCGCCCATGCACGGCATCATCCGCGCCGCGGGCCTTGCGCTCTCAGGGGCGCTGCGCCTCGCGTCGCGCTGGCTCTTCGCCGCCGCGGCGGTGATGAAGGAGCGCAACAAGGCCGTGCTCCTCGCGCAGGGGCGCCGGGAGGTGGGCCAGCGCATCGAGCGCGAGTTCGAGCGCGTCGGGGTCCTCGTCACGCGCGACCTGCAGGGCTACCCGGTCCTGCAGAGGAAGCTCCTGGAGTCGATCACGCGCATCGAGGAGGACTACAAGAAGTGCGGCGAGGTGCCGCCGCCGCCTCCCGACTGGGTCGAGGCGGTGGCCGCGGTCGCGGAGATCAAGACCGGCGGCGGGGAAGTGGTGCAGAAGATCCTCGACGAGATCCGCCAGTCGGTCGAGCGCATTCACGAGAAGGCCCTGGGCGAGTACCGGCGGGCCTACGAGGAGCGGCATGACATCCTGGAAAACGCGCAGCCGTTCTGGCGCTCCATCGAGAAGACGCTGAAGCTGGTCGACAAGAAGTTCAGCGACCTGGCGGACAACGCGGCGGCCGTCGACACGCAGATGAAGAAATACCAGAAGATCGCCGCCAAGTCCGACGAGGCGGAGACCATCCTGTCGAACTCCGCGTTCACGCAGTTCAACATCTCGGTGATCGTGATGACGATCGCGCTGGGCGGCGCGTTCGTCAACTTCAAGCTCATCGCGCTGCCGATGTCCGAGATGGTCGGCGCGGGCGACTACATCACCGCGTCGCTGCGCACGTCGGAAATCGCCGCGCTGGTCATCATCCTGGTCGAAGCGTCGATGGGCCTGTTCCTGATGGAGGCGCTGCACATCACGCACCTCTTCCCGCGCATCGCCAACCTGAGCGAGAGCACGCGCCGCCGCATGGTCTGGATCTCGCTCACGCTGCTGGTGATCCTGGCGAGCGTCGAGGCGGCCCTCGCGCTGATGCGCGACATGCTGATCGCCGACAAGCAGGCGCTGGTGCAGTCGCTCTCGGCGACCGCTCCGGCGGCGCACACCGAGGGCTGGGTCGGGCGCATCCCGACCGCCGGCCAGATGGTGCTCGGCTTCATCCTGCCGTTCGCGCTCGCGTTCGTGGCGGTTCCGCTGGAGTCCTTCATCCACTCGGCGCGCAACATCGGGGGCTCGCTCTTCGCCGATCTCGTGCGGATGCTCGGGTTCGTGCTGCGGGTGCTCGGCAACCTCACGCGGCATCTCACGCGCCTGCTGCTCCATTTCTACGATCTGCTCGTGGTGCTGCCGCTGATGGTCGAGCACCTGGTCAGGTCCGTGCGCAGCGGCGCCAAGATGGTGAAATCGCGGCGGCTGGATTCCACCGGCGAGCTCAAGTCCTGAGAGGAGGCCGACCATGATCAAACGGTCATTGTGGGCGGCGGCGGCCGCCGCGCTGGTGCTGGCCGCGGCGGGCTGCACCGATCCGCGCAGCCACGTCCAGGCGGTGTACGTGCTGGTCGACACATCCGGTACCTACGCGGCCGAGGCGGGCAAGGCCCAGCTCATCGTCAACTACCTGCTGGGCACGCTCCAGCCCGGGGACTCGCTGGCGGTGGCGCGGGTGCAGAGCCGCAGCTTCAGCGAGAAGGACATCATAGCCAAGGCGCTGTTCGACCAGCGCCCGACCCAGGCGAACGCCCAGAAGCGCGCGTTCCGCGAGAAGACGGACAAGTACTTCAGGACGGTGCGGGGCAGCGCCCATACCGACATCACCGGCGGGCTGATCCAGGGCGCGGAGTTCCTGAACGAGACGGGCGCGGGGAAGAAGACCATCCTCATCTTCTCCGACATGCAGGAGGAGCTCGACAAGGTGACGATCCGCAACTTCCCCATCAGCCTGAAGAACATCCGGGTGATCGCGGTCAACGTCACCAAGCTCAACACCGACAATATCGATCCGCGCCGCTATCTCGGCCGGCTCGAAGCCTGGCAGAAGCGGGTCGAGGGCGCCGGGGCGTCCGAGTGGAAGGTCATCAACGACCTCGACCGGCTCGACGCGATCTTCTCCAAGAGCTGATTCCCTGCGCGGCGCTATAATCCGCCCCCGGTAGCCAGGGGGCGGGTGGCGCGCACATGCTGGTCGAAGCCGCGATTCTCGCGGTTTTTTTTGCCGTCTATCTGGGGATGATCCTCGGCGGGCTGCCCTTCCTGCAGCTCGACCGCACCGGCGTCGCGCTGCTCGGCGCGATCGTGCTCGTTTCCGTCGGCGCGTTGACGCTCGAGGAGGCGTGGGCCGCGATCCATGCGCCGACGCTGATCCTCCTCTTCGCGTTCATGGTGATCTCCTCGCAGCTGCGCCTGGGCGGCTTCTACACCTGGGTCACGTGGCGGCTCGGATCGGCGCCGCTGCCGCCGGCCGGGCTGCTTGCCGCCTTGATCGCCGCGATCGCCGCGCTCTCCGCGGTGTTCAGCAACGACATCATCTGCCTCGCCGTTGCGCCGGTGCTGGTGGACGTATGCCTCGCGCGGCGGCTGAACCCGGTGCCGTTTCTGCTCGCGCTTGCCTGCTCGGCCAACGTCGGCTCGGCGGCCACCCTCATCGGCAATCCCCAGAACATGCTGATCGGCGAGACGCTGAGGCTCCCGTTTCTCGAGTACATGTGCGACGTCGCGGCTCCGGTCGCGCTCGGGCTGGCGCTCACGTGGGCGATCATCGCGTGGCAGGCGCGCGGCTGCTGGACGCTCGCGCCCGGCGCCGCCGCCACCGGGGGGCATCCGCCCGGGGAAGCGCCGCCGCCGTTCGACCCCTGGCAGAGCGTGAAAGGGGTCTCCGTCGCCGCCATCGTCTTCGTGCTGTTCCTGGCTGCGCCCCTGCCGCGCGAGGTGGTGGCGCTCGTCGCGGCGGGGCTGCTGATGACGAGCCGCAAGCTCCACTCCTTCAAGATGCTGGGGCTGGTGGACTGGCAGCTGCTCGTCCTCTTCATCGGCCTCTTCATCGTGAACCACGCGCTCGCCCGGACCGGGTTTCCGGATCACACGATGGCAGACCTCGCTGCGGCCGGCGTGGACCTCCAGCACCCGGTGCCGCTCTTCGCCGCGGCCTTCGTGCTCTCGAACATCGTGTCCAACGTCCCGGCGGTGATGCTGCTGCTGCCGGCGGCGACGCACGAGATCGCGGGGCCGGTGCTGGCGCTCTCGAGCACGCTCGCCGGGAACCTCCTGATCGTGGGCAGCATCGCCAACATCATCGTGGTCGGCGCCGCGCAGCGCCGCGGGATCCACATCGGCTGGAAGGAGCACGCGCGCGTCGGCGTGCCGGTGACGGCAGCCACCCTGGCGGTCGCCGCCGCCTGGCTGTGGCTGCGGCTCGGCGACTGAGCCCATCCTTGCAGCCGGCTCCCTACTCCGGACTCACGCCCGACCGGGCGCTCGACGCGCTCGCCAGCGTCGGGTTCGCGCCCGACGGCCGGCTGCTTTCCCTCAACAGCTACGAGAACCGCGTCTACCAGGCGTGGATGGAAGAGGGGCCGCCGCTGGTCGCGAAGTTCTACCGCCCGGCGCGCTGGAGCGACGAGCAGATCCTGGAGGAGCACGCGTTCTCCCTCGAGCTCGCGGAGCGCGAGATCCCGGTGGTCGCGCCCCTCGCCGTCGGCGGCGCGACGCTGCACGCCTTCGAGGGCTTCCGCTTCGCGGTCTTCCCGCGCCGCGGCGGGCGCGCGCCCGAGCTGGAGGACGCCAAGACGCTCGAGTGGATCGGCCGCTTCGTCGGGCGCATCCACGCGGTGGGCGCGGCGCGGGCTTTCCGCAGCCGTCCCGCGCTCGACATCGAGTCCTTCGGCCTCGAGCCGCGCGAGTGGCTGCGGGCGAGCAACCTCGTCCCCGCCGAGCTGCTGGAATCGTGGACGAGCGCGACGGCGCTCGCGCTGGAAGGCGTGCGCCGCTGCTACGGGCGCGCCGGCGACGTGAAGCCGATCCGCCTGCACGGCGACTGCCACGGCGGCAACGTGCTGTGGACCGACGCGGGCCCGCACTTCGTGGACTTCGACGACTGCCGCTCGGGACCGGCGGCGCAGGACCTGTGGATGCTGCTCTCGGGCGATCGCGCCGAGATGGAGCGCCAGCTCGGGCACGTGCTGGCGGGCTACGAGGATTTCAGCGCATTCGATCCGCGCGAGCTGCTGCTCATCGAGGCGCTGCGCACGCTGCGCCTGATCCACTACTCGGCGTGGATCGCGCGGCGCTGGGATGATCCCGCGTTTCCCGCCGCGTTTCCCTGGTTCGGCACGCAGCGCTACTGGCAGGACCGCATCCTCGAGCTGCGCGAGCAGATCGCGGCGATGGACGAGGAGCCTCTCCGCGCTACTCGGGCGTGAGGCCGGCCCCCCGCGCCAGCTCGGCCGATACTTTGAGCTGCTCGACGACGAACCGGTCGAGCTGCGCCGGGGTGGTGGGCGCCGGCTCCATCCCGATCGCGTGCAGTCGCTGCACGACCTCGGGCTGCTTCAGCGCGGCCGTGACCGAGCGGTTGAGCTTGTCGATGACCGGGCGCGGGGTCTTCGCCGGGACGAACATCGCGCCCCACGAGTCGTAGCGGAAGCCCGCCAGCCCGGACTCGGCGATGGTGGGGATCTCCGGGTTCATGCGCGTGCGCTGCGCGGAGGAGACCGCGAGCGCGCGCAGCTTGCCGTCCCGGATCAATGCGGCCGTGGAGCCGAACGGCGCCATGAAGAATTGAATGCGGCCCGTCATGACCTCGGTCAGCGCCTCCGGGATGCCCCTGTGGGGCACGTGCACCACGTCGATGCCGGCGCGGGCCTTGACCATCTCTCCCCCGAAGTGCGTGGCGCTGCCGATGCCGGCCGAAGTGAAGTTGAGCTGGCCGGGCTTCGCTTTGGCGAGCGTGACGAGATCCTTGACGGTGCGCACGTCCAGCGACACCGGGACCACGAGGTAGTACGCGGCGTTGTAGACCAGCGTGATCCCGGCGAAGTCCCTGGCCGTGTCGTAGCCGAGATTGGCGCGCACCGCGGGCGTTACCACGTGGGCGCCGGATATCGAAAGCAGCGTGTGGCCGTCCGGGTTGGAGGCGACGACGATCCGGGAGCCGATCATGCCGCCGGCGCCGGGGCGGTTGTCCACGATGACCTGCTGGCCGAGGGACTCGGTGAGACGCTGCGCGATCAGGCGCGCGACGATGTCGGGCTGGCCGCCCGGCGTGAACGGCACGACGATGCGCACGGGCCGGCTCGGGTAGCCTGCCGCCGCGTCGGATTTCTGGGCGATCGCCGGCGCGGAAGTGCCGAGCAGCACGCATGCCGCCGCGCAAGCTGCTGCGACCGTCGAGGATCGATGCGACATGATGTTCCTCCTATTCCCTTTTCTGTACGGACAGCATGATTATAGTCCCCAGGTTTTCCCCACCCGCGGCGCGCGACCCCGCCGGAAATGAGGCCACGTGCCGTTCGCGACGATCAACGGAATCAAGATTCATTACCAGATCCAGGGATCGGGTCCGCCGCTGCTGATGTTCGCGCCGGGCGGCTTCAACTCGGTCATCTCGCGCTGGACCGCGGCCGGCGGCAAGCGCGAGTGGCAGGAGATGGACGCGCTCACGGCGCTCTCGCGCCATTTCAAGACGATCGCGTACGACCGCCGCGAGGCGGGACAATCGGGCGGCAAGATCGAGCCGCTCAGCTGGGATCTCTACGTCGAGGAGGCGAAGGGGCTGCTCGACCTCGCGGGCGCGCAGCAGGCGATCGTGCTCGGCAGCTGCATGGGCGCGGCGCTCGCGCTCGCGTTCGCGGTGCGCCATCCGGGGGCGTGCAGGGGGCTCTACCTGCACTGGCCGGTGGGCGGCTACCGGTGGATGATGAAGGGCCATGCCTTCTTCAAGCGCCACATCGAGTTCGTGCGCGCCAACGGCTTCGAGCCCGTGGTGATGCGCGCGCGGGGGTCGCGGAGCTTCTGGGACGATCCGGAGATCGGGCCGTGGGGTCCGCCGACCGTCGTGGACCCCGAGTTCGCCGTCCGGTTCGTCAGGCAGGAGCTCGGGCCCTACATCGGCGCCTGCGAGCGCTCGCGGGATGCGCTGTTCAACGACACCATGCCCTCCGGAGCGAGCGGCGAGGAGCTGGCGCAGATCCGGGTGCCGGCCTTCATCCAGTCGGGCAACGACGCCTCGCACGCGCACTCGGCGTCGTGGGCGCTGAAGGAGCTGATGCCGAATGCCGAGCTCTGGAACGTGCTGCCGCCGCACCAGAACGGGCGCAACACGCTCGAGCAGATCCTCGTTTTCGCGAAACGGCTGGAGAAGGCGGCTTGAAGCGAAGCGTCATCGCGCGCATGGACCGGGTGGTGAACGACTTCGTCGCGCGCTGCCGCTGGTTCCACGAGCCCATGACCCGGGGACGCGCGCGGATGTTCGTGCTGCAGCACCGGCTCAACACGCGCCAGCGCAACTCGGTGCTGAAGCTGAAGGTCGCCACCAACTGCCCGGACTGGGACACGCGCATCAGGATCATCCAGGCCTGCAGCGAGGAGGTCATCGCCGACCACAAGCACGGCGGCGGCGAGCCGCACTGGAAGATCCTCGAGGACCTCGGCGTGCGCATCGGGCTGAAGCGCTCGGTGATCCAGCAGGCGCAGCCGCTCGCCTCGACGGCTCTCGCGTGGGCCGCGTGGGAGGGCCTGATGGCGAACCGGCACTGGCTGGAGGGCGTCGTCGCCAATACCTGCGCCGAGCGCGTCAACGTGCCCGGCTACGGCACGGGGCTCTTCCGCAAGGCGGGCTGGTTCGGGCTCGAGCGCCGGCGCTGGGGGAAGCTCTTCAGGCTCCCCGACGCGGACCTCGGGTTCTTCGAGCTGCACGAGCAGGCGGACATCGAGCACAGCGACGCGGGCTGGCACGCCGTGGAGCGCTTCGCGCGCAAGCTTCGAATGGAGGACGCGGTGGTCACCGCGTGCGAGAAGAACCTGCGGGTGTGGGAACACTACCTCGGCGGCATCGCCGCCGCCGGCGACCAATTCAAGGGCAAAGTGACGAATAAAGGTGACGATCAAGGGTGACGAATAATGGTGACGAAAAGCGTTTCTTGATCCGTCACCCGTATCTCGTCACCATTATCTCGTCACCCGCACCTCATCACTTGTTGCTCGGGTTTTCGGGGACGGGGTGCGAGAGCGAGTGGGTGACGCGCCGCAGCCGCTCGAAATCGCCGCGCTCGATCCTCTCGTGCAGGTAGTCCATGTTGCGCGCGATCTCCAGCTGGTAGAGGTTCGGGCCGTCGAGGTGCGCCTCGGCGAAGCGGTCCACGCCGCCCAGCCGCTTCTCGATCCGCGGCTTCGCGAGGTAATGGTAGAAGCCCGGCGTCTTGATGACGAGATCCGTGGGCGAGGCGTAGCGCACGACCTCGCGCCCGTCGGGCTGGACCTCGCGCGCAATGCCCCCCCACACGAATTCCCGGTAAAGGAAATCCCGGCACTTCTCGATGTACTGGCGGTCGGCCATCTGCGAGATGAGGTCGGAGGTGCCGATGATGCAGCCGAGCAGGTGGTCCTTCGCGTCCTTCAGCCCGATCAGATCGATGTCGAGCTCGTAGCCGGTGAAATGCGTGAGCTGCCTTGCGCGGCCGGCCTCCTCGGCGAAGCCGATCGTGGGCAGATAGCCCGCGAGGAACTCGGCGCTGCGGCTGACGTGGATCTTGGTGAACACAGCGCCGTTCTCGATGCCGGATTCCGAGGCGCGGCGGATGTAGCCCGAGTCGTGCAGCAGCGCGACCATCACGCCGAGCATCGCGCGCCGCGGGCCGAGCCGGTCGGCGGGCGCGCAGGTGCGGTCGTGGCCGTCGATCAGCCGCGCCGTGGCGAGCGTCATGTCGAGGGTGTGGCGCAGGTCGTGGTAGAGCGTGTCGCAGGCGAGGTAGCCCGGGTAGCGCCCCTCGAACAGGGCCTTCATGTCCTCGAACGCGCGGCGCAGCGGCGCGAGGTCCTCGCCGGGATAGCGCGCGGCGAAGACCTGCAGCACCGCGTCCCGCACTTCGTCGACTCTCTCGACGTTGATGCGGTTGGTGACGTCGAATTCGTTCCGCCGCAAGCTCATGAGGGCGAATTATCCCCGCAACTGCAGTGTGAAGACAATGAAAAATGCCAGCGTGACAAATCGCACGCCGCGGAAGCGACACAGTTCCAGGATTTCTTAGCGCGGAAGCTCGATGAAATCGTCGACGAAGACGCGGTAGGTCTGGAGCCGGGGCTTTTCGGCGTCCTCGGGCCTGACGTAGCGGATCGAGCTCTTCCCGCGCAGCTCGCGCGGCAGGATCATGACCCGCACGAAAGCGGTCGGAACGGTCCTGGACGCGGTCGCGAGCACCGGGTCCGGTCCCGCCTCGAACCACGCGCCGCCCGGCTCGACGTCGTGGGCCTTTCCATTCACTTCCACCCGGATCGAGCCCGCGAGCAGGCAGCGGATGCCCGGCCCGCGGTGCACGTGCGTCCAGGCGATGGCCCCCGGCGGAAAGTCCACGCGGTCGCAGCGCATCAGGTAGCCGCCCGGATCGTCGAGCTCGACTGTATGGGTGAGCGCGGGCGAGCCGGTTGCGCGGGTGCCGAGCTCCCAGCGCCACAGGGTCGCGCCCGAGTTGCCCGCAACGACGGCGGCGGCACGGCTCCCGTGCCAGGCGCTGTTCGCGCCGAGCCCCGCCGCCTGCGCGCCCGCGCGCACGATGGCATCGCCCTCGCGCACGTAGATGATGCGCGGGCAATCAGCCAGCGAGCTCTCCGCCCTGGGCGCGAGGCGATCGGTATGCAGGCTGAGAATCAAGCCTACTGCTTCGGAATCCGGGCGGTGTCGATCACCTTGCGCCACTTGGCGATCTCGGCGGCGATGTGCTTGCGATAGCCCTCGGGCGTATTGGGGAACGTATCCACGGCCATCTCCGCAAAGCGCTGCTTGAGGTCGGGCGCAGCCTGCGCTTCGGCGACCGCCCGGTTCAGGCGGTCGATGACGGCCCGCGGCGTCTTCGCCGGAACCCCGATGCCGTTCCAGGAAGTGACCTCGAACCCGGGCACGCCGGACTCCTGCACGGTCGGGACATCCGGCAGGCCGGAGAAGCGGGTGCGCGTCGTGACCGCGAGCGCCCGGAATTGCCCGGCCTTGATCGGGCCGATGACCGGTGCGATGAACTCGAAGGCCACCTGGACGCTGTTGCCGCGCAGCCCGCCCAGCAGCAGGCCGGTGTTGGTGAAGGGAACGTGCACCCAGTCCGAGCCCGTCATGGACTTGAACAGCTCCATGGAGAGGTGCTGGGTCGCGCCGATCTGGATCGTGCCGACGTTGAGCTTGCCCGGGCTCGAGCGGGCCGCGGCGATCAGGTCCTTGACGGAGCGCAGGGGCGAGTCGGGATTCACCATCAGGACGAGGCTGAAGGTGGCGAGCGAGGAGACGGGCGCGAAGTCCCGCAGCGTATCGTAGGGCAGCGACTTGAACAGCGACTGGCTGATCGCATGCGCGTTGTTGAGCAGCAGCATCGTGTAGCCGTCGGGCTCGGCATTCGCCACGAGCTGGGAGGCGACGATTCCCCCGGCGCCCGGGCGGTTGTCGATGACGACCTGCTGGCCGAGCGAGGCGCTCATCTTCTGGGCCGCCACCCGCGCCGTGATGTCGCCGACGCCGCCGGGGCCGAACGGCACCAGGAAGCGGACCGGCCTGGTGGGATAGGTTTGCGCGGAAGCGGACGCGGCGGCTGCCGCGAGAACGGCGAGAACGGCGAGTTGCGTCCACGATCTGGGCATGTGGCCTCCTCGATTATTGAATGCCGGAGCGGCGGTTGGCTCCGGGGAAGTTAGCGCAAGCCCCCCGGCGGGTCAAATTGGGACGCA
>DATBMB010000141.1:0-1532 GCA_036555035.1 Burkholderiales bacterium | reverse complement strand
ATTCCCACGTCGGCCAGCTCTACACGCCGCAGGATTCCGACCAGCTCATGTACTACAAGGAGGACCAGAACGGGCAGATCCTGCAGGAAGGCATCAACGAAGCCGGCGCGATGTCCTCGTGGATCGCGGCCGCGACCTCCTACAGCACGCATGACCGGCCGATGATCCCGTTCTATATCTTCTATTCGATGTTCGGCTTCCAGCGCGTGGGCGACCTGGCGTGGGCGGCGGGCGATATGCGCGCGCGCGGCTTCCTGCTTGGAGGGACTTCCGGCAGGACGACGCTGAACGGCGAAGGGCTGCAGCACGAGGACGGCCACAGCCATCTCATCGCCTCCACCATCCCGAACTGCGTGTCCTACGACCCGACCTACGCCTACGAGCTCGCGGTCATCATCCAGGACGGCCTGCGCCGCATGGTCAGGGAGCAGGAGGATGTCTACTACTACATCACGGTGATGAACGAGAACTACGCGCATCCCGCGATGCGCGAAGGGGCCGAGGAGGGGATATTGCGGGGCATGCACCTCGTCTCGGGGGGCAAGGCGGCCAAAGGCAAGCTGAAAGTCCAGTTGATGGGCTGCGGCACCATCCTGCGCGAGGTGCTGGCGGCGGGCGAGCTGCTGGAAAAGGATTTCGGCGTGGCGGCCGACGTCTGGAGCGTCACCAGCTTCAACGAGCTGCGGCGCGACGGCCTCGAAACGAGCCGCTGGAACCTGCTTCATCCCGAGGCCGAGCCGCGGCGCGCCTACCTCGAGCAATGCCTGAGAGACCACCCCGGCCCTGTGATCGCGGCGACCGACTACATGAAAGTGTTTGCCGACCAGATCCGCGCCTTCCTGCCCCAGCCGGCGCGCTACAGCGTCCTCGGCACCGACGGCTTCGGCCGCTCCGACACGCGCCGCGCGCTGCGCGGCTTCTTCGAAGTGGACCGGCGCTACGTCGCCGTCGCAGCGCTGAAGGCGCTCGCCGACCAGGAAGCGATTCCGCAGAAGAAGGTCGTCGAGGCGATCCGGAAGTACGGCGTGGATCCCGAGAAGCCCAGCCCCGCCAAGGTCTGAAACTCATTCCCCCCGCATGAGCGTGGTCGAAGTCAAGGTTCCCGACATCGGGGACTTCAAGAACGTCCCCGTGATCGAGGTGCTGGTCAAGCCGGGAGATCGCGTTGAGCGGGAATCGCCTCTTGTCACCCTGGAATCGGACAAGGCGACCATGGAAGTGCCTTCGCCCGCCGCGGGCGTGGTGAAGGAGCTACGAGTCAAGGTGGGGGACAAGGTTTCCGAGGGCTCGCCCGTGCTCACGCTCGAATCATCGGCTGAAAGCGCCGCCGCGAAGCCCGCCCCACAACAGCCGCCTGCCGCGAAGGCCGAGGTGGAGAAATCCGCGCCCGCGCCGCAGCCGGCGCCCGCCATGGCACTGGCGGCGCCGCCTTCGTCACCTCCGCCACCGCGTCCCGCGCCGGTGGCTCCCGCCGCGGTGGATCAAGCCGGATTCGCGCGCGCGCACGCGAGCCCCTCGGTGCGGCGTTTCGC
>DATBMB010000030.1:0-2697 GCA_036555035.1 Burkholderiales bacterium | reverse complement strand
AATGCGGGATAACCCCCCGCTTCCGAGGCGCGCTTTACGAGCGGCGCCTTTTCCGTCACGCTCTCCCCGTTACGCTTTCGGGGAGGGTCGGTGAAGATCAACCATTCGGGTATGTTTGTCTTGGCGGCCGCGCTGGCTGCCGCGCTGTCTGCGACCGCAGCCGCTCAGGGAACGCAACCCAATCCACTCATCACCCAACGCGGGTGGGAGATCGGCGGGCAGGTCGCGCATTACGAGTACGAAGAGCCCGGTGTCATGAAGCTCGAGGGAGAGCGGGTGGGCTTCGTCGGCGCGTACACGGCTACCGCGCCCAATCGCGTGTACACCCGCATCGACCTGCGCGTGTCTTATGGCCTGCTGGAATACGAGAGTGTGCGCACGGGCACCCTGGACGATGTTCCGGACTGGCTTGCCGAGGCGCGGGTGGTGGTCGGCCGCGATTATCTACCCGGAGACAGCTATGCCCTGTCGCCGTATATCGGATTCGGCTACCGCTACCTGTACAACGACCTCCGGGGGTACACCTCCACCGGACACATCGGCTACCAGCGCTATTCCCGCTACTACTACATCCCCGTGGGCTTGACCGCGCGTTTTCGCGCCGGCGGGCGCTGGATCATCGCGCCCACGGCGGAGTATGACTGGTTCCTGAGCGGGACGCAGGAATCAAAGCTCAGCGATGTCGCGCCCGGCGCTCCCGACATAAAGAATGATCAGAATAGCGGCCGAGGTTACCGGGCCTATCTGATGTTCGAGAACGGTCGGTGGGCATTCGGACCCTGGTATCACTACTGGAAGATAAAGGACTCTGAAATCGTGCCCATCGGCGGCGGCTTGGGCTTGATCGAGCCGGAAAACACGACGCGGGAATACGGGGTGGAACTCAGGTTCCGGTTCTAGCGGGTCGCATTGCGGCGAGGCCGTCGGCGTCGGTGACAGAGATCGTGGTGCGGACGACGTGGCGCGGCTGATCATCGGGCCACGGCCGCCCGCGATGCAGCACACAGCGGTTGTCCCACATGATGACGTCTCCCGGCTGCCAGCGGTGGAGGTAAGTGTGCCCGGAAGCCGTGATGTGCGCGATCAGCTCGTCGATCAGCCGGAGCGCATCGTCCTGCACCAAGCCGTCGATCCCGCAGGTGTGTGACGCGACGTAGAGCGAGTCGCGCCCGTTCGCCGGGTTGCGCCAGCGGATGCGCCAGCGCACGGGCGGCAGCGTGGACTTCTCGCGCTTGGACGCGAGGTGCGGGGCGATCTTCCCGCGCGAATGCGCATAGTCATGCCAGGCAATGGCATCGGCGAGCCGCGCGCGCATCGCATCCGGCAGGCGCTCCCAGCCGAGACGCATGGACGCGAACTCGGTTTCGCCGCCGACCGGCGCGATGACGCGCGCCGACAGCACGGAGGCAAGCGCCGGCGGGTCCTTGAAGCAGCTGTCGGTGTGCCAGAGCTGGTTCGCGCGCGCGCGCAGCGCTTCCTTGTGATCGGGGGCCACGAGGCTGCCGTCCGGCTCGATATTGGTGAGGATGGAAAACGGCGTGCCTTCTCCGCGCGAGGCGGCCTTGGCGATCTCCAGCGGGCCGAAGCGCCTCGAGTAGGCAACCTGCAGTTCATTGGTAATTGGCTGGCCGCGGAACACCAGCACCGAGTGTGCCTCGAATGCCGCGCGCACGTATGCGTAGGCATCGTCGCGCTCTGCCACGTCGGCGAGCCCGACCCCGCGCACCTCTGCGGCGAAGCCCGGGCCCAGCCGTTTCAATTCCATGGACTGCATTCTCCCTTCGGAAGCCTTTATTGCTCCAGCGCGCTGCGCGCGAACACTTCCTCCAGCTTGAGCTGCCGCGGCGTCAAGCCCTGCTCGCAGGAATAGCGGGCCGCGGTTTCCAGCGTCTTGCGATTCGCGCGGATGCCGTGGCGCACGAGGGGCGTGCGCAATGCCTCCGTCGCCTCCGGCGGCAGCAGGCCGGTGGCAACATGATACTCCGCGTGCTCCAGGCGCTCCCGGTCCGCGATCTCGTTGGCGCGGTCGAAGGCCTTGATGAGATTGAGCACCGCCCAGGGATGCTTCTCGGCGAGATCCCTTCTGATGACCATGCCGTGGTTGATGGGAAAGATGCCAGTCTTGCGGTAGTAGCGCACGCCCTCCGCGACCGGATCGGGGAAGAGCGGCCCGATCTCCGGATGGCTCCACAAGTCGGCCGTGCTGCGGTCGACCAGGTTGCGGTCGACGATGTAATGCAGCGCCGCGTCGAGCTCGCCCGAAAGCATCATGCCGCCGAGGCTTTTTTCCGGCGGAATCGTGTGGATCGTCACGCCGGGAGGCGCGGTGAAGCCGACGGCGCCGCCATGACTGACGGAGGCGCCGCGCTCCATCCAGAATTCCATGTGCCGCGGCTCGACTCCGAATTCTTCCTGCAGCACGCCGCGCGCCCACAGCGCTGCGGTCTGCTGGTACTCCGGCACGCCGACGCGCTTGCCCTTCAGGTCCGCCGGCGAGCGGATGCCCGCCTTGCGCCGCACGAGAATCGCGGCGTGGTAGAACTTGCGCGTGGTGAATACCGGCACGCCGACCCAGCGCTCGTCTCCCCGCGCCTTCGCCATCAGGAGCGAGGAGAACGACATTTCCGAGACGTCGAAATCCGCGAACCGGAGCTGGCGCCAGAACAGCTCCGAGGGATGCACGCGGCTCGGGATCAG
>DATBMB010000002.1:0-35454 GCA_036555035.1 Burkholderiales bacterium | reverse complement strand
GGATACCGGTTGTAGGCGAACCCCTCGGGGCAGTGGTTACCGGTCGCCGAAGGCCCGCTGAGCGGTGCCTTGCACTTGGTCCGGTCGAAGCTGATCAGGCTGCCGTTCGAGCCCGACCCCCACAGCACGCCGTTCCGGTCGATGTCGCCGCCGCGAATCCCGATGCCTTCCCTGGGAATGGCGTAGAACTCGGAGAGCCTGGTCCGGGGGTCGAAGCGCAGGAAGCCGGGCGTGCCGGCGAACACGTTGGAGGCGTACCAGACCGAGCCGTCGGTGGGATGCGGCATCACGGCGTAGGGGCCCGAGCCCGCGATCCGGGTGTCCTTGCCCGGCTGCGCGGGCTGGCCCGGCTCGGTCCACTCGTCCACCTTGCCGTTGCCGCTGGTGTCGAGCACGAACGGCGCCCAGCCCTGGGCCCGGACCACGTCGCCGGTCTCGTCCCACACCCTGGTGTTGATCCAGCCGGCCACCGGGCCGCTGCCCGAGAGCCACAGCGTGTCGTCGGCGTCGTAGCCGAACTGCGGGTGGTGGGTGCCGAAGCAGGTGTCGATGAACGAATACTTCATGGTCTTTTGATCGAGCATCGCGACCTGCCGGCTGCTCACGTCGAGCGGGAATACCTTTGCCGAGGGATGCGCGGAGCCCTTCTTGCAGAAGTCCGGGTTGGCGCGGCCGCGCACGCTCGCCGCGATCCAGAGCCGGCCCCACTGGTCGAACATGGCGTTGTGGTTGTTGGCCCGGGTGTCCCAGAGCTGGCGACCTCCCCAATAGGGCGAAGGCGCTGTCGGCATGACGTTCGCGGCATGGCCCGGCCCCAGTGAGAGCGGCATCTTCGGGTCGGCCACCGGCATCCTGAAGGACGTCACCTCGTGCGTCTTCGGGTCGAGGATCGGCATCATGTCGGTGGAGTATTCCGGCGAGCCGTAGAGCTTGCCGTAGGCGTTGACCCCCGGATAGCGCCGGTCCGACGAGATGAGATCGTGCAGGTACTTGTCCGGAGTGGACCATTCCCAGGCCGTGACGACGATGTTGCGCTCGATGCCCTGCGGGCGCTGCGGCTTGTGCTTGGGCAGCTCGCCCTTCTCGACGCGCTCGGTCCAGTCCCCGAAGTACTTGTAGGGCACGCCGCCGAGCTCCTTGCCGATGCGGTTCGTCATCTGCGCCCCGAACTGGCCCGACAGGATGCGGCGCGCCCACGCCGCCTCGTGCGAGTCGAATCTTCCGAGCTGCACCGGGATCGTGCGCGTCGATTCCTGGCCGAGCTGATGGCAGCCGACGCAGTCGACGTTGCCCATCCGCTGGCGCCATTTCTCCTGGGTGATGCCCTTCGGAATATTGCTTCCCCCGCCGAAATCCCTGGCCGGAGGAATCTTCATCATCGTGTACCAGTAGATCGCGGGGTAGTAATGCGCGGCTGCCCGCTCGTCCGGCGCCGGCACCGCGGCGTGGTTGACTATCTGGCCCGGCCGCGCGCGCGCCCGCGGCGAATCCACGAGACCATAGCCGCGCACGAAGACCTGGTAGTTGGCCATCGGCAGGTCGGGAATGACATAGCGGCCGCGATCATCGGTCACGACGCTCTTGATGTAGCGGGTCGGCAGATCGGTTGTCTCGGCGATTACCCATACGCCTGCCTCCACGCCGTTCGGACTGGAGACGACGCCCCCGATGTCGTCCGCGCCGATGCGCAGCGCCGGGTCGGCGCTGCGCGAGGTCATCTGGGTCGCGCAAGCGGCGAGCAGCGCGGCGATGCCGGCCGCGGCGATTCCCCAATGCAATGCCTTGGTCTTCTTCATATCCGCCTCCTGGATGGGTGAGCCGTGCGGGGTAAGTTCTTGCGCTTTATCTTACGCTATTGCAACGAGAAGCGTACGACCCTAGACTGCGCTCTCCTACCCGCGGTCCCTTACAGGAGGATTACGATGCGCAAGCTCCTACTGGCGCTTCTTGCCAGCGCAGCCGCCGCGATGCCCGCCGCGGCGCAGCAGAAAATCTCGTTGTCGATCGCCACCGGCCCCACCGGGGGCGTGTACTACCCCATGGGCGGCGGCATGGCGAATGTCCTCACCAAGTACGTGCCGAACCTCAACGCGACCGCGGAGTCCACCGCCGGCTCGATCGCAAACCTTCAGTTCATCCTGACGAAGAAAGCGGACGTCGCGCTGTCGATGGCGGACGCGAGCTACGATGCGTGGAAAGGCGAGAACAAGTTCAAGGGCAAGGCGGTGCCGGTGCGCGGCCTCATGGTGCTCTATCCGAACCGCTTCCACATCGTCACGCTCGAAGGGCTCGGCATCAACAAGGTGGCCGATCTCAAGGGGCGGCGCGTATCCACCGGCCCGCCGAACAGCGGCACGGAAGTGAAGGCAAACCGCGTGCTCGCAGCGGCAGGCTTGAATCCGGACAAGGACATCACCCGCGAGCGGCTGACGGTGCAGGCCTCGGGCGACGCGCTGAAGGACCGCAAGATCGACGCCTACTTCTGGTCGGGCGGCATTCCCACCGCCGCGGTGACCGACCTCGCCGCGAGCCCGGGCGTGAAGATCAAGTTCATCGAGCACGCGGAGCTGGCGGAGGTCCTGAACAAGAAGTACGGCCCGCTCTACGTGCGCGACGTGATCCCCGCCAAGTCCTATCCGGGGCAGGAAAAGGATGCGCACGTCACCACCATCTGGAACATCCTGGTGACCGGCGCGGACACCCCGGACGAGGTCGCCTACAACATCGTCAAGACGATGTTCGATAAGAAGGAAGACATGGTCCGGGTGCACAAGGAGTCGGAGAACTTCGATCTCAAGTACCAGACCAACGCCGCGATCGTGATCCCGTTCCATCCGGGCGCGGTCAAGTACTTTCGCGAAAAGGGGCTGAAGGTCAAATAGCCCGCGGAGCCGCGGGCCTGACGGAAGTCCAGCGCGACCCGCGCGCTGGATTTTTTGTTTTCGGGTTGCGCCGGAACCGCGTGAGGAAGCGCCCGCGATGAGCGAGAAGGACGACCGGCTGATCCACGAGATCGCGGCGGAGCACCACATCGCCGTCGACGAGGCCGCGCTCAAGAAGGCCGAGGAGTACATCGAGGCTGAGGAGGGCGCGACCAATCGCCTCACCGGCATCCTCGGCCGCCTCGTGGTGGCGGTGGCCGTGGTGATGTCGCTCTTTCACCTCTACGCCGCCTACGCGATCGTGCCGACGCAGGAGCTGCGCATGATCCACGTCGGCTTCGTCCTGTTCCTCACCTTCCTGCTCTTCCCGTTCGCGCGGCGCTATCGCCACCGCGTCATGTGGTGGGATTGGATCGCTGTATTGCTATCGCTTCTCGTCATCGGCTACGGGCTCGTCGGCGGCGACGATTTCACCGACCGCAGCACCATCCCCACGAACCTGGACATGGTGTTCGGCGTGGTCCTGATCCTGCTCGTGCTGGAAGCGGCGCGGCGCGGCACGGGCTGGATCATGCCGTTCGTATGCGTGCTGTTCATCGCCTACGCGATGCTGGGGCCGTACCTCGGCCAGCCGTGGACGCACCGCGGCTACGACGTCTCGCGCCTCGTCGGGCACATGTACATGACGCTCGAGGGGATCTTCGGCGTGCCGATCGACGTGTCCTCCTCGCTCATCATCCTCTTCACGGTTTACGGCGCCTTCCTCCAGTTCTCGGGCGCGGGAAAGTTCTTCATCGATTTTTCCTTCAGCGCGATGGGCGGGAAGCCCACCGGCGCGGGGCGCACGATCGTGCTGTCCTCGTTCCTCCTGGGCGGGCCCTCGGGCAGCGGCGTCGCCACCACGGTGACGCTCGGGACGGTCGCCTATCCCATGCTCGCGAAGGCCGGCTACGGCAAGGAGGCTGCCGGCGGCCTGCTCGCGGCGGGCGGGCTCGGCGCGATCATCTCGCCGCCGGTGCTGGGGGCGGCTGCGTTCCTGATCGCGGAGTTCCTCAAGATCTCCTACCTCGACGTCATCCTGATGGCGACGATCCCGACCTGCCTCTATTACTTTGCGCTGTTCCTGATGGTGGAGGTCGATGCGCGCAAGTTCGGGATGAAGGAGGTGCCGTTCGACAAGACCGAGACGCTCTGGAACCTCACCAAGCAGTTCGGTTTCCACTTCCTTTCGCTCATCGCGATCATCGTCTTCATGCTGCTCGGCTTCTCGCCGGTGGCGGCCGTGTTCTGGGCGACGATCGTGGCGTTCGTCACCAGCGCGCTCCACCCCGACTGCGCGCTCATGAGCCGGCGCCAGATGATCCTCTTCTGCGTGGTCGCCGTTCTCGTGTGCGTCGCCTACACGGCGCTCCGGGGCCGCTTCCACGTGGATGCGCTCACCTGGGCACTGCCGGCGGGCGCGGTGGCGCTCGTCGGCGCGGCGTTCATACGGCCCGGCTGGCGCCTGTGGCCGGCAAAGCTCGTGAGGGCGCTCGAGGCCGGCTCGGTCAGCATGCTCAACGTCGCGTCGACCTGCGCCGCGGCCGGCATCATCGTCGGCGTCGTGACGCTGACCGGCCTGGGGCTCAAGTTCAGCTCGATCGTGATCGGCTACGCGGATTCGCTCACCCAGGGCACGATGGGCCTGCTGTCGGCGGTCGGGGTGGATGCCACGAAGGCGCTGGTGCACGACCTGAAGCTGCTCTACACCGCGATCTTCACCTCGCTCATCGTCTGGATCGTGGGCCTCGCCGTGCCGGTGACCGCCTCCTACATCATCTGCGCGGTGATCGCGGCGCCGGCCCTGATCGCGCTCGGGGTGAAGGACTTCGCCGCGCACATGTTCATCTTCTATTACGCCGTGCTCTCGGAGGTGTCGCCCCCGACCGCGCTTTCCCCATTCGCCGCGGCCGCGATCACCGGCGGCGATCCCTACAAGACGACCCTGCAATCGTGGAAGTACACGATGCCGGCCTTCCTCGTGCCTTTCATGTTCGTGCTCGACCCGGCGGGGCTGAACCTGCTGCTGCAGGGCTCGTTCAAGGCGCTCGCCACGGCTTCAGTCCTGGACATCGCGATCGTGAGCGTGACCGCCATGTTCGGGATCGCGGCGCTAGCAACCGGCGTGCAGGGCTGGGTGTTCAAGCGCACCAGCCGGCTCGAACGGTGGCTGCTGATCGTCGCCGGCCTCGCGCTGGTTTACCCGCGCGCGGCGTTTGACTATATTGGCATCGTGCTGATCGCTATCGTGCTGGTTTCGCAGAAGCTGCGGCGTGGGAGCCTCTAACACGGTTAAACGCGCGATGCGCTGGCACGATTTTGGCTCAGGGCGCGAAGCTAGGCCCGCCGCTTAGACCGACTAAGCAAGGGACTTGCGACAAAGCCATGGGCCAAAACTCGTGCCAGCCCCTGTGACGCCACTGGATATTCTGATGACTGCGCCGGGGTTGCCGCCAGAATCGGCGCTGACTTTGTCGCTCGGCTTGCCAATATCGACATATTGGCTGCACCTCGCTTCGCGTCATCACCAATTCTGGCGGCAACGCACGCGTGTTTAACCGTGTTAGAGGCTCCGTCCATGCTCCCCGCGCCGGATGACGGCTACTCGGCCCGGATAGCGGCGCCGTTCGCGGTGCTCGGCATCCGCACCGCAGGAGAACGCCTGACCGGCATCGACTACCTGCCGCGCGGCGCCGCGACGCTCGACCCGATCGACCGCTTCGCCGCGCGCGTCTGCCGCCAGGTCGAGCGCTATCTCGACGATGCAGCTTATCCGTTCGACTTGCCGTTCGACTACCGCGGCACCGGCTTCCAGTGCCGGGTGTGGCGCGCCGTCCACGACATTCCGAGCGGCCGTACGCTGACCTACAGGGACGTCGCGCGCCGGCTCGGCAGCGCGCCGCGTCCGGTCGGTGGCGCGTGCGGCGCCAACCGCATTCCGCTCGTCATTCCCTGCCATCGCGTCGTCGCGAGCGGCGGCATCGGCGGCTTCATGCACGCCCGCCGCGGACCGGGGATCGAGATCAAGCGCTGGCTGCTCCGGCACGAGGGCGTGAGCGTGTAAGGCTACTTCGGCACGAGCCCGATTTCCTTGGCCACCTTGCCGTACTTCTCGTACTCGCTCTTCATCAGCTTGCCCAGGTATTCCGGCGACTCGGTCCAGACATCCAGTCCGAGGGCTTCCAGCTTCGCGCGCACTTCCGGACGCTTCATCGCGGCGTTCGCTTCGCGGTTGAGGATCGTGATGATCTCCTTCGGCACCTTGGCCGGGGCGACGAATCCGAACCAGCCGCCGGAGGTGAAGCCAGGCACCGTTTCCGCGATGGTGGGAATGTCGGGATAGTTGGCCGCGCGCGTCGCTTTGCCGATGCCGAGCAGCCGCACCCTGCCGGCCTGGATGAACGGGTAAAGGCCCGTGAACGAGCCGAAGGCGGCATCCACCCGCCCGCTCATGACTTCTGCTGCCGCCGGCGCCACCCCTTTGAAGGGGACATGCACATACTCGAAGCCCACGAGGGAGCGGAAGGCCTCGGTCGTCATGTGCATGAAGGCGCCCTCGCCATTGGTCGCGAAGCTCACCTTGCCCGGGTTGGCCTTCAGGTACTTGACGAATTCTGCAACGTTCTTGAACGGAGTGGTCGGAGACACCACCAGCGCGAGGTAGTTGGTCGCGATCAACGCAACGGGCTGGAAATCCTTCATCGCGTCGTAGGGCACGTTTTTCATCGTGTGCGGGATGACCGACATATTGCCGCCCTGCCCGCAGGCGAAGGTGTAGCCATCCGCGGACGCTTTTGCGGCCAGTGCCAAACCGATCGTGCCGCCCGCACCGGGCCGGTTGTCGGTCACGAACGACTGGCCAAGACGCTCGCTCATATGATGGCCCAGCAGGCGGGCAAAGGTGTCGCAGGGATCGCCGGGCGCCTGGGGAACGATGACGCGAACCGACCGGGTGGGGTATTTCTGCGCCAGCGCGGTGCCTGCCATGCAAGCGCATGCGACGAGCAACGACACAATCCGAACGATGTGTTTCATGGTCTTCTCCCTGATGGACGAGGCAAGCTCAGGACATAAATCTACCACTTGTCGGGCATGACTGATTGGTATCATCGGGCATGGCCAACAGGGACTCCGGACTCATCGACGAGTTTTGCGACGCGCTCTGGCTTGAGGACGGGCTCGCGAAGAACACGCTCGAGGCCTACCGCCGCGATCTGTCGCAGTTTGCCGCGTGGCTCGAAGCCCGGAGCGGGAAATCCCTGTTCGGGGCCGACCAGGCCGACATACAGAGCTACCTGGGCCACCAGTCCAGGAAGAAGACGCGCGCAACGAGCGTCGCACGCCTTCTATCGGCGCTGAAGCGCTTCTACCGCCATGGCCTGCGCCAGGGGCGCATCAAGGCCGACCCGACGCTGAGAATCGAATCACCGAAGCTGCCGCGCGGCCTGCCGAAGAGCCTCACCGAGGAGGATGTCGAGAGTCTCCTCGAGGCGCCGCCGGTGGAGAAGGCGCTCGGGCTGCGCGACCGGGCCATGCTGGAGACGCTCTACGCGAGCGGGCTGCGGGTCTCCGAGCTCGTCACGCTGAAGCTCGGCCAGGTGAGCCAGGACATGGGCGTGGTGCGGGTGACCGGCAAAGGATCCAAGGAGCGGCTGGTGCCGCTCGGCGAGGAGGCGATCGCGTGGATCCGGCGTTACGTGAAGGAGGCGCGCCCCGAGCTCCTCGCCGGACGCGCGGCCAACGATCTGTTCGTCACCGCGCGCGGGGGCGCGATGACGCGCCAGATGTTCTGGACCCTGCTGCGGCGCTACGCCGCGCGGGCCGGCCTGAGAAAGCCGATTTCCCCGCACACGCTGCGCCACGCCTTCGCCACGCACCTTCTCAACCACGGCGCCGACCTGCGGGTGGTGCAGCTCCTGCTCGGCCACTCCGACATTTCCACCACCCAGATCTACACCCACGTCGCGCGGGAGCGGTTGAAGCAGCTTCACGCCAGGCACCATCCAAGAGGATGAAAGTGACGAGATACGGATGACGAGATACTGGTGACGTACCATCTGTAACGGATTTTCGTCACCCTCAATCGTCACCCTCAATCGTCACCTGTATCTCGTCACTCCTTCTGGCCTCTTTCAATGGTGATGCCGACGCGCTTGACGTCCTTCTCGACCGCGAGCTTGCTGACGCTGATTCTCACCCACGGCGCCTTGAATTCCGTCATCACCAGCTGGGCGAGGTGCTCGGCGAGCCGCTCGACGAGCAGGAAGCGCTCCTGCTTGAGCGAGGCCTGGATGCGCTGGATCACCTTGGCGTAGTCGATCGTCTCGCGGATGCGGTCGCTCCTCGGCCGGCCGCCGTCCGGAATCCCGATCTCGAGATCGAGCTGCACCGTCTGCGGCACCTTGCGCTCCCAGTCGTAGACGCCGATCAGCATCTCGACGCGCAAGTCAGTGATGAAGATCGTGTCCATTCGGGGCTAGAATGAGCGGCAATTGTAAGTGAATTCGCGTGACTCCGATCGCGCTCACGCTGCTGGCGTACCTCCTGGGCTCGATCCCGTTCGCGGTGATCGTAAGCCGGGCGTTTGCGCTGCCCGACCCGCGCAGCTACGGCTCGGGCAATCCCGGCGCAACCAACGTGCTGCGCACCGGCAAGAAAGCCGCCGCGGCGCTGACGCTCCTGGGCGACGCGCTCAAGGGCTGGCTTGCCGTGTTCCTCGCGCAGCGCCTTGCAGAGGCGGGGACGATCGACGTCACGGTGGCCGCGGCCGCGGTCGCCGCCACGCTCGGCCACATGTACCCGGTGTTCCTGCGCCTCCGCGGCGGCAAGGGCGTCGCCACGACGACCGGCGTTCTGCTCGCGCTCGATGCGTGGCTCGCCGCCGGCACCATCGCAACCTGGCTCATCATCGCGTTCTTCTTCCGCTACTCCTCGCTCGCGGCGCTGGTCGCGGCCGCCTTCGCGCCGTTCTTCGCGTTCTTCCTGTACGGGATGGGCCGCTTCTCGTGGGAGGGAGCGATCGGCGTTGCGGTGATCGCGGCTCTCATCGCGTGGCGCCACCAGTCCAACATCCGCAATCTCATCGCCGGCACCGAGGGCAGGATCGGCAGCGGCTCCAGCACGCCGCAAAGCTAGGACCGGGTCCCCGCCTCCGCGGGGATGACGACGTCACTGCGCCGCGGTTTCGAGCTCCCAGCGCGGCCTGACTGTAAAGCTGCCCTTCCCTGAATCCTGGATCCTGAATCCTGGATCCTCTTGCATGCGCAGCGCCGCTGCGAATGCAATCATGGCGCCGTTGTCGGTGCAAAACTCGATCTCGGGATAGAACACCTCGACGGCTTGCGCGCGCGCCGCGACCGCCAGGCGGGCGCGCAGGGTGAGATTGGCGCCCACGCCCCCGGCCACGACGAGCCGCTTGAGTCCGGTGTGTCGCAGGGCGGCGAGCGCCTTGGCGATCAGCACCTCGACGATCGCGGCCTCGATCTCGGCGGCGAGATCGGCACGCGCCGCCTCCCCGATCGCGCGCGCCTTCACCGCCGTCAGCACCGCGGTCTTGAGGCCGCTGAAGCTGAAGTCGAGGTCACCGCTCGCGAGCATCGGCCGCGGCAGGCTGAAGCGGCCCGCGGTGCCGCCCGCGGCGAGCCGGGCGAGCGCGGGGCCCCCCGGATAGCCCAGCCCGAGCAGCTTCGCCGTCTTGTCGAACGCCTCGCCCGCGGCGTCATCCAGCGTCTCGCCGAGGAGCGCGTAGTCCCCGACCCCGGCGACGCGCATCAACTGGGTGTGGCCGCCGGAGACGAGCAGGGCGACGAAGGGGAAGGCCGGGGCCGGCCGGGAGAGCAAGGGCGAGAGCAGGTGCGCTTCGAGATGGTGCACGCCGACGGCCGGAACGCCGAGCGCGTAGCCCAAACCGTGCGCGGTCGCCGCGCCGACCAGCAATGCGCCGGCGAGGCCGGGGCCCTCGGTATAGGCCACTGCGGTCAGCTCGTCCAGCCGGCAGCCGGCTTGCTCGAGCAGGCGGTTGGTGAGCGGCAGCAAGCGCCGGACGTGATCGCGCGAGGCAAGCTCGGGCACGACGCCGCCGTAGTCCGCGTGCAGCCGCGCCTGCGAATGCAGGACGTGCCCGAGGAGGCCGCGTGCGCCGTCATAGAGGGCGACACCGGTCTCGTCGCAGGAGGTTTCGATGCCGAGCACCAGCATGGGCGTACAATTGGCTACAAAAATTGCTTACGGATTGATATAATACGGCTTTTCCACTTGCCATCCGGAGTGTCATGACGACTGTCCGCGTCAAGGAAAACGAACCGTTCGAGGCGGCGCTGCGCCGCTTCAAGCGCACCGTCGAGAAAACCGGCCTGCTGACTGAGTTGCGGGCTCGCGAGTACTACGAGAAGCCCACCACCGAGCGCAAGCGCAAGCTCGCCGCCGCGATCAAGCGCCATCACAAGCGCCTGCGCTCGCAGCTCCTGCCGCCGCGGATGTATTGACCCTCAAGTCCCGCGTCAACGATGACCTGAAGGCCGCGATGCGCGCGGGCGATGCCCGGCGCCGCGATGCCTTGCGGCTGCTCCTCGCCGCGGTGAAGCAGCGCGAGGTGGACGAGCGCAAGGAGCTCACCGATCCCGACGTGGTGGGCGTCATCGAGCGCATGATCAAGCAGCGGCGCGAGTCGATCGCGCAGTTCGAGAAGGGCGGGCGCCAGGATCTCGCGCAGAACGAGCGCTATGAAAGCGACCTTCTGCAGGGCTACATGCCGCAGGCGCTGTCGGACGCCGAGATCGCGGCCGCGGTGGCGGACGCGATTGCGGCAACCGGCGCCAAGGGTCCGTCCGACATGGGCAAGGTCATGGGGGCGCTCAAAGGCAAGCTGGCGGGGAAAGCCGACATGTCCAAGGTCTCCTCGTTGGTGAAAACAAGGCTGGCAGGCTAATTGCTTTCCGCGGCGGCGCATGGCCCGCCGGTTTTTTCTGTTGTTCCTTCAGCGCGCGGCGCTATACTCGGCCCGTAAGTGATTCCGCAGTCCTTCATCCAGGAGCTCCTCGGCCGGGTCGACATCGTCGAGGTGGTGGACCGGCACGTGAAGTTGAAGCGCGCCGGGTCGAACTACGTCGCCTGTTGTCCGTTTCACAGCGAGAAGACGCCCTCGTTCACCGTTTCCCCGACCAAGCAGTTCTACCACTGCTTCGGCTGCGGCGCGCACGGGACGGCGGTGGGCTTCCTGATGGAGCACGGCGGCCTGGGCTTCGTCGAGGCGGTCAAGGATCTCGCCCAGTCGGTGGGCATGAAAGTGCCGGAAGTGCGCACCGAGACCGAGCGGCGCCGCGCCGAGGTCGGCGCAAGCCTTTACGACGTGCTGCTGCAGGCGGCGAGCCATTACCGGGCACAGCTGAAGGAGGCGGCGCACGCGATCGAATACCTCAAGAAGCGCGGGCTCTCCGGGGACATCGCCAAGCGCTTCGGCATCGGCTACGCCCCGGACGAATGGCAGAACCTCGCGGCCGCATTCACCGATTACGAGGGCAAGCCCCTCGCCGACGCGGGGCTGGTCAAGGCGAGCGAGGACGGCCGGCGCTACGACGTGTTCCGCAACCGCATCATGTTCCCGATCGTGGACATGCGCGGCAACGTGATCGGATTCGGCGGGCGCATCGTGGGCGAGGGCGAGCCCAAGTACCTCAACTCGCCGGAGACGCCCGTCTTCGAGAAGGGGCGCGAGCTCTACGGCCTCTACCAGGCGCGGCGCGCGGTCCGCGATGCCGGCCGGGTGCTGGTGGTCGAGGGCTACATGGACGTCGTCGCGCTGGCGCAGGCGGGCATCGAGTACGCGGTTGCGACCCTCGGCACCGCGACGACGCCGCTTCACCTGCAGAAGCTCCTGCGCCAGGCCGACGAGATCGTGTTCTGTTTCGATGGCGACGCCGCCGGCCGGCGCGCGGCCTGGCGGGCGCTGGAAGTGAGCCTTTCGCAGCTCGCCGACGGCAAGGAGGTGCGCTTCCTCTTCCTGCCCGAAGGCGAGGACCCGGACACCTATGTGCGCAAGCACGGCAAGAGCGCGTTCGAAGCGCTGCTCGCGCGGTCGGTGCCGCTCTCGCGCTTCCTCATCGACGATCTCACCGGGCGCGTCGACCTTGCCACGGCCGAAGGCCGTGCCCGCTGCGTGCACGAAGCGAAGCCCCTGCTCAAGCAGATGCCGGCCGGCGTGCTCCGGCTCCAGATCGTGCGGGAGCTGGCGGAGAAATGCCGCCTGGCCGTGAACGAGCTCATGCAACTGGCCGAGCTCGGGTCCGCGCCGGCGAGGTTCCCGGAGGCGCCCGCACGCCCCGCGCGCACGCCGCCCACGACCCTGGCACGGCAGTTGCTGCGCCTGATCGTGTCGAACCCGGGCTTCTCGGAGCAGCTCTCACCGGAGCGGCGTGCTCTTCTGGATGCGCCCGAGCTCGCCTCCGTAGCGGCACTGGTGGATGCATTGAGGGAGTCCGGCGCGACCACGCCGGCGATGCTGTTCGAGGCCACCCGGGATTCGCAGTTTGCCGCGCTCTACCAGGAGGCCGCCGGCGAGTCGCTTTCCGTCGCCGGCGACGAGAAATCAGCGCTCGACGATTTGAACGGGACGTTCAACAAGCTGGAGCTGATGAGCATCCACAGCGAGTACGAACGGCTGAGCGCCGGGGGCGACAGGGGCGAGGTCGATCTCAAGCGCTTCCATTACGTGAAGCAGCGGCTGGACGAGCTGAAACGGGCCACGACGGGCAGCCGGGCGGAGACTTGATTGAATGAAACCGCGCGATTGAAGTGTTCACTCAGCGACCCCATATAAGGTGCTCCCGCGACTGGCCTGGAAATTGCTTACGCGACAATCAGTTGGATCGTAACTTCCGGGTGTAATGGGGGTCCAACGAGGGTATAATCCGCAGCTTTTTTGAATCGGGAAACAGGGGCACGGCGAGAGATGGCGAAATCCAGGAAAGCGAAGGCAAAGGCCGGGGCGCGGCGCAAGACCGCGGCCAGGGCGCGTCACGCGGCGAAGCGCGCGGTCAAGGCGCGGGCGAAGGCCGCGGTCAGCCGGGCGCGGCAGGCGGTCCTGAAGGCGAAGGCGGTCAAACCGCTCGCCAAGGTCGTGGCTCCGGCCAAGGTCGCCGGCAAGGTCCCGCAGCGCATGGACAAGGCGGCGCTGAAGAAGGCGCTGCTCGATGAGCGCATCGCACGCGCGCAGGCGCAGGCCAAAGGCAAGGGCGGCCGGCGCTCGCGCGGGCTGACCGCCAAGGAAAAGGCGCTGGTCAAGGAGTTCGAGCGCCGCGAGCTCTCCCCCGCCGACGCCGAAGCCCGCCGCACGCGGCTGAAGAACCTGATCGTGCTCGGCAAGGAGAGGAGCTACCTCACCTACGCCGAGATCAACGACCACCTGCCCGACGACATGCTCGATGCCGAGCAGATCGAGAACGTCATCGGCATGATCAACGACATGGGCATCCAGGTCTACGACGAGGCCCCGGATGCCGAGACCCTGCTGATGTCGGAGGCGACCCCCCCGGTCGCCGACGAGGAGGCGGTCGAGGAAGCCGAGGCGGCGCTCTCCACCGTCGACTCCGAGTTCGGCCGCACCACCGACCCGGTGCGCATGTACATGCGCGAGATGGGCTCCGTGGAGCTGCTGACGCGCGAGGGCGAGATCGAGATCGCCAAGCGGATCGAGGACGGTCTGCGCCACATGATCCAGGCGATCGCGGCCTGCCCCACGACGATCGCCGAGATCCTCGGCTATGCCGACCGCATCGAGAAGGACGAGATCCGCGTCGACGAGCTGATCGACGGCCTCGTCGATCCCAGCGCGAAGAGCGAGCCGATCCAGGAGCTCGCCGAGGACGACGAGGAGATGGAAGAGGAGCTCGAGGCCGCCGAAGGCGAGGACGAGGAGGGCGCGGCGGCGCAGACCGCCGACCAGCTGAAGATGAAGAGCGACGCGCTGAAGCGCTTCGGCGTGATGCGCTCGCTTTACGGGCGGATGACGCGCGCGCTCGCGCGCAACGGCCCGCGGAGCCGCGCCTACCTACAGTCGCGCGACGCGATCCTCGAAGAGCTCATGAAGATCCGCTTCGCCGCGAAGCAGATCGAGGCGCTGTGCGACTCCATCCGCCGGCTGGTGGAGGAGGTGCGCAGCTACGAGCGCTCGATCATGGAGCTGTGCGTGGACCGGGCGCGCATGCCGCGCCCGCACTTCATCAAGGAATTCCCGGGCAAGGAGGGCAATCTCCGCTGGATCAAGGGCGAGATCGAGGCGCGGCACCCGTGGAGCGAGGCGCTCGAGCGCTTCGAGCCGGCGATCGTCGAGAAGCAACAGAAGCTCCTCGGCCTGCAGGACCGCGTCGGCATCCCGATCAAGGACCTGAAGGAGATCAACCGCCAGATGTCCACCGGCGAGGCGAAGGCGCGCCGCGCAAAGCGCGAGATGACGGAGGCGAACCTGCGCCTCGTGATTTCCATCGCCAAGAAGTACACCAACCGCGGGCTGCAGTTCCTCGACCTCATCCAGGAAGGCAACATCGGCCTCATGAAGGCGGTGGACAAGTTCGAGTACCGCCGCGGCTACAAGTTCTCGACCGACGCCACGTGGTGGATCCGGCAGGCGATCACGCGCTCGATCGCGGACCAGGCGCGCACCATCCGCATCCCGGTGCACATGATCGAGACCATCAACAAGATGAACCGCATCTCGCGCCAGATCCTGCAGGAGACCGGGCAGGAGCCCGATCCCGCGCTGCTCGCGGAGAAGATGGAGATGCCGGAGGACAAGATCCGCAAGATCCTCAAGATCTCCAAGGAGCCGATCTCCATGGAGACGCCGATCGGCGACGACGACGACTCGCACCTGGGCGATTTCATCGAGGACCAGTCCACCGTCGCGCCCAACGAGGCCGCGGTCTACGCGAGCCTGCGCGGCGTCACCAAGGACGTGCTCGATACGCTCACCCCGCGGGAAGCGAAGGTGCTGCGCATGCGCTTCGGCATCGAGATGAACACCGACCACACGCTCGAAGAAGTCGGCAAGCAGTTCGACGTCACTCGCGAGCGCATACGCCAGATCGAGGCGAAGGCGCTGCGCAAGCTGCGCCACCCCTCGCGCTCCGAGCGCCTGCGCAGCTTCCTCGACCAGGAAAGCTAAGACTTTCCCCTCCTGCCCGAGGGCGAGCCGGGGTTTCGAGGAGCATGCCTCCGAGCCGGCGAGCGCCCGACGCGATGCAGCGCGGCGGGATGGGCGGGGTGACTGCGAAGCAGTCGGGGTGGTGGGAGGCCCGAGGACGGGTGCTTGCGCAGCAAGCGGGCTGGTGGGAGAACGCCGGAAGCCGCGCGCCTCGTATAATCCCCCGCGAGGGTCTGTAGCTCAGCCGGTCAGAGCAGGGGACTCATAATCCCTTGGTCGTTGGTTCGAATCCAACCAGACCCACCAATCGCGTCGCTTCGGCACGACGCTTGGGTTAGAATTCTCGCGTGCGGACCGGACGACGAGGTCGCCCCATGGATGCTAATGAGCGTATTGAGATCAACCCTGCAGTGATGCAGGGCAAGCCCGTCATAAAAGGCACGCGCATTCCGGTCGAGTTGCTTCTGCGCAAGCTCGGGGAGGGCGCGACCGAGCGCGACCTTCTGGACGCTTACCCCAATCTAACTGCCCGCGACATCCGAGCGGCGATGACTTACGCCGCTGACGCCCTCGCACACGAAGAAAACGTGTGACCGTGCCGGAGGCCAACCGGTAGTTCGGCGGTGCCGCGGTTCCTCGCAGACGAAAGCTGTGATTTCTCAGTGGTCCGCGAACTGCGCGCATCGGCGTTCGATGTCGTCGCAGTAGTAGAACAGGTGCCAGGGGCGACTGACGAGCGGGTTATCGCATTGGCGCGAACGGACAAGAGGATTGTCCTGACTGAAGATCGCGATTTTGGCCGCCTTGTATTCGCGGCCACGCATGCCACAAGCGGAGTGATTTATATCCGTTATCCGGCGCTGCAGCGCCCCGAATTGCCAGGGCGCATCTTGCAACTGGTCCAACGCGAAGGTGATCGGCTCGAGAAATCGTTCACCGTCGTTGGCCCTCGTCGAATTCGCATCAGAAACCTGCCGTAAACGGTTTCAGCCCAATCTAGCATGTGCGCAACGCGGGAGCCGAGAGCAACGACAGAGGCATGAAGCGCAAACTGTTCCCAGAACTGGCAAGGGGTTTCGATGCGCTCAAGGCTCATCGCGAGGGCAAGCGTACGCTGCGCACCCATGCGGTTGAGTGTAACGTGACAATTTTGGACATTGTCGGCGAGCGTAGGCGAGTGAGGGCGGGCACGTTCGCTAAGAAAACAGCTGTTTACCCTGGCTCATAATCCCTTGGTCGTTGGTTCGAATCCAACCAGACCCACTCCCGCAATTAGCTACTTCGACCGGTCTCGGACCGACTCTCTCTTGCGCTAGTCCCATTTTGGGACTATACTGAGTGATGCGCGTGATCGCCCTGTCCACGTTGCGCGAGTTCTGGACCGGCAAGGCAGCCTATGCGGATGCGCGGGAACCGACGCTGGCGTGGTACCGGCATGTGCTCCAGGCGGACTGGCGCTCCCCTGCCGAGGTTAAACGCGAATTCGGCAGCGCCAGTATCCTGCGAGACGGGCGGGTGGTGTTCAACATTGCCGGCAACAAGTACCGCATCGTGGTCTGGATCAATTATCCGTACCGCGTCGTATACGTCCGGTTCATAGGTACCCACGCGCAATATGACAGGATAGACGCGCAAACTATTTGAAGAGGCGATGAAATGGAAATCAAGCCGATCAAGACCAAAGCGGATTACCGCGCCGCGCTGAAGGAGATCGAGGCGTTGATGGCGGCGGAACGCGACTCGCCCGAGGGCGAGCGTCTGGACGTCCTGGTCACGCTCGTCGAGGCGTACGAGAAAAAGCACTATCGCTTCGACTTGCCCGATCCGGTCGAGGCAATTAAGTTCCGTATGGAACAGAAACGAATGACGCCTAAGGACCTCGTGCCGATAATCGGGCGCATCAATCGCGTGTACGAAGTCCTGAGCCGCAGGCGTCCGCTGACGCTCGCTATGATCCAGCGGCTTCACGGCAAGTTGGGCATTCCCGCCGAGTCTCTGATCAAACAGCCCGACAAGCGGCGGGCGGCCTGAACTAACCCGAAAGGGGCCAGGCTTTATCGAGCGCGTTTTTTTGCGTCAATGACCGTGACGCAAACGTGACAATTTTGGACGACGTTGGCGAGCGTGGGCGAGTGAGGGCGGGCCCATTCGCTATGAAAACAGCTGTTTCTCCCCGCTCATAATCCCTTGGTCGTTGGTTCGAATCCAACCAGACCCGCCATCGCATAAGCAGCCTATAGACGCGCTCTAGTGCAGCTTCGCTTCAGCCAGGCACTGTTGTTTTTCTTTGTCATGGTTCTTGTTGATGCCGTCAGCCATGCTTCTCCGTAATGTGCATTGGGGGCCCGGATCGGCGGCACCGAAGGTCGAATGACAAAACCTCTCGCTCAGGCCCCGAGTTTCCAGGCAATTCGTAATTTGAACCGAATGCAGTTTTGCCTGTGTCTTGCACGCGTTCGCCCAATCGTCCTCGTAGCGCTTCCTTACAGAGTTTAGGCAGTCGAAATAGGTTTTACGGTTGATATTGCGCAGGGCGGCTTCATGCTTTGCGATCTCCGCACGCCTGGCGGGTTCCATTCGTTGCTCTTCTGCAAGCAAGGCGGCATGCCGTTCCAACGCGGCGCGTTTGGCGACTTCGATCCGCTCCGTTTCGGCGCGCCGGGCAGCTTCCAATTTCTCTCGTTCCTCTTTTGCGACCCGTTGCCGCTCCAAGTCAGGCAAGAAGATGACGTAGCGATAGAAAACGCCGAAGCCGGCAAGTAGAGCGCCGACGATGACGGCGATCTTCAGTAGCTTGTCCACGTCCTCTCCCGTGAACCGCGCGCGCTTGATCTAACGCCAATCCACGTGCCCGGCCCGGCCGGCGCGAAGTCAGGAACGCGGCTACTGGCTGCTGGAAGCCCTCAAGAGTCGTTGCGTAGACGTAGAAACAGGCAGAAGCGGCGCGCTGCTGCTCAGTACGAGCCAGCGACTCATACAGCGCCCGCTACCGCGGGGCCCTGTGCTTCCCACTTGATTTTCGCCATCTGCTCGCGCAGGAATATACACACCGCCTGCGTGCGCGTGCGCGCATCGAGCTTGTCGCAAACTTCGCGCACGATGCGAGTCACGCTGCGCGTCGTCAGGCCGAGCAGCGGTCCGATGTCTTTATCGCGCAATCCTTCGATCAGCCACGTCAGCACCAGTTTCTCTCGTCTCGAGAGCGAATCGATAGGGTTCATTCTTCTCATGTCCCAATAACTGGGCGGCAGCCCGCCGGTCGCTGCGCCTGATGAGCAATTGCTGTGCCAGACTGATAAACCCTAGCTGGATTGAAGGGTTACAGAAATTCCTTTCGGTTCGTGCCCGCGATTCATCGAGCCATTCCGTCGCGGCCAAACGACAGCTTGTGGCCGCTGAAGCGTAATTCGCTGAATGATTGAGTCTAACGGTGTCGCCAGCGAGTGACGGGCCGCACACACTGATGAAGCGGGTCCGCGTGCGTGTTTCGGGCCGCGCGCCTTACCCGGCGTCTACCACCCCGGTCGGCCGCAGCTTGCCCGGCAGGAGGCAGCCCTTGCGGGCCCGGTGGAGGACGTGCTTCTTCAGATCCGCGCCGTCGACAGTCACTTTCCGCTCGTTGCCTGAGCGCGAGACGCCTGCGACGGTCACGGACTCCGCGTTCGCGAAGCCGACGGCGACGAGCTTCTCTCCGTCGTCGAGCCCCATCAGCGTGATGCCGCGCCCGCGGGCGAGCTCCTTCAGCTCTCCGGCCGGGAAGAGCAGCATCCGTCCCTTCTCCGAAAACGCCGCGGCGAGCTCCGGCTTCTCAGGCACCGGTGCGGGCCGGATCACCTCGTCGCCCGCCTCGAGCGTCATGAACGCCTTGCCCGACTTCACGCGCGTCAGGAGCTCCTCCGACTTCCCGATGAAGCCGTAGCCGCCTGAGGACGCGAAGAGGTAGCGCTTGCCCGGCTGCGCGTCCACGATGTGCGCGAGCCGCGCCCCCGGCGCAAGCTCGATGAAGGTCGAGAGCTGCTGGCCGTCGCCCTTGCCGCCGGGCAACTCCGCGCACTCCACCGAGAACGCACGGCCGGTCGTGTCGATCAGCCCGATGCTGTGCACCGAGCGCGTCTCGAATATGGCATACGGGCCGTCGCCGGTCTTGTAGGTCGTGCTGGAGAGGTCGAGCCCGTGGCCCGGGCGCGCGCGCACCCAGCCGTTGCGCGACACAATGATCGTCACCGGCTCGTCGATCACCTGGCGCTCGAAGGTCGCGCGCTCGGCGCTCTCGATCTGCGTGCGCCGCGCGTCGCCGTATTGCTTCGCATCCGCCCGGATTTCCTCGGTGACGAGATTCTTCAGCGCCTCGTCGGAGCCGAGCACCCCCTTCAGCTTCCTGCGCTCGTCCTTCAGTTCCTTCAGCTCGGTCTCGATCCGGATGCCCTCGAGCCGCGCGAGCTGCCGCAGGCGGATTTCGAGGATGTCCTCGGCCTGCGCCTCGGTCAGCTTGAACTGCTTCATGAGGTCGGGCTTGGGGTCGTCGGAGTTGCGGATGACCTTGATCACCTTGTCGATATTGAGCAGGACGATGATGCGGCCTTCGAGGATGTGGATGCGCTTCTCGACCTGGCCGAGCCGGAACTTGATGCGGCGTGTGACCGTGGTGGTGCGAAACTCAACCCACTCGCCGACGAGCTGCGCGATGTTCTTGCGCGTGGGGCGGCCGTCGAGCCCCAGCGCGACGAGGTTCACCGGGAAGTTCTCCTCCAGGCTCGTGTGCGCGAGCATGAAGCGCATGAACTCCTCCGGGTCCTGGCGCGAGGAGCGCGGCTCCAGCACGAGCCGGACCTTGTTCTCCTTGTCCGACTCGTCGTTCACCTTCTCGAGGAGATTCAGGACGACCTGCTTCTGGTTCTGCTGCGCCGCCGTCACCTTGCCGCCTTTGTCCTTGGGCCTTGGATTGGTGAGCGCCTCGAGCTCCGCCATCACTTTCTTGGCCGAGGTCGTCGGCGGGAGCTCGTGGACCACGATCTGCCACTGCCCGCGCGCCATCGTCTCGACCTTCCAGCGCGCCCGCGCCCGCAGCGATCCCCGTCCCGTCTTGTAGGCCTGGAAGATCTCCTCGCGCGGGCTGATGATCTGCGCGCCGCCCGGAAAATCCGGGCCCTTGACGATGTGCATCAGCGATTTCGGCGTTGCATTCGGGTGCTTCAGCATGAAGACCGCTGCTTCCGCGATCTCGCGCATGTTGTGCGGCGGCAGCTCGCACGCCATGCCGACGCCCACGCCCGAGGCGCCGTTCAACAAGAGCATCGGCAGCCGCGCGGGCAGGAGCTTCGGCTCCTTCAGGCGCCCGTCGTAGTTGGCGATGAAATTCACCGTGTCCTGGTCGATCTCGGAGAGCAGCAGCTCCGCAAGGGGCGTCAAGCGCGCCTCGGTATAGCGGTAGGCCGCGGCGGGGTCGCCGTCCTGCGTGCCGAAGTTGCCCTGGCCGTCGATCAGCGGATAGCGCAGCGAAAAATCCTGCGCCATGCGCACGAGCGCCTCGTAGGTGGAGGCGTCGCCGTGGGGATGGAACTTGCCCAGCACCTCGCCCACGATGCGCGCGGACTTGGAGTGCTGGATGCTGCTCTTCAGGCCCAGCTCGTTCATCGCGTAGAGGATGCGGCGCTGCACCGGCTTCTGGCCGTCCTCGACGTTCGGAATCGCGCGCCCGCGCACGACGCTCATCGCGTAGGTGAGGTAGCTCCGCTCGGCGAAGGACGCCATATCAATGGAGTCGTCGCCCGCGCTCGCCCGGCCGCCGCCGCCTCCCGCGCCGCCGCCGCCGCGCCCGGACCCGGCCATCGGGCCCGCTTTCTCCTTGCCCGCGCGCTTGCCCTTCGGCTGGGGTTTCTTCACCGGCGCCGCACTGGGTTCGAAGAGATCGAGCGTCTTCGCGTCGGCGGCGCGCGGGGCCTGGGTTCTCGTGTCCGTCATACGTCAGCCTCGACTTCGTTGCCCTTCTCCTCCATCCATTCGCAGCGCTTCTCCGCTTCCTTGCGCGACATCAGCATGTTGAAGAGCGCGAAGGTCTTCGTCTTGTCCTCGATCCGCACCTGCAGCAGCCGGCGCGTGTCCGGATTCAGCGCGGTTTCCCACAGCTGGTCCGGGTTCATCTCGCCGAGGCCCTTGAAGCGCTGGATGGAGACCGATTCCTTCCGCACGCCGTCGTCGCGCGCGCGGTCGAGGATCGACTTCAGCTCGTCCTCGTCGAGCGCGTAGAGCTTCTTCGCCGCGCGCTTGCCGTGGCCCGGGACGTCCACCTTGTAGAGCGGCGGGCACGCAATGAAGATGTGGCCTTTCTCGATCAGCTTCGGGAAGTGCCGGTAGAACAACGTCAGGAGCAGCACCGAGATGTGCGCGCCGTCCACGTCCGCGTCCGTCATCGAGGCGACCTTGCCGTAGCGCAGGCCCGAGAGGTCGGGGTTGTCCTTCTCGTCGTGGGGATCCACCCCGAGCGCGACCGAGATGTCGTGGATCTCGGCATTGGAGAAGAGGAGCTCGCGCTTCACCTCCCAGGAGTTCAGCGCCTTGCCGCGCATGCGGTAGACCGCCTGGAAGCGCTTGTCGCGCGCCTGCTTGGCCGAGCCGCCCGCCGAGTCGCCCTCGACGAGGAAGAGCTCGTTGTCCTTGACGTCGGTGGACTCGCAGTCGGTCAGCTTCTCCGGCAGCATCACGACGCTCGAGGATTTCCGGCGCTCGACCTTCTGTACCGTGCGCGAGCGCTCGATCGCCTGCTGGATGACCCGATTGCAGATTTTCTTTCCGTGCTCGACGTTGCCGTTCATCCACAGCGCAAAGGGATCGCGCACCATCGTCGAGACGAGCTTCACCGCGTCGCGGTTGGAAAGCTTCTCCTTGGTCTGGCCGTGGAACTGCGGCTCCAGCACCTTCGCCGCGAGGACGTAGACGCAGCACGACCACGCGTCGTCGGCGATGAGCTTGATCCCCTTGGGAGTCAGGGTGTGGTACTCGGCGAAGGACTTGACTGCCTCGAAAATGCCCTCGCGCAGGCCCGCCTCGTGCGTGCCCCCGTCCACGGTGGGAATCAGGTTCGCGTAGGACTCGCCCTGGCCCTTGCCGTCCTCGACGAAGGCAAACGCCCAGGCCGCGCCTTCTCCCGGGGCGAAGCCGTTGGCGTCCGACTCGGCCACGAATTTCTCGCCGTCGTAAATCGGCGCGACTGCGATCGCGTCGCCGATCAGCTCCGCGAGGTAGCCCTTCATGCCGTCGGGGTAGTTCCAGGTCTTCTGTTTGGTTTCCTTCGCGGTCTCGATACCGAGCGTCACCTTCACGCCCGGCAGCAGCACCGCTTTCGAGCGCACGATTCGCTCGAGGTCGTCCAGCTGCACCTTGGGGGAGTCGAAGTACTTCTTGCTGGGCCAGATGCGGAGCGAGGTGCCGCTTGCGCGCTGCCCGCAGGTGCCGGTCTTGCGCAGCTTCTTCGCGACCTTGCCGTCGGCGAAGGCGATCTGGTGCACCTCGCCGTCGCGCTTGATCTCGACCTCGAGCCGCTCGGAAAGCGCGTTGGTGACCGACACGCCGACTCCGTGCAGCCCTCCGGAGAACTTGTAGGCCGCGTCCGCGTCGGCGCGCGAGAACTTGGCGCCGGCGTGGAGCTCCGTCATCACCAGCTCGACGGTGGGAATCTTCTCCTCGGGATGAAGGCCTACCGGAATGCCGCGGCCGTTGTCGGTGACGGTGACCGAGCCGTCGAGGTGTACGGTGACTTCGATCTTGTCGGCGTGGCCGCCGAGCGCCTCGTCGGCGGCGTTGTCGATTGCTTCCTGGATGATGTGGGTGGGGTCGGAGGTCCGGGTATACATCCCCGGGAGCCGCTGGACGGGCTCGATGCCGCGTAACTTCTTGACTGAACTCTCGTCGTATCGCTTCGCCATTCGCTCCGCTGTTTCCGGAAAGGGATGACAGTATTATATCCCTTTGGAAATCAAAGTACTACCCCGGTTCCACGTGCCTATCCCCCCGCGCCCGAAGCCGCCGCGTCACGAGCGCGGCGTGCGCGCCGACGCGCCGCCGTCGACCTGGATCACCGTTCCCGACATGTAGGAAGCGCGGTCCGAGCACAGGAACACGACGACGTCGGCAATCTCCTCCACGTTCGCTGGACGCCCGAATGGGAAGCCTTTGGCGAGCTCGCGCCAGCGCTCTGCGTCCCCAAGGTCCTTCTGCGCCTGGTTGCGCCAGCGCGTGATGCCGCGCTCCGTCGCGGTCGCGCTGGGATTGAGTCCGATCACCCGCACGCCGAACTTGGGGCTCTCCGCCCCGAGCGCGCGCGAGAACGCCATCAGGCCGGCGTTCGCGATGCTGCCGGCGATGTATCCGGCGGTGGGGCGCTCCCCGGCGCCGCCGATGATGTTGACGATGACTCCGCGGCCCCGCTCGCACATTGCAGCGTAGATTGCCCGCGAGAGATTGATGTAGCCGAACACTTTCAGGTCCCACGAGTCGCGCCACACCTTCTCGTCGAGCCCGGTCAGCGTGCCCTGCGGAATTGCCCCGGCGTTGTTCACCAGGATGTCCACATCGCGACAGGCTTCGCCGAGCTTCCGCGCGTTCTCGCTCACGCCGAGATCGAGCGCGTGCGTGGTGACGTTGATCTTGTGCGCGGCGAGCAATTTCTTGCGCGCAGCCTCGAGGTCGGCGGCGTTGCGCGAGGCGAGGTGCAGATGGCAGCCTTCCGCGGCGAGCGACTGCGCCACGCCGAAGCCGATGCCGCGCGAGCCGCCGGTGATCAATGCAGTACGGCCGGAGAGTTTGAGGTCCATGAGAGCGTAATTGTCTTTCGTTTCAGGTTGGCAAAATCCGGCGAATGCCGGGGGGACTATTCTACTGTATCCAACCGGCGACACCGCGGCCGCGGCCGGTCAACGGCCGCGCTCACTGGCGCGTTACGAGGCGCACCGGAGATGTGATTCCGGCTCCACAACGCACCCGAGGAAAGGAGTACATACCATGAGCAAGTTGCTGACGACCCTCATAGCCGTGGCGTTCGCGGCCGTAACCACCGGCGCAATGGCGCAGGCGCAGCCCGCCACACCGGCCCAGCCCGACAAGCCGAAGGCCGACAAGACCAAGTCGCAGAAGAAGGCCACGACGACGAAGAAGACCGCCCCCAAGAAGACCGCGCCCAAAGGCGAAGCCACGAAGGGTGAAGGCAAGAAGCCCCAGGCCAAGCCCGCAGCCGCGAAGAAGGCCCCGGAAGCAATGAAGTAAGGGCATTACCGCACGCGCCATCATTGCGCGGCGCGGAACGGAAAAAGGCGGGACACCTCCCGCCTTTTTCTTTTAGGATTCCGCTGTGCATTACATCGATTCGGTCAGCGGCGCGACCTATCCCCTCGATGCGCCGCGCTGGCGCGGGGACTCCGGCGGGCACGTCAATCTCGGTGCCGCGCCGGGACTGAAGCGCGGCGACATCGACGATTCGGTCCATTCACTGTGGCGCTATCGAAGGGCGCTGCTGGTGGACGCGGGCGATGCGGTGACGATGGGCGAGGGCGGAACACCCCTCGTGCGCGCCGCGTGGGACGGCCTCGCGGTCGACTTCAAGCTCGATTTCATGATGCCGACCGGCTCCTTCAAGGATCGCGGCATGACGGTGATGGTGAGCTATCTCAGGAGCCGCGGCATCACCGAGGTGCTGGAGGACTCATCAGGCAACGCCGGCGCCTCGCTCTCCGCCTACTGCGCGCGGGCGGGCATGCGCTGCCGGATCCTGGTGCCGGAGACGGCGTCGTATCCGAAGATCGCGCAGATCGCCGCCTGCGGCGCGGAGGTGGTGACGATCCGGGGAACGCGCCAGGACGTTGCGGAGGCCGCGCTTGCCATGAGCCGGGAGATCTTCTACGCCAGCCACAACTGGCAGCCGTTCTTCGCGGAAGGCACCAAGACGCTCGCCTACGAGCTCTGGGAGCAGCTCGGGTTCCGTGCGCCCGACTGCGTCGTCATGCCGGTCGGCTATGGCGCCAACGTGCTCGGCTGCGACCGCGGTTTCTCCGAATTGCTGCGCAACCGCGAGATCGGGCGCATGCCGCGGCTCTACGGCGTGCAGGCGGCGAACTGCGCGCCGTACTACGCTGCCTTCCGGGCGGGCGTCGAACGTTTCGTGCCGGTCCCGGTCAGCGCGACCGTCGCGGAGGGGATCGCTTCGTCGAAGCCGACGCGGATGCGCGAAGTGCTCGCCCCGGTGCGCGCATCGGGCGGCGAGATCGTCGCGGTGACGGAGGACGAAATCGTGCGCGCCCTCGGCGTGCTGGCGCGGAAGGGCTTCTACGTCGAGCCGACTTCAGCCGCCGCGGCAGCGGGGCTCTCGCAGCTCGTCGCCCGCGGCGCGATCCGGGAGGGGGAGACCACGGTGCTGGTGCTGACCGGCACGGGGCTGAAGGCCTCCGAGTCGATCGGGCGGCTGCTCCGGCTCGGCGCCGGGCAGCCATGAATTACGCGACGCCGTATTTCCGGAACCAGCCCTGCATGCGCTTCCAGCCGTCCTCCGCCGCTTCCTTGCGGTAGTTCGGGCGGTAGTCGGCATAGAACGCGTGCGGCGCGCCGTCGTAGACCACAATCTCGCTCGTGGCGTTGCCCGCGCTCTTCAGCGCGCCGCGCATCTGCTCGACGTGGGCGACGGGAATGCTGGCATCTTCGCCCCCATAGAGTCCCAGCACCGGCACCTTCAGGTGCGGCGCGAGCTCGACCGGGTAAGCCGGCTGCAGCGGCGCTTTCGCCGGCGCGACGAGCCGGCCGTACCAGGCGACGCCCGCCTTCACCCGCGGGTTGTGCACGCAGTAGGTCCAGGTGATGCGCCCGCCCCAGCAGAAGCCGGTGATGCCGAGCCGACCGGTGTCGGCGCGGCCGGTGGACTCGGCGAAGACCACCGCCGCATCGAGGTCGGACATCACCTGGCTGTCGGGCACGTGGTTCACCACCTTGGCGAAGATCTCCTGGTTGTCGGTGAGCTTCGTGACGTCGCCCTGGCGGAAATAGAGCTCGGCCGTGATCGCAAAGTAGCCGAGCTTGGCGAGCCGGCGGCAGACGTCCTTGATGTGCTCGTGCACGCCGAAGATCTCCTGGACCACCAGCACGAGGGGAAGCTTGCCGCCTTTCTCCGGGAGCGCGCGGTAAGCCGGCACCGCTCCGGTCATGGTCTGGATCTTCACTTCGCCGGCGATGAGACCCTGGGTGTCGGTCGAGATGGCGGTGGAGGCGATCGGCTGCACGATCCTCGCGAAGCCCTGCGGCAGCCACGCGCTCAACACGGATGCGCTCATGCTTCCTCCCGGTTCGGATTATGGAACGTCGGCGGGCGACGGTCGCGCGAGTATATCGCGCTTGACACCCCGAAGCGACGCGACTTAGATTCGCCGGCTCCCCTCGAGCATTGGATTGCATCCATGAAGATCACCTCGATCAAGAGCTACAGCGTGCATCCCGGCTGGCGCAAGAACCTCATCTTCGTCAAGGTCGAGACCGACGCCGGCCTCCACGGCTGGGGCGAGGCCTATTCCCAGTACGACCGCGATCCCGCGGTGATGGCGCATCTCCACGCGCTCGGCCGCTATTGCTCGGGCCGCAGCCCCTTCGACATCAAGCATTTCACGCAGGTCGCGTTCGATGACTACGCCCAGCGGCGCGGCTCGGTCGAGCTCTTCTGCGCGATCTCGGGCATCGAGCAGGCGCTGTGGGACATCGTCGGGAAGAGCTGCCGGCAGCCCGTCTACAACCTGCTGGGCGGGCGCTGCCGCGACCGGATCCGCGTCTACGCGAACGGCTGGAGCTATCAGCTGAAGGAACCCGCCGATTACGCGCGCGCAGCGGAGAAGGTCGTGCAGCAGGGGTTCGACGCGCTCAAGCTCGATCCCCTGCCCAGCCCCTGGCGCACCTGGATTCCGAGGGATCAGGAAGAGCGCGCGGTGCGCGTGGTGAAGGCGGTGCGCGACGCGGTGGGTCCCAAGGTGGACATCCTGATCGACCAGCACCGGCGGCTGGCGCCGATGCACGCGATCCGGCTCGACAAGCGGCTCGCCGAGTTCGGGCTCTACTGGATGGAGGAATCGTGCCAGGCGGAATTCCCGGATGAGCTGGCGCGGATACGAAACGAGACCGGGCTGCCGATGGTGATCGGCGAGGCGACCTACACCAAGACCGGCTTTCGCCCGCTGCTCGAGAAGCGCGCGGCTGACATCCTCAATCCCGATGTCGCGTGCGTGGGCGGAATCCTCGAGCTGAAGGAGATAGCCGCCATGGCCGAGCCCTACCTGGTGGCGATGTCACCCCACAACTACAACTCGACGCTGGTGGCGCTTGCCGCCACCGTGCACGCCTCCGCGGTGATGCCCAACTTCCTCATCACCGAGTATTTCCTGCCGTTCGTGGATTTCTGCGACCGGATCTCGCCCAACCAGCTGAAGCCCAAGGGGGGCTACATCGAGCTGCCCACTGCGCCTGGCCTCGGCGTGGACGTCGACGAGGAGGCGCTCAAGCGCCACCCCGGCAAGCCCTACTCGAACCGCGCGCTGCGGCAACCGGGCGACGAGCCCGGGGGAATCTAGCGATTCACAGCGCGACGACCGCTTCGTCCCCGTCCACCGCAATGCGCGTGCCGAACGGCGCGCTGCGCTCGATGAGATCGCGCAACGCCTCCGGCTCCTCGGCCGGTGTGCGCAGCAGCGTCTCGTTGCGGTCATTGTGGCGCACGAAGCGCAGGGCGATGCGCCGGATCGAGCGCTCTTCCAAGACCACGCGGGCGAGCAGTCCCACCCAGTCGCCGTGGCGGCGGCCGCCGTGGCCGGTGTGGAACGAGAAGTTGCCCAGTCCGTAGAAGATGGGCTTGCCCTGGTAGATTTCGACCGGCAGCACGAAATGCGGGCCGTGCCCGACGACGGCATCGGCCCCGGCGTCGATCGCCGCGTGCGCGATCTCGCGCATGTACTCCAGCACCTCCTGGAAGAGCCCCCAGTGATGCGAGGCAATCACCCAATCCGCCTGCCGGCGCAACCCGGCGATGTCCTCGCGAAAGCGCGCGAGATACTGCGGATCGGCCCAGGTGACGATCACGGGCGGCACGCCCGGCCGGTTGGCCGGCGGCACCTCGGGGCGTGTCTTGTGCAGCGGCAGCTGGTAGGCCGTGTGGCCGCGGATCACCGCCACGCCGGCGGAGTGCTCGCCGGCCTCATGGTTGGTCGGCCAGTAGACGGACGTGCGCTGCAGTACGCCAAAGCGCATGCTATTGCGCTCGACGATCGCGGGCGCATGGGCGGACGCCCGGTCGGCGCCGCTTCCGGTGTGCGCGATGCCGAGGCGGCCGAGCTCCCGCAGCGAGCTTGTAATGGCGTCGGCGCCATAATTCACGTTGTTGGCGGTGCCAACCGCGTGAAAGCCCGCGAGTGTCAGCGCCTGGCTGGACGCGGGCGGTGCGTAGAAGCCCTCGTCGCCGAGGGAGCGCTCCGCCGCCGGCGCGTAGAGGCAGCATTCGAGATTGCCGAACACGAAATCCGCCTCGCGCAGCGTGGCGGCGACGCGCGCGAACGGCGCGCGCGCGTCATCCACGTTCATGAGATTGACGTCGCCGGTGAAGAGAATCTGGCGCTGCACGGCTGGGAGGGGCGGGCTGCGCCGGATTATATCGGAGCGCCTGACCCGGCCCGGGAAGGGCGCTGCCCTTGACAGGCCCGGCGTGGGGCGAGAAGCTTGGCGCGGGGTCCAGATGCTGGAACCCGGTCACGGCGGGCCGAGGAGGGGGAGATGTTCAAGAACATCCTGATACCGACGGACGGTTCAGAGCTGTCGCAACGCGCGGTGCGCCTGGCAGTCTCGCTGGCCAAGCTGCACCGCGGGCGCATCACCGGGATCCACGTGATCCCGGATTACCACCTGCTTATCGCCTACGAGGGCGCCTTCGATCCGGTCACCGAAGAGCGCATCGAGGAAGAGGCGAAAGTGCGGGCGACGGCCTATCTCGACTTCGTGCGCAAGAGCGCGCAGGACGAGGGCGTGCCCTGCGACACGCTGTGCGAGACGAGCGACCATCCGTACGACGCCATCCTCAAGGCGGCCGAGGCGCGCGATTGCGACCTCATCGTGATGACCTCGCACGGGCGCAAGGGGCTCGCCGCCGTGTTGCTCGGCAGCGAAACGCGCAAGGTTCTGACCCACGCCAGGATTCCGGTTCTCGTCGTGCGCTGAGCCGCGAAAGGGGGGCGGGGCGTAACCCTTTGATAGATTAGTAAGTTTGATGAGTCCACAATATGGTGCAGAGCAATAGCAAACGCTTGCATTGAAGCGGGGGTTCTGGCATGATGTGATCGCGTTGCCGCTGCACAGGTGGCGGCGCACTCCTCCAAAACCTCCTCCTTTGGTGGAACCTTAAGCGCAACCTCAACAGGTTGCGCTTTTTTTTTCGTGCGGCCCAGACCGTCCTGGGACCGCCCCCCAGAGGCCTCATCCCGAAATGCGCTTTTTGATGCAGCGCAATATCGGCTCCTGATCCGGAGCCTCCCAGCATTATTGCAATTGACCACGGTCAAGAGCGGCGCGCGATCGGCTGTAATAGATTCCAGTTCGCCCGCAGGCGACAATGCGACGGCAGCCGGGAAACACGGGTCGAGAATGAAAATCCACGAATACCAGGGCAAGGAGATCCTGCGCCGCTACGGCGTTGCGACCCCGCGCGGGATTGCCTGCTTCACCGTGGATGAGGCCGTCGACGCCGCCCGCAAGCTCGGCGGCAGCGCCTGGGTGGTGAAGGCGCAAATCCATGCCGGCGGTCGCGGCAAGGGCGGCGGCGTCAAGCTCGCGCGCTCGCTCGACGAAGTGAAGCGCCATGCCTCGGCGATCCTCGGCATGCAGCTGAAGACCCACCAGACCGGTCCCGCCGGGCAGAAGGTGCGCCGGCTGCTGATCGAGGAGGGCGCCGACATCCGCAAGGAGCTCTATGTCGGCATGGTGGTCGACCGCGGCTCGCAGCGCGTGGTCCTGATGGCTTCCAGCGAGGGGGGCGTCGATATCGAGGAAGTCGCGGCGAAGTCGCCCGAGAAGATACACAGGGTCGCGATCGATCCGGCGACGGGCCTTGCCGACCGCGACGCCGAGGACATTTCGCGGAAGATCGGCATCCCGCAGCGCGCGCTTCCCGAGGCGCGCGAATTCCTGAAGGGCCTGTACCGGGCGTTCGACGAGACCGATGCTTCGCTTGCCGAGATCAATCCCCTGATCGTGACCGGCGACGAGCGCGTGCTCGCGCTCGACGCCAAGATGAACTTCGATGACAACGCGCTCTTCCGCCATCCCGAGATCGTGGCCCTGCGCGACCTCGACGAGGAGGATCCCGCCGAGGTCGAAGCCTCGAAGTTCGATCTTTCCTACATCTCGCTCGACGGCGATATCGGCTGCCTCGTCAACGGCGCCGGGCTCGCGATGGCGACGATGGACATCATCAAGCTCTACGGGGGGAGTCCCGCCAATTTCCTCGACGTCGGCGGCGGTGCCACCACCGAGAAGGTGACGGAGGCATTCAAGATCATGCTGCGCAACCCGCACCTGAAGGCGATCCTCGTAAATATCTTCGGCGGCATCATGAAGTGCGATGTCATTGCCCAGGGGGTCGTCGCCGCGGCGCGCGAAGTCAGCCTCAAAGTGCCGCTGGTGGTGCGGCTCGAAGGCACCAATGTCGAGCTCGGCAAGAAGATCCTCGCGGAGTCCGGGCTGCCGATCATTTCCGCCGGCAACATGGCCGATGCTGCGCAGAAGATCGTTGCCGGGGCGAATCGAGGCCCTGGAGTAAGCGGTCACTAACCGGCAAAATCCTGCGCTGCGCCATGAGCATACTGATCGACAAGCACACCCGGGTCGTGACCCAGGGCATCACCGGCAAGACCGGGCAGTTTCATACCAGGATGGGGCTGGAGTACGCCAACGGGAGAAACTGCTACGTCGCCGGGGTGACCCCGAAGAAAGGCGGACAGCGCTACGAGGGCATTCCCATTTTCGAGTCCGTGCGCGAGGCCAAGGCGCAGACCGGCGCCAACGTGTCGGTCATCTACGTGCCGCCGCCCTACGCGGCGGCGGCGATCGACGAGGCGGTGGACGCGGGCCTCGCGCTCGTGATCTGCATCACCGAGGGCATACCGGTGCGCGACATGATCCGCACGCGCTACCGCATGCAGGGCAAGAAGACGCTGCTGATCGGGCCCAATTGCCCCGGCGTGATCACGCCCGACGAGATCAAGATCGGCATCATGCCGGGGCACATCCACAAGAAAGGACCGGTCGGGGTCGTGTCGCGGTCGGGCACGCTCACCTACGAGGCGGTCGGGCAGCTGAGGGAGCTGGGTCTCGGCCAGTCGAGTTGCGTCGGCATCGGCGGCGACCCGGTGAACGGCTTGAAGCACGTCGATGTGCTGAAGATGTTCAACGAGGACCCGGCCACCGAGGCGGTGATCATGGTGGGCGAGATCGGCGGCAACGACGAGGAGACTGCGGCGCGCTGGGTCAAGGCCCACATGAAGAAGCCCGTGGTGGGTTTCATCGCCGGGGTGACCGCGCCCCCGGGCAAGAGAATGGGGCACGCCGGCGCTATCATCTCGGGCGGGCAGGGCACGGCCGCGGAGAAGCTGGGCGTCATGGAGGAATGCGGCATCCGGATAACGAAGAACCCCGCCGAGATGGGCAAGCTGCTGAAGTCGGTCCTGAAATAGGCGAGGGACGCCGGGCCGGGGCGGCCCGCGAACGAGGAGGACGGTTGGAAGGCGGTATCGTCAAGAAACAGCGCGGCGGAGAGGGCCGCGGCAAGCCCAAGGGCCGCCCGGTCGATTCCCGCGCGCTGGCCGAGGTGCAGGCGCTGCTCGGCGATGCGCCACGCCGGCGCGACCTCCTGATCGAGCACCTGCACCGGATCCAGGACCGCTACAACTGCCTGTCCGCCCCTCACCTGGTCGCGCTCGCCCGCGAGATGAAGCTCGCCACGACCGAGGTCTACGAGGTCGCCACGTTCTACCACCACTTCGATGTCGTCAGGGAGGACGAGACCGCGCCGCCCGCGCTCACGGTGCGGGTGTGCGACTCGCTCTCATGCGAGCTCGCGGGCGCGCACGAGCTGCTCGCGAAGCTCAAGGACACGCTCGGCGCCGGCGTGCGGGTCCTGCCCGCGCCCTGCGTGGGCCGCTGCGAGCAGTCGCCGGTCGCGGTGGTGGGCAAGAACCCCGTCGCGCAGGCGACAGCCGACAAGGTGCGGCCGCTCGTCGCCGCGAAGAAGACGCAGTGCCCGGTTGCCCGGTACGTCACCTACTCGGACTACCGGAAGAAGGGCGGCTACGCGATCGCCGCCGAGTGCCTCGCCGGCAAGCGCGACGCCGAGGGCATCATGAAGACGATGGAAGATTCGGCCTTGCGCGGGCTCGGCGGCGCCGGCTTCCCCGCGGGCCGCAAGTGGCGCATCGTCAGGGCCGAGAAAGCGCCGCGGCTGCTCGCGATCAACATCGACGAAGGCGAGCCGGGCACCTTCAAGGACCGCTATTACCTCGAGCGCGACCCGCACCGGTTTCTCGAAGGCGCCATCATCGCAGCGTGGACGGTGCAGATTTCCGAGATCTACATCTACCTGCGGGACGAGTACGCGGGCTGCCGCGAGATCCTCGAGCGCGAGTTGAAGGCGCTGCAGGCCGATCCGCCGTGTCCGCTGCCGCCGATATACCTGCGGCGCGGCGCGGGCGCCTACATCTGCGGCGAGGAGTCCGCGATGATCGAATCGATCGAGGGCAAGCGCGGCATGCCGCGGCTGCGGCCGCCCTACGTCGCGCAGGTCGGGCTCTTCGGTTATCCCACGCTCGAGCACAACATGGAGACGTTGCACTGGGTGCGCGAGATCCTGGAGAAGGGCGCGGCCTGGTTTGCCTCGCAGGGCCGGCATGGCCGCAAGGGGCTGCGCTCGTTCTCGGTGTCCGGCCGCGTCAGGAAGCCAGGCGTGCATCTGGCGCCCGCCGGAATCACGGTGAAGGAGCTGATCGAGGAGTACTGCGGCGGCATGGTCCCCGGCCACCAGTTCTACGCCTACCTTCCGGGCGGCGCCTCCGGCGGCATCCTCCCCGCTGCCATGGGCGACATCCCGCTCGACTTCGACACGCTCAACCAGTACGGCTGCTTCATCGGCTCGGCCGCGGTCATGATCCTGTCCGACCGGGACAAGGCGCGGGCGGCGGCCTCGAACGTGATGAAGTTCTTCGCCGAGGAATCCTGCGGGCAGTGCACGCCGTGCCGCGTCGGCACCGCCAAGGCGCTCAACCTGATGCAGGCGCCGCGCTGGGACCAGGGCCTGCTCGAGGAACTTTCGGGGGCCATGGCGGACGCATCCATATGCGGGCTCGGGCAGGCGGCGCCCAATCCGATACGCTGTGTGGTGAAATACTTCCCCAATGAGGTCAAGTAGCGGCTTGGCTGGAGAGCGCAGATGACGGCAATGAGCAAGGAAGAGCAAGCGGCGATGCCGGTCGAGTTCAAGCTCAACGGCCGGGACGTGGTCGCGCACGGGAACGAGACGATCCTCCAGGCCGCGAAGCGCCACGGCGTGGAGATCCCGCACCTCTGCTACAAGGAAGGCCTGCGACCGGACGGCAACTGCCGCGCGTGCATGGTCGAGGTGAAGGGCGAGCGGGTGCTGGCGGCTTCCTGCTGCCGCAAGCCGGTCAAGGGCATGGAGGTGACCACCGACAATGCCCGCGCGCTCGCCTCCCAGAAGATGGTGCTGGAGCTGCTGCTCTCCGACATGCCGAAGGAGCGCCATACCCTGGCCTCGGAGCTCGACCAGTGGGCGGCGCGGCTCAAGGTTGGGAAGCCCCGCTTCGCGGCTCGCCACCAGCCCAAGGCCGACCTCTCGCACTATGGCATCGCGGTCAACCTCGACTCCTGCATCCAGTGCACGCGCTGCCTCCGGGCGTGCCGCGAGGAGCAGGTGAACGACGTGATCGGCTATGCCTTCCGCGGCGAGCACTCGAAGATCGTATTCGACCTCGACGACCCGATGGGCGAATCGACCTGCGTCGCCTGCGGCGAATGCGTGCAGGCCTGCCCGACCGGGGCGCTGATGCCGGCGCGCAAGGTCGGTCTCGTCAAGCCCGACAAGCAGGTGCATTCGGTGTGCCCGTACTGCGGTGTCGGCTGCCAGCTCACCTACGCGGTCAAGGACAACAAGATCCTCTACGTGGACGGGCGCGACGGCCCATCCAACCACGAGCGGCTGTGCGTGAAAGGCCGCTACGGCTTCGACTACGTCCACCACAAGCAGCGGTTGACGAAGCCGCTCATCCGCAAGCCGGGCACGCCGAAGCACGCCGACTTCACGATGGATCCCGCGCACCCGCTCGAGCACTTTCGCGAGGCGAGCTGGGACGAGGCGCTCGATCTGGCTGCCGGGAAGCTCAAGGCAATCCGCGATGCGCACGGCAAGCACGCGCTCGCCGGCTTCGGCTCGGCGAAAGGCACCAACGAGGAGGCGTATCTCTTCCAGAAGCTCGTGCGCACCGGCTTCGGCTCGAACAACGTCGACCATTGCACGCGGCTGTGCCACGCCTCGAGCGTCGCCGCGCTGATGGAGGGGATCAGCTCGGGCGCGGTCTCCAACCAGGTGAACGACGTCGCGCGCGCCGAGGTGATCTTTCTCATCGGCGCGAACCCGGTCTCGAATCACCCGGTGGCCGCGACCTGGATCAAGAACGCCGCCAAGCGCGGCGCGAAGCTGATCTACGCCGATCCGCGGCGCTCGGAACTGTCGCGCCACGCGCACATCATGCTGCAGTTCAAGCCCGACACCGACGTCGCGCTCCTGAACGCCATGATGCACACCATCGTGCACGAAGGGCTCGTCAACGAGGATTTCATCAGGAGCCGCACCCTCGGCTACGAGGAGCTGAAGAAGAACGTCGCCGGCTACAGCGCCGAAGCGATGGCGCCGGTGTGCGGCATCCCGGCCGAGACCATCAAGGAAGTGGCACGCCTGTATGCCACGGCGAAGAGCGCGATGATCCTGTGGGGCATGGGCATCTCGCAGCACATCCACGGCACGGACAACGCGCGCTGCCTGATCGCGCTCACCATGATCACCGGCCAGATCGGCCGGCCCGGCACCGGGCTGCATCCCCTGCGCGGACAGAACAACGTGCAGGGCGCGTCCGACTCGGGGCTGATCCCGATGGTGTTTCCCGACTATCAGCGCGTCGACAACGCCGAGGCGCGCGCGCGCTTCGAGAAGCTGTGGGGCACGGCGCTCGATCCCAGGCCGGGATTGACGGTGGTCGAGATCGTGCACGCGGTGCTCGACGGCAAGATCCGCGGCATGTACATCATGGGCGAGAACCCGGCGATGTCGGA
>DATBMB010000081.1:0-1870 GCA_036555035.1 Burkholderiales bacterium | reverse complement strand
CGAGGGCGTCAGCCGTGACGGCCGCGCAGGCGGCGCTGCGCGCTTCCTGCTGGCGGCTGCAGGCCTCCGCGCTCGCCGTGCTGACCCGTCTCGGCGCGCCCACTGCGGACCGCGCCGCGCTGCCCACCTTTCTGCGCGGGGCTCAGTTCGCCGCGAAGCAGTAGATCAGTCCCGCGCCGCCCGAGGCCCTCAGGTTGTCCAGGCTGCAGCCGCGCGAGGGGTGCGAGGAATTCCAGGAGCGTGAGGCTTCGTCGTCGCGCAGGCCCATGCGGTCGTGATGCCCGACGATGGCGGAGCCCGCGCCGTTGAGCGTCCAGTTGCCGCAGGTGGTCCTGCGGGGATCTCCCGCCATCGCGGTGCCGTCCGGTCGCGAACCGGTGAGGATGTCGTGCTCGTTGGGCGTGTCGCCGCTCCCGTTCACCTTCTCTCCCCTCTCGTTCAGCGCGGTTTCCTTGTTGAGGTTGTTCCTGCCATGCAGCTCGGCGAGATTGTTCGCGATCACCACGCCTTTGATGTTCTGCCACGGCCCCTTGCCGATGCGGTCCCGGGCGTTCACCGTGGGCGAGCCGGGAGAGAGAGAGTTGCTCAGATAGGCGCGCCAGGTGCGGTGTCCCGCGCCCACCTTGCCCGCAAGAGCCTGGCAGTGCTGGTCCGCGCCTTCCAGGCCGCCGAAGTCCGCGCCCTTGCCGGTGCCGGTGCTGGTGATGAAGAAAGTCATGGTGAACTGCTCGTAGCGCCGCTCAACCGTCTCGCAGCCGCCCAATGCAACAGCAAGCAACGCGATCGATGCGGCCATGCGAAGGCTGTTCATTACACACCTCCAGGGAAAGCGGCTACAGGGACCATTTTTTCACGTTCCAGCGGCGAGTGTCTTCTTGAGCAGCTCGTAATTCGACGCATCCATCCGGATCTCGCCGCGATTGATCTTCCGGTCGATTTCCAGCACCGCGTCGTTGAACGGCGTCGCGATGCCGAGCTCTCTTCCCTTGCGCGTCACGATGCCGGTGATGTACTCCATCTCGCTCTTGCGGCCCTTGATGTGGTCGTGGATGGGCGCGGTGCGCGAGCGGCTGCCCACGTGCCGCATCAGGGCTTCGCGGGTGGTCTTGAGATTCTCGTCGCCCGTGCCCGCGAACTCGTCGGCGCGCAGGCCGAAGATCGGCTCGATGCGGTAGCCCAACGCGGTGCCCACCGCCAGCGACTCGCGCCCGATGCCGGCCGCGATGTCGGCCATGCCGGGAAGCACCGCCGCCTCGCCGTTGCGCAGCCCCAGCAGCCCGTGCGGCCCCATGGTCATGGTGTTCGCGATGAGCTTGGTCCACTTCGCCCCGTAGATGTTGGCGGTCACGTCGCAGCGGGCGACGTGCGAGAGGATTGCCTGGATCTCCTTCACGCGCGGGGTATAGAGGCCGTCGAGCTCGCCCACCGCGAACCACGTGCCCTGGTGCGTGGTGTTGCGCTGGACCAGGCCGGGCGTGAAGATCTCCGCGGAGAGCTCGATGCAGCAGCCCACCGTGCGGTTGCGCCCGACGATGGAGGCGATCGAGTCATCGTTCATGCCGTTCATGACGCCGACCAGCACGCCGTCGCTCTTGAGATAGGGCTTGATAAATTCCGCGAGCCAGCGATGGTCGTAGGACTTCACCGCGAGGAACACGATGTCGAACTCGAGGTTGGCGGAGGCGAGGTCGCACAGGTGGAGCGCCCGGATCGGCACCTTGATGTCGCCGTCCGCCACCTGGATGTGGAGCCCGGCGGCCTTCAGCGCCTCCACCTGCGCCGGCCACTGGTCGATGACCGTGATGTCGTAGCCCGCCTTCGTGAGATCGGCGGAGACGCTGCTGCCGATGGCGCCGGCGCCGAGTACCGC
>DATBMB010000136.1:0-12902 GCA_036555035.1 Burkholderiales bacterium | reverse complement strand
CAAGGTGCTCACCGGCCGGCGCGCGGGCATGGACCGCATGCGCATGTGGGGCGGGCTCTCGGGCTTTCCGCGGCGCGAGGAGAGCGAGTACGACACCTTCGGCACCGCGCATTCCAGCACCTCGATCAGCGCCGCGTTCGGAATGGCGATCGCCTCGCGGCTCGCCAGCGTGAAGCGGCACGTGGTGGCGGTGATCGGCGACGGCGCCATGACCGCCGGTATGGCGTTCGAGGCGTTGAACAACGCCGGCGCGTCCGACGCGGACCTGCTGGTCATATTGAACGACAACGAGATGTCGATCTCGCCGCCGGTGGGCGCGCTGAACAAGTACTTCGCGAAGCTCATGTCCGGGCGCTTCTACACCGCGGCGCGCGGGCTGGGCGAGAAGGTGCTGGGCGAGCTCGCCAAGCGCGCGGAGGAGCACGTGAAGGGGATGGTGACGCCGGGGACGCTCTTCGAGGAGATGGGATTCAATTACATCGGCCCGATCGACGGCCACGATCTCGACGCGCTGATCCCCACCCTGCGCAACATGCGGGAGCTGAAGGGGCCCCAGTTCCTGCACGTGGTCACCAAGAAAGGGCAGGGCTACAAGCTCGCGGAAGCCGACCCGGTGCTCTACCACGGGGTCTCCAAGTTCGACGCCGCGAACGGCATCACGGGCGGCAAGTCCGGCGGCAAGCTGACCTTCACGCAGGTGTTCGGAGAGTGGCTGTGCGACATGGCGGCGAAGGATCCGCGGCTCATCGGCATCACGCCGGCGATGCGCGAGGGCTCCGGGCTGGTGAAGTTCGCCGAGCTCTATCCCGACCGCTACTTCGATACCGGCATCGCGGAGCAGCATTCGCTGACTTTCGCGGCGGGGCTGGCGTGCGAGGGCTACAAGCCGGTGGTGGCGATCTACTCGACGTTCCTGCAGCGCGCCTACGACCAGCTGATCCACGACGTGCAGATCCAGAACCTGCCGATTCTCTTCGCGATCGACCGTGCAGGGCTGGTGGGCGGAGACGGGTCGACCCACAACGGCAGCTTCGACATCACCTACCTGCGCTGCCTGCCGAACATGACGGTGATGACCCCGGCGGACGAGAACGAGTGCCGGCAGATGCTCTACACCGGTTTCCAGATGGCCACGCCCGCGGCCGTGCGCTATCCGCGCGGCACCGGTCCTGGTGTGGAGGTGCACAAGGAGATGGCGACACTTCCCATCGGCAAGGGAGAGGTCCGGCGCCACGGGAACGCCATCGCGATCCTCGCGTTCGGCTCCGTGTTGAAGGCCGCGCTCGAGGCCGCCGCGGAGCTCGACGCCACGGTCGCCAACATGCGCTTCGTGAAGCCGCTCGACGAGGCGCTGGTGCTGGAGCTCGCCGATTCCCACGGCCTGCTGGTGACGATCGAGGAAAACGTCGTCGCGGGCGGCGCCGGCAGCGCTGTCCTGGAAGCCCTGCAGCGGGCGAAGCGGCGCGTGCCCGTGCTGCAACTGGGGCTGCCCGACCGCTTCATCGACCAGGGCGATCCCGGCATCCAGCTTGCGCACGTCGGCCTCAACAAGGAAGGGATCGTCAAGTCGATCCGCGAGCAAAGGTAGGACCACGGTATGGCGCTCTCCAAGCAGATGCTCGAAGAAAACGAAATGAACGGCTACGCCCGGAACGACCAGTACAACCCGGCCATCATCCGGCGCATCGCGGAGCACTATCGCGCGATTCTCAAGGAGATCGGCGAGAATCCCGAGCGCGAAGGGCTGAAGAAAACGCCCGAGCGCGTGGCGAAGGCGCTGCAGTTCCTCACCCACGGCTACGAGCTCGATCCCGCGGAGATCCTGCGCGCGGCGATGTTCCGCGAGGAATACCAGCAGATGGTGATCGTGAAGGACATCGAGCTCTACTCGCTGTGCGAGCACCACGTGCTGCCGTTCTTCGGCAAGTGCCACGTCGCCTACATCCCGAACGGCCACATCGTCGGGCTCTCCAAGATCCCGCGCGTGGTGGACGCGTTCGCGCGGCGGCTGCAGGTGCAGGAGCGCCTGACGGTCGAGATCCGCAACTGCATCGAAGAGACGCTGAAGCCGGTCGGCGTCGCGGTGGTGATCGAGGCGCAGCACATGTGCATGGTGATGCGCGGCATCCAGAAGCAGCATTCGATCGCGACCACCTCCGCCTTCACCGGCGAGTTCAACGCCGACAAGACGCGCGCCGAGTTCATAAGGCTGATCGGGCGCGGCAACCCCGTCGGCTGAAGACCCGTGACAGGCAAGACCTCCGAGTACATCGTCGAGAGCATCCTGCCGGACGTGCGCAGGGGCCGGATGGTGATCATCGTCGACGACGCGGACCGCGAGAACGAGGGGGATCTCTTCGTCGCGGCGGAGAAGGCGACTCCGGAGGCGATCAACTTCATGGCGACTCACGGGCGGGGGCTGGTTTCGCTCGCGCTGACCGAGGAGCGCATCCGGAGCCTCGGGCTCGCGCTCATCACCGACGACACCGGCAACCAGACCAAGTTCGGCACCGCGTTCGCGACCCCGATCGATGCGCGCGAAGGCGTGGGCTCGGGGATGTCAACGCACGACCGCGCGCGCACCATCGCGGTTGCCATCGCGGACGACGCAAATCCCTCCGACTTGATTCGCCCGGGCCGGCTGCAGACCCTGCGCGCGCTGGACGGCGGCGTGCTCGCGCGCCGCGGCCACACGGAGGCCGCCGTCGATCTCGCGCGGCTCGCCGGATTGAAGCCCGCCGGCGTGATCTGCGAGATCATGAAGGAGGACGGCACCATGGCGCGCATGCCGGACCTCGAGCGCTTTGCGCAGGCGCACGGCATCAGGATCCTCGCGATCGCCGATCTCATTGCCTACCGCCAGAACGAGCGGGAGATCCGCCGCCGCGCGGAAACGCGGCTCCCCACGCGCGGGGCCGGTGAGTTCCGCCTGATCGCCTACAGCGACAGCCTGGAAACGCAGGCGTTCGTGGCGCTGGTGAAGGGGGAAATCCAGCCCGATCGCCCGGCGCTGGTGCGCCTGCATTCACAATGCCTCACGGGCGACGTCTTCGGCTCCGAGCGCTGCGACTGCGGCGAGCAGCTCGACGCGGCGCTCGCGAGGATCGATCAGGAAGGAAGCGGGGTGCTCGTCTACATGTTCGACGAGGGCCGCGGCATCGGGCTCCTCAACAAGATCCGCGCCTATGCGCTGCAGGACCAGGGCCGCGACACGGTGGAGGCGAACCACGCGCTCGGGTTCGCAGCGGACATGCGCGACTACAAGGCGGGCGCGCACGTGCTCTTCGACCTGGGCGTGCGCAAGGTGCGCCTGATGACCAACAACCCGGACAAGGTGCAGCAGCTCGAGGCCTACGGGCTCACCGTCACCGAGCGCGTCCCGGTCGAGGTTCCTCCGCGCAAGGCGAACCGCGACTACCTGCGGACCAAGCGCGCGAAGTTCGGCCACATGCTCTCGCTCGTCGCCGACAAGCAGGGGAAACGGCGCAAGTAGTCAGTAGCGGCGGATGAGCGTGAGGGTGGTGCCTTCGCGCCTCATTTCCATCCGGTTGAGAAAGCTCATGCCGAGCAGCGCCACGGGCAGCTTGTCGCCCTCGATCACGGAGGCGTCCACGTTGTTCACCGTGATGTCGCCGATCCGCAGGCTGTCGAGCTTGACGGCGTAGACCGGGACCACGCCGTTCGCGGTCTGGGTCAGCGCCCGCGCGCCCGAGAGATAGTTGACGCCGGCGCGCCGGGCGTCGGCGCTGGAGAGCACTACGGCTGTCGCGCCGGTGTCCACCAGGAACGGCAGGCTCACGCCGTTCACCACGCCGATGGTGGTGAAATGACCGCGCGAGTCGGCGAAGAGCGTGACGCTCGTCCCGCCGCGCGCGGGCGCGGCGCTTGCCACCGCGGCGCCCTCGCCGACCGCCAGCGTCCGGCGCTCGCCGTTCACCTCGAAGACGGCGGACTCACTCGACGCGGAGATGAGCTTCACGCCCTCGGGGGTCACCTGTCCGACGGAGAGCGTGCGCGGCTTGCCGCCCTCGATCGACACGACTGCCTTGCCGGCGGTGAGGCCGACGACGTTGATATCGACCGCGGCCGCAATGCCGGAGCCGAGTAGGAACAGCAGGAGAATTGCCCTAAGATTACTCACGTCCGATCTCTCCTGGAACCGTGAAGCCCGTCGCCATCTTTCGCCACGCCGCTACCGAGGGTCCGGGCTATTTTGCCACATACCTCGACCGGCGCGGCGTGCCGTGGCAGGTGGTGAAGATCGACGAGGGCGAGCCGGTCCCGGACGCCGCCTCGCGCTTCAGCGGGCTCGTCTTCATGGGCGGGCCGATGAGCGTCAACGATGATCTGCCCTGGATCGCGCCGGTGCTGAAGCTGATCCAAAACGCGCGCGACGCCGGCGTGCCGACGCTCGGGCACTGCCTCGGGGGGCAGCTGATCGCAAAAGCGCTGGGCGGCGTCGTGACCCGCAATCCGGTGAAGGAGATCGGCTGGGGCAGGGTTGAGGTGCTGCGGAACGAGGCCGCGGCGCAGTGGCTGGGCGCGGACCTGACGGCCTTCGAATCCTTCCACTGGCACGGCGAGACGTTCTCGATTCCGCCGGGCGCGACGCGGATCATCTCCAGTCCCTGGTGCGAGAACCAGGCCTTCGTGCTCGGCCCTCATCTCGGCATGCAGTGCCACGTCGAGATGACGCCCGGGCTGATACGCGCCTGGTGCCAGGACTGGGAGAAGGAAGTGGAGTCGCTTGCCCGGCGGACGGCCTCGGTCCAGACGCCGGCGCAGATGACCGAAGCGCTCGAGGAGAAGACGCGGACCCTCAACGCGGTCGCGGACCGGCTCTACGACCGCTGGGTCGCGGGCCTCAGTCGCGGAAGTTCTTGAACTGCAGCGGCACGTCGGTCACGGTCTTCCGCACCAGCGCGATCGTCTCCTGCAGCATGTCCTTCTTCGGTCCCGTGACCCGCAGCGCGTCGCCCTGGATGCTGGCCTGAACCTTGAGCTTCGAGTCCTTGATGAGCTTGACGAGGTTCTTCGCGCGCTCCTGCTCGATGCCCTCGCGGACCTTGATCGTCTCCTTCACCTTGTTGCCGCTGATCGGCTCGAGCGCGCCCGGCTCGAGCGCGCGGATGTCCACGCCGCGCTTGGCGAGGCGCTGGGTCAGCACGTCGCGCAGCTGGCGGAGCTTGAATTCATCGTCGGCGAAGGCGGTGAGGGTCTTCTCCTTTTCGTTGATCTCCACGCGCGCATCCGAGCCCTTGAAGTCGAAGCGGTTGGCGATCTCCTTGTTGCACTGCTCGACCGCGTTGCGGATCTCGACGTGGTTCACCTCGGACACGATGTCGAAGGACGGCATGCGCTCTCCCCTGTCAACGCCGCCGCAATCTTACCGCATGCGACACGACCGGCAGGCCGGTGCCGTCGTCGAACTCGGCGGCCGCCTCGACCGCGAGCCGCGCCACCTGCTCGGCTGACAGGCCCGGCCGGTCGTAGGCGGCGTACATCGCGCCGAGCGCGAGGTCGGTGCCGGTGCCGATGGCGTAGAACTTGCGGTACTCCTGCACGGTGCGGTGCGCGCCCACGCCGAAGATGCCGTGGGGATTGGCGATCAGCACGTCGAACTTGCTCGACTCGATGGTGTCGTCCTTGTCGCCTACCGCGACGAGAAAGTAGCGCTCCTTCAGGGCGGTGTGGAACGCCTGCCAGGTCTTGAAGAGGTTGATCGCGTTGTCGAATCGTGCCGGCACCCCGCGCTGGTCGAAATAGTCGCGCAGGATCAGCTTGAACGTGGAGGTGCCGGAGCCGGCGATATAGGAGTCGCCCACCCGCACGATCTTGGCGTTGTTGGCCACGTAGGCGGCCGACTCCTTGCCGGAGCCCCACTTGGTGAGGGTATCGGCCGCGATGGCGGCGTAGCCGTTCTTCCTGACGACCGCGATCGTTGTCACGTCTTGCGCTTCAGCTTGGCGGCGATGCGCATCCGCAGCGCGTTCAACCGTATGAAGCCCTCGGCATCGGCCTGGTTATAGGCGCCGCGGTCGTCCTCGAACGTGGATATCGCCTGGTCGAAGAGCGAATCGCGCGGCGAGGCCCGCCCGGTCACCATCACCGTGCCCTTGTAGAGCTTCACGCGCACCGTGCCGTTGACGTGCGCCTGGGTGTGATCGATCAGCGCCTGCAGCGCGCGCCGCTCCGGGCTGAACCAGTAGCCGTTGTAGATGAGGCGCGCGTAGCGCGGCATGAGGTCGTCCTTCAGCGCCAGCACCTCGCGGTCGAGGGTGATGGACTCGATGGCGCGGTGCGCCTTCAGCATGATGGTGCCGCCCGGCGTCTCGTAGCAGCCGCGTGACTTCATGCCGACGTAGCGGTTCTCCACGACGTCGAGCCGGCCCACGCCGTGCTTGCCGCCCACCGTGTTGAGCGCCGCCAGCACTTTCGCGGGCGAGAGCCTGCGGCCGTTGACGGCTACGATGTCGCCGCGCCGGTAAGAGAGCTCCACGCTCTGCGGCCTGCGGGGCGCCTTCTCGGGCGAAACCGTGATGCGCCACATGGATTCCTCGGGCTCGTAGCCCGGGTCTTCCAGGATGCCGCCTTCGTAGGAGATGTGCAGCAGGTTGGCGTCCATGGAGTAGGGTGCCGCGCCCCGCTTCTTTCCACCCTCGACCGGTATGCCGTGCGTCCGGGCGTAGGCCAGCAGCTTCTCGCGCGAGGTGAGGTCCCACTCTCTCCACGGCGCGATCACCCGAATTCCCGGGTCGAGCGCGTAATAGCCAAGCTCGAAGCGCACCTGGTCGTTGCCCTTGCCGGTGGCGCCGTGCGCGACCGCGTCCGCGCCGACCCGGTGCGCGATCTCGATCTGGCGCTTCGCGATCAGCGGCCGCGCGATGGAGGTGCCGAGCAGGTACTCGCCCTCGTACTGGGCGTTCGCGCGGAACATCGGGAAGACGAAATCGCGCACGAACTCCTCGCGCAGGTCGTCGATGAAGATGCGCCGGACGCCGAACTGCCTCGCTTTGCGCCGTGCCGGAGCGAGCTCCCCGCCCTGGCCGATGTCGGCGGTAAAGGTCACCACCTCGCAGCCGTAGGTGTCCTGCAGCCATTTCAGGATGACCGAGGTATCGAGCCCGCCGGAGTAGGCGAGCACCACCTTCTTCACGTCGACCATAGGTCACCCTGGGTCTTGATCCGCCCGAGGAGCAGGTACTCCATGAGGGCCTTCTGGGTGTGCAGCCGGTTCTCGGCTTCGTCCCACACCACGCTCTGCGGCCCGTCGATCACGGTCGCCGCCACTTCCTCGCCGCGGTGCGCCGGCAGGCAGTGCATGAAGAGCGCGTCCTTCTTCGCCGCCTTCATCATCTCGCGGTCCACCCGCCACGCCTCGAAGTCGCGCTTGCGCTTGGCGCCCTCCGCCTCGGCTCCCATGCTGGTCCAGACGTCGGTGGTGATGAGATCCGCGCCCTTCGCCGCCTGCATCGGGTCCTCGAATTCCTCGTAATGATTGGTGCCGCGCAGACCGGCGCGCGCGGGTTCGACCTTGTAGCCGGGCGGCGTGGACACGCGCACCTTGAAGTCGAACACCTCCGCCGCCTGCAGCCAGGTGTTGCAGACGTTGTTCGAGTCCCCGATCCAGGCCACGGCCTTGCCGCGGATCGAGCCGCGGTGCTCGAGATAGGTGTAGAGGTCGCCGAGGATCTGGCAGGGGTGGTGCTCGTTGGTCAGACCGTTCACCACCGGCACCCGCGAGTGCTCGGCGAAGCGCTCGATCAGCGCCTGCTCGAAGGTGCGGATCATGACGATGTCGACCATCCGGGTGATGACGCGCGCGACATCCTCGATCGGCTCGCCGCGGCCCATCTGGGTGTCCTGCGTCATGAGCGTGATCACCGAGCCGCCGAGCTGGTGCATGCCGGCCTCGAACGACACCCGGGTGCGCGTCGACTGCTTCTCGAACACCATGGCGAGCGTGCGATCGCGCAGCGGCTGGTAGGGCACGTAGCGCTTGAACATGTCCTTGATCCAGCGCGTGCGCTCGAACAGGTACTCGTACTCCTCGCGCGCGAAGTCCCTGAATTGAAGGAAATGCCTGACGGCCACGGGCGGTGCTCCGGGTGCGGCCGCGCGCTCAGGCCGGCTGGGCGGCGGGCTGCGGCGCGCTTTGCCGGTCGAGGAAGGCGGTGACGAGCGGAACGAGGGTGGCGAGCAGCAGCTCGGCCTCCTCGCGCCTGAAGTTGAGCGGGGGAAGGAGGCGAATCACGTTTTCCATCGTGACGTTGATGAGGAGCCCGCGCTCGAGCGCCTGCTGTACCAATTCGCCGCACGCGTGCTCGAGCTCGACGCCGATCATCAGGCCCTTGCCGCGGATCTCCCGGACGCCCTTCAGCCCGCCGATTCGCTTCGCGAGCTCGGCCCGGATGAAGTCGCCCACCGCGACGGCGTTCTCCATCAGGCGCTCTTCCTCGATGATGTCGAGGGTGGCGAGCGCCGCGGCGCAGGCGAGGGGATTCCCGCCGAAGGTCGAGCCGTGGTTTCCGGGCTTGAACAGGTCGGCGGCGGGGCCCGCCGCGAGGCAGGCGCCGATCGGCACGCCATTGCCGAGCCCCTTGGCGAGCGGCATTACGTCGGGCCTGACGCCCGAGTGCTGGAAAGCGAACCACTTCCCCGTCCTCCCCATTCCGCTCTGCACCTCGTCGAGCATGAGGAGCCACCCGTGCGCCTCGCAGATCTCGTGCAGGCCCTTGAGGTAATCGTCGTGGCAGACATTGACGCCGCCCTCGCCCTGGAGCAGCTCTACCAGCACCGCCACCACGCTGCGATTCGCGTCGCCGACACGCTTGATCGCTTCGAGGTCGTCGAAGGGCACGCGCACGAAGCCGGCGACGAGCGGCTCGAATCCCGCCTGCACCTTGCGGCTGCCGGTGGCGGAGAGGGTGGCGAGAGTGCGGCCGTGGAACGCCTTCTCCAGCACCACGATGGCCGGGGACTCGACGTTCTTCTTGTGGCCGTACAGGCGCGCAAGCTTGATGGCCGCCTCGTTCGCCTCGCAGCCGGAGTTGCAGAAGAACACGTTGTCCATGCCCGAGAGGGCGGCGAGCCGGTCGGCGAGCTTCTCCTGCAGCGTGATCTCATAGAGATTGGACGTGTGCACGAGCCGGCCCACCTGCTCGCGCAGGGCGGCCACGTATTTCGGATGGCTGTGCCCGAGGCCGCACACCGCGATGCCGGCCAACGCGTCGAGGTAGCGCTTGCCGTTCGCGTCCCACAGCCACGAGCCGGCGCCGCGCTCGAAGGCGACGGGCAGCCGGACATAGGTGTTCATCACGTGTGACATCGTCGTCCTGCAGTCTCCAAAACAAGAACGGCGGCCGAAGCCGCCGTCCGGAACGTTCGATATTGTTACCCCATCAACCCATGATGCGCAAGAATCTTTACGGGCCGGAACGCGGCTGAGCTAGGCCATCGCGCGGATGCGCGCGGCAAGGCGGCTCTTGTATCGCGCCGCCGCGTTCTTGTGAATGATGTTCTTGTCGGCGATCGAGTCGATCACCGCAGCCTCGCGCTGGAACACCGTGCCGGCGCCCTTCTTGTCGCCCGCGGCGATTGCCTTCCGGATGCTGCGGATTGCGCTGCGCAGCTTCGAGCGCAGCGCTGCATTGTGCTGGCGGCGCTTTTCTCCCTGCCGCGCGCGCTTTCTCGCTGATGCGATGTTGGCCATGGTGTCCCGGTCCGTTAAAGGGGCGCTATGATACGGATAATGCAGGGAATTGGCAATATGCGGACGCCCCGATGAGCTTGCTCAAGGCGCTCGCGACGGTGAGCGGCATGACGCTCCTGTCGCGCGTCCTCGGGTTCGTCCGCGATCTCGTCATCGCGCGGGTCTTCGGCGCCGGGCTTGCGACTGACGCCTTCTTCGTCGCCTTCAAGCTGCCCAACCTGCTGCGCCGCCTGTTCGCGGAAGGCGCGTTCTCGCAGGCGTTCGTCCCGATCCTGGCCGAGTACAAGAACCGGCGCGGCGTGGAGGAGACGCGCCAGCTCGTGGACCACGTATCGGGAGCGCTGGCGGCCGCACTCTTCATCGTGACGCTGATCGGCGTGTTGGCCGCGCCGCTCGTCATTCTCGTGACCGCGCCGGGTTTCACGGGAATCCCGGGCAAGTTCGACCTCACGGTAGAACTGCTGCGCATCACCTTCCCGTACATATTCTTCATCTCGCTCACCGCGCTTGCCGGCGGCATCCTCAATACCTACAGCCGCTTCGCGGTGCCGGCCGTCACGCCGACGCTGCTCAACCTGTCGTTCATCGGCTTCGCGCTGTGGGGCGCCCCGTATTTCGATCCGCCGGTCACGGCGCTCGCGTGGGCGGTGTTCGCGGGCGGGGTCGCGCAGCTCGCGCTGCAGGTCCCGTTCCTCGCGCGCATCGGTCTGCTGCCGCGCTTCCGAATCAATCTGAGGGATGCAGCGCTGTGGCGCATCCTGCGGCAGATGGGGCCGGCCGTCTTCGGCGTATCGATCGGCCAGGTGAGCCTCGTCATCAACGTGATCTTCGCATCCTTCCTGGTGACCGGGAGCGTCTCCTGGCTTTACTACGCCGACCGCCTGATGGAGTTCCCCATGGGTCTGCTCGGCGCCGCGCTCGGCACGATCCTCCTGCCGAGCTTGTCGAAGCTCAACGCCGACCGGTCGGCGCAGGCGTACTCCGGGCTGCTCGACTGGGGCCTGCGGTTGACCTTCCTGCTGGCGGCGCCGGCCGCGGCCGCGCTGGCGCTGCTGGCCGTGCCGCTGGTCGCGACGCTCTTCAACTACGGCGCCTTCGGCGCGGAGGACGTCTACGCGACGCGGCGCGCGGTAGTGGCCTACAGCGTGGGGCTGATCGGGCTCGTCATGGTGAAGGTGCTCGCGCCCGGCTTCTACGCGAGGCAGGACATCAAGACGCCGGTCAAGATCGCGCTCGTGACCCTCGGACTGACCCAGCTCATGAATTTCGCGTTCATCGTGCCGCTCCAGCACGCGGGACTCGCGCTGGCGATCGGGGTTGGCGCGTGCATCAACGCCGCATTGCTGCTGCGCGGCCTGCGGCGCCGCGCCATCTACGCGCCGCAGCCCGGCTGGCCGGTATTCCTGCTCAAGCTCGCGGTCGCGGTCTACGCCATGTCTGTCGTGTTGTGGATTGCGATGCCCGGCGATGCCGTTTGGCTCGCCATGGGCGCCGCCGCGCGCGCCGGGAATCTGGCCTGGATCGTGCTGATCGGTGCGGCGACCTATTTTGCTGCTCTGTGGCTGCTGGGGTTCAGATTGAGCGATTTCGCGAAGCGCGCCGAGGAGTGAGTCTCTGCGCGCGCCGTATGCCGCGCCCGGCGTTGCGAGGGTCGCGGTGGACGGGGAATCGATGGGTCTGCTAGCCTTGTTGGTCCGTTTGGGCCGCATCCGGCCCGCGTATGGCTTCGTAGCGCCCCGAGGAGGCTTCCATGCGCAAGACACAACGAAAAGGCGGGCAAACCGCCAGAATCGCTGCAATCCACGCCGTGGCGGCCGCGCAGCCGTCATTGGCCGCGCGCTACGCGGCCGCGCGGAAGGCGACCGAACGTCTCGTGCAGCCGCTCTCCGCCGAGGACTGCGCACTGCAGTCCATGCCGGATGCCAGCCCGGCCAAGTGGCACCTGGCGCATACCACGTGGTTCTTCGAGACGTTCATCCTCGAGCGATTCGTGCCGGACTACCGGCCGTTTCAGCCGGCATTTCGCGTGCTGTTCAACTCCTACTACAACGCCGTCGGCGACAAGCACCCGCGCCCGGAGCGTGGGCTGATATCGCGTCCCGTCCTGGCGGAGGTCCTCGACTATCGAAAGCATGTGGATGCCCGCATGGCGGAGCTTTTCGAAAAGCATCGCGCCGGCGCCGGGGAGTTCGCCGCGCTGGTCGAGCTGGGCGTGAACCATGAGGAGCAGCACCAGGAGCTGATCCTGACCGACGTCAAGCACCTGCTCTGGAAAAATCCGCAGCGGCCCGTGTACAGCAAGCGCTGGCCGCTGACGCCGATTCGGGGCCGCAAGGCGCGCTGGATCGCGTTCGACGGTGGCCAGGTGGAGGTCGGGCACCGGGGGAGCGGGTTCGCGTTCGACAACGAAGGGCCGCGCCATGCTGTCTCGCTGCGGCCCTTCGAGATTGCATCCCATCCGGTCACGCACGGAGATTTCCTCGCGTTCATGGAAGACCGCGGGTACGAGCGTCCCGAGCTCTGGCTCTCGTCCGGCTGGGACATCGTGCAGGCGCAGCGCTGGTGCGCCCCTCAGTACTGGGAGCGTCACGGACAGGAATGGCGCACGTTCACGCTCCATGGCATGGTCGAGGTCGATCCCCACACGCCGATCTGTCACGTGAGCTACTACGAGGCGGATGCCTTCGCGCGCTGGTCGAACGCGCGGCTCCCGACGGAGGCCGAGTGGGAGGTGGTCGCATCGCAGGCGCCGGTCGAGGGCAATTTCGTGGACAGCGGCGCGTTGCATCCGCTCGCATTGCGCAGCGAGCCGCCGGCCCCGGGATTGGCCCAGATGTTCGGCGACGTGTGGGAGTGGACGCAAAGCGCGTACTCGCCGTATCCCGGATTTCGGGCCGCCACGGGCGCGGTCGGGGAATACAACGGAAAATTCATGTGCAACCAGTATGTCCTCCGCGGCGGTTCCTGCGCGACGCCGCGCGCGCACATCCGTGCGACCTACCGCAACTTCTTTCCGCCCGAGGCGCGGTGGCAGTTCAGCGGCCTGCGCCTCGCGCGCGACGCGTAATACGAGCCGCCGACCGAAAGCCGGGCTCTGGGGCGGCGCATGTTCTGCGCAGCACCGGGAAATTATCTCAGCCAAATCAGTGCGTTTGACCAGACCGTTGTTTCCTCTCGCGTGGCAGGGTAA
>DATBMB010000103.1:0-20878 GCA_036555035.1 Burkholderiales bacterium | reverse complement strand
CGGTCATCAGGCGTCATGCGCGCAGCAGCAGCATCTCTCAACCCACTTCCCAGGGAGTGAACATATGAAGATACGACTCAATACCATTCTCGCCGTCACCTGCGCCGCGCTCCTTGCGGCGCCGCTCGCCCGCGCCGGCGTCGACGACGACGTGCGCGCGCTGCAGCAGCAATGGGAGCAAATCAAGTACCGCAGACCCGCAGCCGAGCAGGAGAAGGCCTACCAGGCGCTTGCCGCGACCGCGGCGGGGGTGCGGGCAAAGTACTCCAGTCGCGCCGAGCCCGAAATCTGGTACGGGATCATCGTGGCAAGCTACGCCGGCGCGAAGGGCGGTTTCGGCGCATTGTCGCTCGCCAAGGACGCGAAGGCCGCGCTGGAACACGCCCTGCAGATCGATCCCAAGGCGCTCTCGGGCTCGGCCTACACGAGCCTCGGATCGCTCTACTACCAGGTGCCGGGCTGGCCGCTCGGCTTCGGCGACGATGCCAAGGCCCGCGAGCTGCTGGACAAGGCGCTGGCAATGAATCCCGACGGCATCGACCCGAACTATTTCCTCGGCGACTACCTGTACCGGCAGCGTGACTACGACGGCGCGCGCAAGGCGCTCGAGCGAGCGCTGCAGGCGCCGCCGCGCCCGGACCGGCCGCTCGCGGATGAAGGCCGGCGCGCGGAGATCCGGGAGCTCCTCGCCAAGCTGCCTGCGCGCGAGCCGCGCGGCTCCGCTCGTTGAAGGGCGGCGCGCGCCGGAGTATTCTCGCGCCGACGTGCGCATTCTCCTGGTCGAAGACGATGTGCTGCTCGGCGCGGGCATCCGCGACGCGCTCGATCGCTCGCGCCGTACGGTCGAGTGGGTGACCGACGGACGCCAGGCCCAGGCCGCGCTGCGCGGGAGCGAGTTCGACCTGGTGCTGCTCGACCTGGGATTGCCCGGCATGGACGGGATCGAGGTGCTGCGCAGCTTGCGCGCGGGCGGCGGCCGGACACCGGTGCTGGTGCTGAGCGCCCGCGACACGCCCCCACAGCGTGTGCTCGGGCTCGACGCCGGGGCCGATGACTACCTCGTGAAGCCCTTCGACGTCGACGAGTTGCTGGCGCGCGTGCGCGCCCTGGAGCGCCGTGGTCGAGGCGCGGCGGTCAACGTTATCGAACACGGCCCTCTGAGGCTCGATCCCGCTTCGCACTCGGTCACCTGCGAGGGACGCCCCGTTACGCTGCAGCGGCGCGAGTACATGCTGCTGGAGACGCTGCTGCAGAGCGCCGGACAGGTGCTCTCGCGCGCGCAGCTCGAGGAGACCTTGTACGGCTGGGACGGCGGCACCGAGAGCAATTCCCTCGACGTGCACATCCACCACCTGCGCCGCAAGCTCTATCCCGAGGTTATCCGCACGGTGCGCGGCGTCGGCTTCGTCATCGACCCGGACCCGCCGGCGAACGCGGACTAGTATTTTTACGGCCCATCCGCGATGCGAGCTACGCCCGGCACCGCACTCTCGATCCGCGCGCTTCTGCTGGTCGGCACCAGCGTGACGCTGCTTGCCGTGCTGGGTGCCGCCGCGTGGCTGAGCTATAGCGGCAGCGAGGAGGAAGCACAGGAGTTGTTCGACGCGCGCCTCGCCACCTCGGCGCGCGTCCTCGAGGTGCTGGTTGCGCGGCAAGTCGCAAAGGCGACGGTGGCGGCGCCCATTGTCATCGCGCTGCCCGGACCGCTGGAGGCCACCGGCCACGATGCGCCCGGCCCACTCGGCCACTATTACGAGACCAAGATCGCATTCCAGGTGCGCGATGGCAACGGGCGGGTGGTCGTCCGCTCCGCATCGGCGCCGGATTCGCCGTTCGCTCCGCTCGACGCCGGCTTCACCACGCGCCCCATCGGCGGGCAGGACTGGCGCGTATTCACGCTGCATGGCGGCGATGCCTGGGTCCAGGTCGCGGAGCGCGATGACGTACGGGGAGAGCTGGCCGAGAAGCTCGCGTTTGCCGCCGCAGCGCCGCTGCTTGCCGGTATCCCGCTCCTCCTCGTGCTGCTGAGCCTCGTGATCCGGCAGGGACTTACCCCGCTGTCGGCACTCGCGCGCCAGGTCGCGGCGCGCCGGCCCGGCTCGGTCGCGCCATTCACCCTCGCGCGCAACCCGGCCGAGATCGCGCCGCTGGTGGAAGCGCTGAACGGGCTGCTCGCGCGGGTGCGCGACGCACTGGAGCGCGAGCGCCGCTTTACAGCCGATGCCGCGCACGAGCTGCGCACGCCGCTTGCGGCGCTCAAAGTGCATGGTCAGAACGCCGCGCGTGCGTCCACCAGCGCCGAGCGGGAAGCCTCGCTCCAGCGCATGCTGCAGGGGCTGGAGCGCACCATCCATCTCGCCGAGCAGATGCTCGCCTACAGCCGCGCCGCCGCGCCGGGCGACGCCTCCCGGCTGGAGCGGGTGGCGATGGCCCCGTTGCTGCGCGAAGCCCTGGAGGGGATTCAGCCGCGCGTGCAGGAGCGCCGCTGCACGGTAGAAATTGCCGTGGACTCTGCCGCAGCCGAGTCGGCAGTTAACGGCGACCGTCAGAAGCTCCTGAGCCTTGTCACCAATTTGATCGACAATGCCGTGCGCTACAGCCCCGAGGCGGGGCGCGTAGCAGTCGCACTGCGCCGCGAGGGTGACACCGCGGTACTCTCCGTTTCCGACGACGGACCCGGCATCCCGTCCGAATTGCGGGAGCGCGTCTTCGAAAGCTACTACCGCATCCCGGGTACCGCCGGCGCCGGGGGCGGCCTGGGGCTTGCAATCGTGCGCGAAATCGCCGAGGCGCACGGCGCGCGCGTGGCAATCGAGGACGGCCCCGGCGGGCGCGGCACGCGCCTCATAGTATGGTTTCCTCTTGCCTAGCCCGGCACGATTGGGCGCCTTGTGACGTCGTTCCCTACCTCACTGACCGGCGCATGAGGTACACTGACCCGGCTTCCATCCCGGATCGTTCATGCCAATGGTTCGATTCGCCCTGGTTCTTTCGTGCATCGTCGCGGTCGCGCAGGCTCAGGCCGCGGAGGACGCTGCGACGAAGCAGAAAGGCAGCAGCAAGGTCGAGCGCGCCGCCGACAAGACTCACTCGGCACTGAAAAAGGCGGCAGACAGCACGGAACGCGGCCTCAAGAGAGCCCTCACCGCAACCGAGAAGGGCATCAATACCGCCGGCAAGAAGACCGGGGACTGGCTCAACGAGAAGACGAAGTGACGCGCCGCGGCGCTCCGGCCGCGACTATGCTTCTAGGAGGAGGACGCCATGAAACCATCCACTCGCTGGACGATCCTGGTACTGGTGGTGATCGCGATTGCAATCATCTGGCTGCTCTGGCCGAAGGCCGAGCAGCCGACCGCCAAGCCGGTCGTGGCCCAGCCCGCGCCATCGAAGCCAGAGCCGAAGCCAGAGCCCGCTCCTGTCGTCACGCCCAAGCCCGAAGCGCCGGTCACCGTCACGATCTATTTCGACTTCAACCAGTCGGCGGTGCGGCCCGGGGAGTCCTCGAAGCTCGACGATTTCGCCGCCCGGATCAAGGGCCGCTCGTTCGACCGGATCGAGGAGGTCGGGCACGCCGACCGGATCGGCGCGAATGACTACAACATGGGCCTCTCCAAGCGCCGCGCCGACGCCGTGCAGGCGTACCTCGCCGGCAAGGGCGTGGACACCGCGCGCGTTCGCGCTGAGGCCAAGGGCGAAGGCGAGCCCGTCACCGGCGACGCCTGCAAGGACCTGGGGCCGGAGAACCGGAAGAACCGCAAGCTCATCGAGTGCCTGCAGCGCGACCGCCGCGTGGAGGTCAGTCTCGTCGCCGGGCGCTGATCCATGAACGTCCTCGCGGACGTCGCCGTCGCGCTGGTGGCGCTGCAGCACGCCGGCTTCATGGTCCTGGAGATGTTCTACTGGGAGGAGCCGCTGGGGCTGCGGATCTTCCGGCTGACGCCCGAGTTCGCGAAGGCCTCGCGGGCGCTCGCCGCCAACCAGGGCCTCTACAACGGCTTCCTCGCCGCCGGACTGCTCTGGGGCCTCGGCTTTGGCAGCGCCGGAGACCCGATCAAGCTCTTCTTCCTCGGCTGCGTCGTGGTGGCGGGCGTGTTCGGTGCGTTGACGGTCAGCCGCCGGATACTCTGGGTACAAGCGCTTCCGGGTGCATTGGCGCTCGCGCTGGTGCTCGCGAGCTCCCCGCGCCCGGCCTAGAAGGCGTACTTGACAAGTATCCTCGCCTGGCGCGCCTTGTCGGCGCTCCAGTTGACGAAGCCCTGGCACACCTGCTTCGCCGCGTCGCCCTCGGGGCGCTCGAAGAATTTCTCGACGAACTTCGCCTGGCCCGCATCCTGGCCCGCCTGCACGCGGGCCTCCGCCCAGGGCTGCTGGGAATCCTCGAGCCGGGTGTAGAGCAGGACCTCCCTGACGGTTGCCGCCGCGGGGACCCGCACGCACACCGCGACACGCACCGCGCTTTGCTCGCCACACGACCTGGATCCCGCTGCTGCGGCGCCTTCCAGCTTGCACGGCCCCACCATGGCGCTCGCTGCAGCACCCTCCTCGCCCCGGCGCGCGGCCTCGGCTCGCAGTGCGCTGGCCTCGACTTCCTCGCGCTCGTACAGCCGGGCTTCCTCCAGCCGCGAGGCGCTGGCGCTGATCTCGGCGAGCTGGGTCTGCAGCTCCGCGCGCAGCGTGTCCCGGTCCTCCTCGCGCAGCGAGATCACATACTGCGAGAGAAAGAATCCGCCCGCGCCCGCCGCGACCATCAGCACGAAGACGGCGATCACCGGCCCGCGCCGGGTCTTCCTGGTGATGGGTTGCCCGCGCTCGCGCTCCTTCAGCTCCCTGCGCCAGGACATGCGAAGCTGCACGAGCGCCGTCAGCACCGTGCCGGCGGCGCCGATCAATGCGGCGGCAATGATGGGGTCGGAGAGATTCATCGTCGGAAACGCATGATACGAGATCGCGTTCCGGATGAAAAACGGTATGACGTCGCGGCGTGAACTCCGTCACGCCGGTCGCGCGTCGCCCTGTTGCGTTCAGGCTAGACCCGCGCGATCAGTTCGGTGCGATGCGATAGATGCGGCCTTGCTGAGTCACAATATAGAGTTCGCCCGCCTGATCCTCCCCGAAGCTTGTGATGTTCTCGTTGGGGTCGAGCGTGGGCCAATCGGCTTGTTCAGTAGCCCCTGCACCATTGACGAATCTGAAACTCCGGACAAAGCCCTCGCAATAGTCGGCGTAGAAATAGGTCCCTTGGAGCGCCGGAATAACGCTGCCGCGATAGACGTAGCCGCCGGTGATCGAGCACCCACTTCCGAGTGGGGGATGGGCATAGTCCACCACAGGCTGAACGAGGCCGGTCATGTTGCAACCCGACGCGGGAGAAAAACAGAGCGTACCTTCCATGATCTTCCATCCGTAGTTCGCGCCATTGCCCCCGCCACTCGCAGCGGTGGCAACGTTGACCTCTTCCCGTGCGCCTTGGCCGACGTCGGCGATATAAAGATCCCCGGTCGTGCGGTCGAAGCTCGCGCGCCACGGGTTGCGCAGACCCAGGGACCAGATTTCGTCGGCACCGGCTACAGCTCCTGCGAACGGGTTGCCGGCGGGAATCGAATAGTTTCGCCCGGGATCTGCAATGTCCACGTTCAGCCGGAGCATCTTGCCAAGCAGTATGTCTTTATTCTGCGCGACATTCTGGAGGTCACCGCCACCGCCCCCGTCCCCAAGCGCCACGTAAAGAAAGCCGTCAGGTCCGAAGTCGATCCAACCGGCCTTGTGATTCGTGAACCGCGTCATTCCGTCGGGCAACAGTTGGCTGATCGTAATGATTAGCGTGCTTGCAGGATTGGCCACGTTCGGGTCAGCCGAAACCGTGTAGCGGCGAATCTCACTATCGCCGATCGTGTTATTCACGTAGACATAGAAAACGCCGTTCGCCGGGAAATTCGGATGGAAAGCCAGCCCGAGCAGGCCTTGCTCTCCCGCGTCCGACATCCCGGTCACGGTCAGGAAGGGCGTCGGGAGCAGCTGCAGGATGTCGAGGCGGAAAATCCTGATGACGCCCCCTTTCTCCAATATGAACAGTCGCGGAACGGGACTCGGGTCATTGCGCGGCGCGGTCGCAAATACCGGAAAGGACAGGCCCATGCTGACGACCGTTTGGAGGCCAAGCCCCACCGCAGGGTGCGGCGCTGACGGCATGGACGTTCCCACGGTGTCGTTTCCGCCGGGACAGCCTGCGAGCGCCATGACAAGCACCAGCGGAAACAACGCCTCAACGCGCTTTAGCACGATGCGTCTCCAAATCACGACAATCGTCCCCCTTTGAAAGCAAACAGGCCGGAAGTCACAAACATTCCGGCCCCACATGATTGAGACCGACGCTCCCGCCGGCTGGTTCTAGCGTACGAGTTGATTGATCTCCATGATAGGCATTAGGACCGCGAGCACGATGCCCAGTACCAGCACACCCATCGTGAGGATCAGCAGCGGGTCGAGTAGCGTGGTGAGGAGCAGCGCGCGCCGCTCCACCTCGCGCGCGAGATTGGCGGCCGCGCGCTCGAGCATCGGGGCGAGCTCGCCGGTCGCCTCCCCGCTCGCCGCGAGGTGCACGAGCATGGGCGGGAATACTTTCGCCGCGCCGAGTGCACGCGCAAGCGTGCTGCCCTCGCGCACCGCGGATATGGCGTCCGAGACCGCCCGCGCGAGCACCGTGTTGGCGAGCGTCGCGCGCGCCGCCTCGAGCGCGCGCAGCAGGGGCACGCCGGCCGCGGTGAGAATTGCGAGCGTCGCGGCAAACCGTGCCGTGTTGACCGCGCGCAGCATGCGCCCCACCACGGGCAACCGCAATGCGAGCGCGTCCCACGCCGCTTTCGGCCCGGGACGGGCAAGCCACCGGCGCAGCGCCACGCCCCCAACCACCAGGCCGAGCGCGATCCACAGGCCCCCGGTGCGCAGGATCTCGCTCGTCGTCAGCAGCGCCCGCGTGGGCCAGGGCAGGACCTGGCGCGTCTGCTTGAATACTTCCACCACCTGCGGCACCACGTAGGCCATGAGGAAGATGACGATCGCCACTGCCACCACCGTCACCACCGCGGGGTAGACAAAGGCGGCGAGGATCCGGCTGCGCAGCGCCTGGCGCTCCTCGATGTAGTCGGAGAGCCGCTCCATCACCTGCGCGAGGTCGCCCGATTCCTCGCCCGCGGCCACCGTCGCGCGATAGACCTCGGGGAACTCCAGCGGAAACTGGGCGAACGCGTCGGCGAGGCGATGGCCGGCGACCACTTCGCTGCGCACCGCGGCGAGCACCTCGCGCACCGCCGGGTGCTCCGCCCCCTCGATAGTCGCGGCAAGCGCGGTCGCAAGCGGCAGCCGTGCGGCGAGGAGCGTGGAGAGCTGGCGCGTCGCGAGCGCGAGCTCGGACTCGGAGAACCTGCGCCGCCGGAACGGCGTCGCGCTCGCGCCCCGCCCCGATGCAACGGCATCCACCGCCAGCGGGACGAGGCCCCGCGCGCGCAGCGTGGTGCGTGCCGAGCGCGCGCTGTCGGCCTCGATCAGGCCCTGCTCGACGCGCCCGGCGGCGTTGGAAGCCTCGAAGCGGAACGACGCCATGGATTCAAGCGGAATCTACCAGAATCGGGAGCCGGCGGAACGGTCGGCGCCCGATCATTGCTCGCGGGTGACCCGCAGCAGCTCCTCGAGGGAGGTGACGCCCGACTCGACCCAGCGGGCGCCGTCCTCGTGCAGCGTCCGGAAGCCCTGCGCACGCGCAAGCAGCCGCAGCCTTTGCTCGTTCTCGCGGGCATGAATCGCGGCGCGCAGCGCATCGTCGATCTCCATCAGCTCGTAGATGCCGGTGCGTCCCACGTAGCCCACCTGCCCGCAGCTCGGGCAGCCGACCGCGCGCCAGTGCCCGCCCTCCTGCCGGCGGCACTCGGGGCAGAGCTTGCGCAGCAGCCGCTGGGCGAGGATGCCGAGGATCGAGGACGAAAGCAAAAAGGGTTCGATTCCCATGTCGAGGAGCCGCGTCACTGCGGAGGCCGAGTCGTTGGTATGGAGCGTCGCCAGCACCAGATGCCCGGTGAGCGAGGCCTGCACGGCGATCTGTGCCGTTTCCAGGTCGCGGATCTCACCGATCATGATGACGTCCGGATCCTGGCGCAGGATCGCGCGCAGCGCGCGGGCAAAGGTCATGTCGATGCGCGGGTTGACCTGCGTCTGGGCGATGCCCTGGAGGTCGTACTCGATCGGGTCCTCGACGGTCGTGATGTTGGTGGTGGCGGCATCGAGGCGGGAGAGCATGGCGTAGAGCGTCGTCGTCTTGCCGCTGCCGGTGGGGCCGGTGACGAGCACGATGCCGTGCGGCTGCTTCACCAGCCGGCCGAGAGCGGCGAGCGTGTCGGGCGCCATGCCGAGCTTCTCGGGCTCGAGCCGCCCGCGCTCCTTGTCGAGCAGCCGCAGCACCACGCGCTCCCCGTGCCCCGTGGGGAGCGTCGAGACGCGCACGTCCACGGGCCGCCCGCCCAGGCGCAGCATGATGCGGCCGTCCTGCGGCAGCCGCTTCTCGGCGATGTCGAGGTTCGCCATGATCTTGATGCGCGAGACGAGTGCCGCGTGCAGCGCGCGACGTGGACGCACGATATCGCGCAGTGTGCCGTCCACGCGGTAGCGCACGACGGAGTAAGTTTCGAAGGGCTCGACGTGGATGTCGGAGGCGCCTTCGCGGACCGCCTGCGACAGCAGCGCGTTGAGCATCCGGATGATGGGAGCGTCGTCGCGCGCCTCGAGCAGGTCCTCGATCTCGGGTATGTCCTGCATCAGGCGCCCGAGATCCACCTTGCCTTCGACCTCCCCCACGATGCTTGCGGCTTCCCCCTCGGTCTCGGCGTACGCGGCGCGCAGGCTCGCCTCGAACTGACCGGCATCCACCATCACCGGCGCGACGTCGCGCGCGAGCGCCCGCCGCGCCTCCATCACGGCAGCCGGCGGTGTTGCGGCCGTGACCCAAAGCTCGAGCCGCCCGTCGCGCTCCGCTGCGGGCAGCACGGAGTGCGCCTTGGCGTACGCGTAGGGAATGAGATGCTTCATGGCAGCCGGAGCCGCGCGCCGCGGGGCTCGCGTTACGGGGCGGGCTTCGCGGGTGGGTCGGCGGATTTCGCGTCCGTGCCGAGTGGCGGCATCACCGGAGTCTCGTACTCGGGAAGGATCGGATGCGGCTCCTGCTTGGTGCTTTCCTCGAGCTTGCGCATCTGGTCGTAGCGGTCGATCACCAGCGTACGGGCCGCGGCCTCGTCGCGCACGACGAAGGGGCGCAGGAACACCATCAGGTTGGTTTTCTGCTGCTTGCGCGACTCGAAGCGGAAGAGATGCCCGAGCAGCGGAATGTCGCCGAGGATGGGCACCTTCTCCACGCTGCTGGTCACGCTGTCCTGCACCAGCCCGCCGAGCACGACGATCGAGCCGTCGTCCACCAGCACGTTGGTCTCGATCGCGCGCATGTTGGTGATGGGACCGGCGGCGGAGGGTGCCGCGACGCTCGACACCTCCTGGTAGATTACCAGCTTGATCGCGCCGCCTTCGCTGATCTGCGGGCGGACCCGGAGCGTGAGACCGACGTCGCGGCGCTCGATGGTCTGGAAGGGGTTGACGGTCGCCGATGCGGCCGTGGTGAACTGCCCGGTGATGAAGGGCACATTCTGGCCGACGATGATGCGCGCCTCCTCGTTGTCCAGCGTGAGGAGGTTCGGCGTGGAGAGAATGTTCGCGCGGGAGGTCTGCTCCAGCGCGCGCGCGAGGAACTGCAGGTTGGTGATCGTGCCGATGCCGGCCAGGGTGATCTGGCCCTTCGCGATGCCGATGTTCAATCCCGTGCCCACCGTGCCCGGGTTGGTCGCGACCCCGATGATGTTCTGGCCGACGCCGCCGAAGTTGGTGCCGCCGACCGCCCCGGTATCCCCGCCCGCGGCGGCGCTGCCCGAGCCGGTCTGCCACTGGATGCCGAACTCCGCCGCCTGGTCGCCCGTCACCTCGACGATCAGGCTCTCGATGAAGACCTGCGCGCGGCGCACATCGAGCTTGTCGATGACCGCGCGCAGCTGCCGGTAGACCGCATCGGGCGCGGTGATGATGAGGGTGTTCGTCGTGGGATCGGCCTGGATCAGCGCGCCGCCGAGCTGCCCGGAAACCGGCGCCGCGGTTGCGCTCGGTGGCATCGGGGTCGGCGCGCCGGGCAACTGCGCCGGCGCCGGCGTGCCCGCCGGGCGCGCGGCCTGCTGGAACGTCGTCGGCGTAGTCGACTGCGACAACCCGGTCGGCTGATCGCCTCCACCGACGCCGAGCAGCGTCCGCGCAAGCCGAGTCGCCTCGGCGTTCTTCAGGTAGACGACGTGGATGTTGCCCGGCACCGCGGAAGGCTGGTCGAGCTTCTCGATCAGCGTGCGCACGAGGCTCGCCCGTGCCGAGCTGGCGGACCGGATGAGGAGCGAGTTGCTGGTCGGCTCCGCCAGTATCGTCACCCGCTGCGACGGATCCAGTCCCTGCGCCGCGGCGTCGAGCATCTTGCCGAGCAGGACGGCAAGATCGCTCGCGATCGCGTGCTGCAGCCGCACGATGTCGATCTCGCTGCCGGCGGGCGTGTCGACCGCGGCGATGATGCGCGCGATGCGGCGAACGTTCTCCGAGAAGTCGGTGACGACGATGGTGTTGTTGGCCGGGTAGGCAGTGATGGTGTTGTTCGGCGCGATCAGCGGCCGCAGCACCTGGACGACGCTCGCCGCCGCGGCATAGTTCAGCCGGAAGACCTGCGTCACCAGCTCGTCTCCGCGGCCGGTCGGCGGCCCGAACTGCACCGCTCCGCCCTGGAGCTTGGCGTCGGCCTCGGGAACCACGCGCACGACCCCGCCCGATTCGACCATGACGACGCCCTGCAGGCGCAGCGCCGCGCTCAACGCCGCGAGCGCCTGCTCAGGCGAGAGCGGCTGCTCGATCGTAAGGGTGAGCGTGCCTTTTACGCGCGGATCGACGATGAAGACCTTGCCGGTGAACTGGGCAACCGCCCGCACCACGGCTTCGATCTCGGTATTTACGAAATTGAGCGTGACGCGTTCCTGCGCCGCGGCGCCCGCGCACAACGCCAGCGCCAGGAGCAGAGTTGCGAGGCGCAGGTGCAGCCAACCGCCCCGCGAACGGCTTGCGGGCGCACCGGCCAGATCCTGCGTAATCACTCGAACTCCCAAAGGCATGTCCTTCATTTCCCCAGAGTTTCGGCGGCGGGATGCGTAGTATGCTCCAAAGGCAGGCTCTCCGCGAAGGCCAAAGGCGCACATCCGGACGGGGTGTGGCGTCCACACCAAAACCAGTATCTATGTCTTTCATTTCAATCAAATTTCCAGCGCCAATATCGCCTCATCCCCGACCCTGCGCCCGAGCACGCTGATCAGCCCGATCAACGCGGGGCGCATCTCCGCATCGGCCGAGGCGACCCCCTTGAAGCTGATGCGCCCTCCTTTCACCGTACCGCCGCCCTGCAGCCGCAGCGGCCCCCGCAATGTGTCGAGCTGGATTCGCGCCGTTTCGCCGGAACCGGTGATTTGCAACCGGTAGCTTCCCAGCGGCGCGACCGGGGACAACGCCGATTGCGCCTCGCGCCACTCGATCTGGAGGCCGCCCGAGAGCGTGCCACTCCCGAACTCGAGGTCGGTCCAGCGCAGGTTGAGAGCGCCCCCGGGCCGCACCGTGTTGAACGGCGTGCCGAGCGCCACGAGCAGCGCCGCCGGCAGCTCGGATTGTCCGGCCTTCATCGCGATCGATCGCGGCGCCACCGTGAGCGCGAGCGGCGCGGGAACAGCGGGATGCGCGATCTCTGCCGTCACGCGCCCGGAGCCGATCGCTGCGAGCCCGATTCTCCACGACAGGCGTCCCGGAACGAGCAGCACCTGCCGGCCGTCGCTCACCCCGAGCATCGCGGAGCCATTCCACACCGTGCCGCGCGCATCGATGAGGCGCAGCCGGCTGCGGGACTCGAGCGAATCGCCGACCCAGGCCGCAGGCGCGCGCACCGCGGCGGTCACCGCGGCCGCGAGGACGGCAAGGAGGACGAGGCTGACCCCGTAGCCGGTTGTCGAAAGCCGCATCAGGGCCGTGCCGCTATCTCGAAGGTGGCTTCGGCGTCGACCACGGCGCGGACGGGAGTGCGCGAGATCCGGACGACGGCGATGCGCAGCCGCGACTCGCGCGCAGCCTCCTCCGCCCAGGCAAGCCATTGGGTCACGGGTACCCCGGTCGCGCTGACAGTGAGACGGCGCTCATCGAGCACTGCGACGCGCACCCCGCCCAGGCTGGCGCGCGCGAGGCCCTGCTCGAGCGCTACGCGCGCCGCCCCCGCCGAATCCGCCGCGACGCCGCGGCTTGCCAGCCGCTTTGCTTCCTGCGCGAGCGCATCGACCTCGGCGGCTTGCTCGCGCAGGCGCGGCAGATCCGTCGCAAGGCGCGCCCGCGCCTTCCACGCCGGCTCGAGGGCGACGAGATAGAGGATGGCGAGCAGCGCGAATGCGCCGGCGGCGGCGGTCATCACGCGCTCGCGCCGGCCGAGCCCGAGCCACCAGGCGCGCAGCCTTGCGCTCACGGGCCCCCCTTGCGCACGTTGAGCACCGAATCGGAAAACCGTGCCGTGAGACCCGCCTTCGCGAGGCGCGTGACGAGTACATCGCGCTTCGCCGCCGAGTCCACCGCCCGCGGCTCGAAGCGCACCAGCAGTGACCGGTCGCGATACTCCATCTGCCGCACCGACTCGGCATCCACCTGCGCGGCCCGCGCGAAAACCGCGGCAAGCGGCAGGAAATCCCCGGTGTCCCCGGTTCCGGCCCCGGCCCGCATGTCCGCGAGACCACGCCGCATCTGCGCCAGCGGATCGAGCACGACCGGCACCTTGGGAAACGCGTCACGAAACGCCGTGTTCATCTGGGCGCGCAGTTGCCGCTCCTCGCGCAGCTTGAGCCACGCATCCACATTGAGTCCGGCGATCCACGCGAGCGCAAGCGCGGCGGCAAGCGCCGCGGGCAGGCGCCAGGCGCGCCAGTCGACCATGCGCGGCCCGAACTCGTATTGCAGCAACTCCAGCGCGACCGGCGCGGCACGGCTGCGGTCCGGGCTGATCGTGGTGACGTTCACGCCGAGCGCCGCGCTCCAGGCGGCGCTGTCGCACTCGCCCTCGACCTCGATTGCCTGGGGCCGCGCCGCGCCTGCCTGCTCGAGCGCGAGCCGCAGCTCCACCGGCGGATCTGCCCCCCGGGTAGAAGCACACGCGATGCCGAGCCGCTCGCCCATGCGAAGGCTTGCGTAGGAGGTGCCAATTCTCAGCCGCCAGGTTCCCGGCTCCGCGGCAAACGCGAGCGGCTCCGGAACCGCGCTGGCGGGCGCAATCCCGAGGCGCGCCAGGAGCTCGAGCGCGCGCCGCAGCAGCGCGCGATCGAGCACCGCGAGCGTCGCGCGCCCCGCGCCATCGGGCCGGCCGGCCACGACAAACGCCTGCTCGATGTCTCCGAGCAGCATCGGCTCGGCAAGCCCGGGCAGCGCCGCGCGGAGCCGCGCCCCCGACAGCCGCGGGAGCGCCACGTCGAGCAGCAATACATCGGGGGACGCGATGATCAGCTCCACGCGCGGGAGTCGCGGCAGCGCCGCCGGTACCGCGATGCCGCGCTCGAGCACGCGGCGATCGCCGTCGATGATCTCGAAATCGAGCGCGGAATCGGCGCCGAGCTCGCCGAGCGGAGGGAGCCTCACGCGCAGGGCCTTCATACCGCCTCCCGCAGCCACACCGCTTCCACGCGGCCCGCTTCGCGCCGGAGCAGCGCCTGCGTGCGCAGCCGCGCGCGCTGGTAGCTCACCGTCCCGTCCACGGCGAAGAACCGGGTGGCCGTTGCGATTTCCGTATCGGTTGCCTGGAGCTTCAGCTGCGGAATCCGGGAGAGGACATCCGTCCGGTCCTTGAAGTAGGTGCGGTCGCGGCTCGCGACGAGGCGCCTGGCATCGGCGAGCGCGAGGTTCTCGAAGCGCGCCGCCAGCACTTCCGCCGAAGCGGTATTGGCGTTGACCGGCGTCGGCTGCGGCAGCACCGTGACGAACGGGCGCAGCCGCTCGAGGGCAGCCGCGCTCACCGCCTTGACGTCGAGAAGGTCGTCGATCGAGCCGAGCCCGAGCGTCGCCTGCCTGCGCCCGCCCTCGCCCGGCACCGCGGCGAACACGCGCTCGGCCATCGGATCAGCGAGCGTTTCGCTGGCTCCGACCAGCGCGAGCAGGCGGCGCAAGACCGCAACCTCGCGGGGATCCACGCCCTTCGGCCCCACGAGATTGCGCAGGTTGAATTTCGCCTGTTCGTCCTGGATGCCGCCCGCGAGGTAGACCGGGTCGCGCCCGTCCTCCGGGTTGAGATGCGTGTCGGCGAGCGGCACCGCCCACGGCTCGCCGATATGGTCCACGCTGGAGGTGCGCGCGTCCTCCCGCAGGATGATGCCGGCCCAGTCGATGGCACCGCGGATCAGCCATTTCGCCTGCGCAAAGGAAAGCTCGTTCTCCGCCTGGCGCGCGATCACGCTCTGGCGCCAGAACGCGCCCGCGACGAGCGTCGCCGTCACCGCGACGACGAGCATCGCCATCACCACCGCCGCCCCGCGCTGCGCTCCGGGCCTCATAACGCGAACACCCGCACGTAGCGTGCCCCGTCGGCGGCCTCGATCGCCACCTCGAGCCCGGTGGCGCGGGCAGGCGGCTGTACGCCCGCCTTCCCCTCACCCGCCTCGGACCAGAAGCCGCCCGAATAGACGCGCACCGCGAGCCGCCGGGCACCGGGTAGCAGGTTCACCGCGTCGGTCGCCTGCGCGACCGGCAGGCCGGTTCCGGCAGGCGAGGCGGCGCGCGTCAGCACCGCGTCGGCGATGCGATAGACGATGCGCTGCGCGCGTGCCGGCCCGCCCGCTCGCGGAGCAATGCGCACGATCTCGAGCGCGACGGTGCCGTCTCCGGTGGATTCGACCGTGATCGCAACCGGCAACGGGCCCGGCGCGGAGGGCGGGGGCAGCATCGTATCGGCCGCGCGCTGTGCGATGTCGCGCTCGAGCTGCGAAAGCACGCGCAGCACGCGCGAGAGCTCCTCGGTGTCGCGGTCGATGCGGCTGCGCTGGTTGGCGACGTAATCGAGGCCGCGCCAGGAGATGACCCCGAGCAGCCCGAGGAGCGCGATCGCGACCAGCATCTCGACCAGCGTGAACCCCATTGTCCTCCGCGCTCGGCGCATAGCCTCAACTCTCGCGCGGCAGGATGCCGATCAGCTCGGCGAGCACGTGGTCGCGGCCGGCTCCCGCGTAGACGCGCACCTCGATGCGGCGGAACAGGGGATTGGGCGTTGCCTTCGCTTCCTCGACGCATTCGAGCGGCACGCCGCCCTGCGGGCACTCGACGGTGCGGCTGCCGACGCCGGGAAACGCGCGCGCGGCGCGCAGCTCAGCGATGCGATTCTCGGCGGCGACTTGTGCCAGCAGCCGCAGCTTCAGCTCGGCGCCCGTCTGCGCCATCGTGCCCACCGCGCGCAGGCCGGCGAGGAGTGCCACGGCGACGATCGCGAGCGCCACCAGCACTTCGATCAACGTGAAGCCGTGAGCGCGCAGAGGTCTCATTCGGCGGGCGCCAGATTGCCGAGCGCATCGAGCACGAGCCGCGTCTCGGTCTGGGCAGTTGTGATGGTAAGCGTCGCCGGATCGAGCAGCGGCTCGCGCCCGAACACGATGCGCCCGCCCTCGATGCTGCGCACCTCGAACGGCCACGCCCGCCGGCGCAGGACGTCATCATTCCAGTCGCCCGCCGCCTCCGTGTCGAGCGGCCGGAAGCGGTAGCCCGCGGAATCGGCCTCCCACACGAGCGTCCTCCCCGTGATCCGCGCCTCGTCCTGCGCGATTCGAAAGAGCGCGCCCAGGCGCGCGGTTTCCTCGCGCAGCAGCCGGGAATCGCTCGCCGACACCGACAGCGCCACCACGGCCGCGGCGATGCCGAGCAGGGCGATCACGACCAGGAGCTCGATCAGGGTGAAGCCGCCGCGGCGCATGCAGGCGCGCAAAACCTACAGGTCCCAGGAGCCGACGTCGGCGTCCGCCCCGCTGCCGCCCGGCTGGGTGTCGGCGCCGAGGGAGAAGACGTCGATCTCGCCGCGCACGCCGGGATTGAGATATTGATAGGTGTTGCCCCACGGATCCTTGGGGACCCGGTCGAGGTATTTCTGCCAGTTCTTCGGGACCGGATCGCCCTGCGGCTTGGTCACGAGCGCGGCGATGCCCTGCTCCGTGGTCGGATAGCGCCCGTTGTCGAGGCGATAGAGCTTCAACGCCTGCATGATCGCCGCGACGTCCTGCTTCGCCGCCACGGTGCGCGCCTCGTCGGTGCGGCCGACCACGCGCGGCACGATCAGCACGGCGAGGATGCCGAGAATGACGACGACGACCATGATCTCGACCAGCGTGAAGCCGCGCAGCCGCCGCGCGCAGCGGCCAATGTCGTAGGTCAATCCTTCGATCATGCGTGAATGTCCGAAGCGCGGGTGTCCGCTTCGTATTATGATTGATTCCCGATGAATCGTCTCGTTTCGAGGCTGCGTGATCGGCCGTGGCGGCGGATGGGATTGCCCGCACAGAGCCTCGCGCGCGCGTGCACGTTCATGCTGGTGATCGCGCTCGCGGTGACGGTCACGGCATGGGTGCTGGAATTCAGCGCGCGGCGCACGCCCTCCGAGCCGGTGCGCCCGGTCATCGGGGGCGACTCCGCACCGCGCACCCAGGCGGCCGAGGTCGCGCCGATCGCTTATCTCTTCGGAGCGGTGCCGGGCGCCGACGGAGCCGACATCAAGCTCGTCGGCGTGATTGCGCAGGGCAAGCAAGGCAAGGGCGTCGCGCTGCTCGCGGTGGACGGCCGTCCGCCGCTCGCGCTGCGCGCGGGCGAGGAGATCGCCGCCGGCGTCACGCTCGCGGAAGTGCGCGGCAACGGTGTGGTGATCAGCCGCGGCGGCGCCGTTCAGGAGATCCGCATGCCCGCCAAGCCCGCGCCCGAGGGCATCGTCAAGGTGCGATGAGCTTGACGAGGCTCACCACCGGCCACAACGCTCCTCTCACCACCGCGCGCAGCCAGTCCCGCTCGCGGATGTAGTCCGCAATCGCGGGCGAGTAGCGGTAATACGCCTGCACGAACGAACGCCCTGCTTCGCTCTTCATGAGGTGGTCGTCGCGGAATCGGCGCAGCGCCACGACCTCGCTCGCCATCGTGCTTCCATAGGCCGCTGTTGCAACGAAGCAGGTGCAGGGATTCGCCTGGGTGCAGCTTGTGCTGCCTCCACCGCTGCGGCTGGGAGGCGCCGCCGCGGTAAAGGTAGCGGTGCAGGTCTTGTTGGCGTTCATCGTCGCTACGCCGCCGGCGCAATTGCCTGACCACCCCGAAAAGAACGAGCCGCCGGCCGGCATGGCCGACAGGTTCACCACGGTGTTCACGGCGAATGGAGCCTGGCACGTGGCGCCGCACACGATGCCCGACGGGGCCGAGGTCACGGTGCCGATGCCGGAACCCGACTTCGCAATCGTCAGGGTCATGGGTCCGTCGAGCTCCGTGACGCTGTGGCCGCCGGCGTTGGTGACGTAGGCGCGCGCCCCGTCGGGGCTGATGGCGATGCTCTCGGGCGCACTTCCCACGGCAACCGGAGCGAGGACCAGGTCACTCACGACGCCGATCACGCTTACCGAATTGCTCCCGTTGTTGACTACGTAGACGCGGCTGTTGTCGGGGCTGACTGCGATGCCGGCCGGGCGCGTTCCGACCGCGATGGTGGTCTTCACCTGGTTGGTGACGGCGTCGATCACCGTGACCGAATTGCCCAGGTAGTCGGAAACATAGACCTTCGCGCCATCGGGCGTCACCGCGATCCCGGTCGGGCGCGCTCCGACCGCAATGCTGGTCGCCGTGGGCACCATCTTGACCGTGTCGAAGACCCTGACGACGTCGAGGTTGGAAGCGGTTCCGTCTGCGAACGCGAAGTACGCGCGCTGCCCATCCGGATTGACGGCGATCCCCAGCGGCGTCCAGCCCGGGCCGAGCGCGAAGCTTGCCACCGCGGTCCTGGTCGCGACGTCGATGACCGCGACCGCCCCGCCGTCCTGATTGTCCGAAACAAAGAGGTGCCGCCCATCCATGCTGACTGCGAGTCCCTGCGGATTGAGCGTCGGTCCGCCTCCCGCATTGATCTTGATGCCGTTCACCACGACGGGGATCACGTCAGTCTTCGTCGCGGTGGCGGCGTCGAGCACGGAGATGCCGGACGACCCGCTGGAGACGTACACCCATCGTCCGGACGGTCCGGCGACGATCGAGTGCGCCTGCTCTCCCGTGCCCGGAGAGCCGAGCACGAAGTTGTTCGCGGTGTTGATCAGAGACACCAGGGCCGAGCGGGTCGCAACGTAGGCCTTGCGTCCGTCGGGGCTGAACGTGACGCCCTCCGGCACCAACGCGGTCGCAATGGTCGCGGTAACCACCGGTTCCGGAAACGACGCGTTGCGGTTGAAGTGCAGCGGACTGATGGCGAGCCCCTGCGCCGTGGTCACGCGCACCGGACCGCTCGTTGCTCCTGCCGGCACGCGCGCGGTCAGCGCGACATTGCTTGCCGCCAGCGTCTCGGCCGCCGAGCCGTTGAAGGTGATCGCGTTGTCCGCTGGAAGGGCGCCGAGATTCGAGCCGACGATCGTCACCAGCGCATTGGGCGTTCCCGCCGGCGGGTTCACGAAGCGTATGCGCGGCCCTCCCGGCTTCGCGATCCGGACCCCCGTAAACGTTCCCTGGCCCTGCTGCCCCGGCTGCGTCCAGGTGCCGCCGGCGTTTCCGCTGGTGGTATCGACCGCGGTCAACGTCCAGGAATTTTGAAAGCAGGGCGGACGATCGAGCGTCCCCATCACGACGTTGTTCGATCCGGCCGACCCCTCGACCGCGCCGTCGATGCAGTCGACATCGCCGCGGAGCGTGGCGGTTCCGGTTACACCCGATGGGGATTGGGAGAGTTCCGCCTCCCACGTACCCGTCACCACTCCCTGTGCGGTATTGCTTCCGGTCCAGGTGCCGGCCCATACGCCCGAAACATCCGGGGGCGGGGACGAGTTCGAGGACGGCGGGTTGTTGTCCCCGCCACCACCGCAGGCAGCCAGCGCCGCCAGCAGAAACCCTGCAGCCAATCGCGCCAGGAATCGAGATTCGATACGCATGGTGTCCCCTCCGATTCGTCGTGGCGGGGGGCGTCGCATACGGCAAATCGACGGTCCCGCTGCTCACGGCGCCAATCGTGCGCCGGGGGCACTTGCGGATCGCTTACTGGAGGCTAACGGATGACTTACGGGTGGGGCGGTATAGCTAACGATCTGATTTGCTGCGACAATCCTTGCAGGCTGCTTCGACTATTCGCACGATCTCGGCCTCGTAGGCGCGGATGAATTCCACGCCGTCGTTGTTCGCGATCTTGTGCTTCTTCATCACCGCGGCCGGCGTCGGCTTTCTTGCGTCCACGCGCCGGAAGAACGTCACGGTGCGCGCGAGGTCGCGCCCGAGCGCTTCGTACACCCGCTCGCACAAGGGGTAATGGCGGCTGTAGGTCATTTCGTTTGCGATGCCCACGTTGTTGAGCGACCCCCGCCGCCACGCCAGCGCGCGCTCCGCCTTGCTGAAGACGAATTTGCGTTCCTTCATTAGCGCCTCCGCTGACAGGTCCTTGCGCTCGTAGCGCGCGTAGTGTCCCGCGAGCTGCTCGTAGAGCGCCTTGACGGTGTGGGTCCGTTTGGCCTCCACGCTGGTGTAGCGCGCGATTGCCAGGTGCTCGCGGGTTTTGGGTCCGTATTTTTCCTGGCTGAACTGCTCCATCGCCTTGTATGCGATCAGGTTGCAGAGGGCTTCCTCGAATCCGTACGGAAGATCGTACTGCTCGTGGCAGTCCTCGTGAAAGACGAGATAGAGAAAGCGCTGCAGCCGGGCCGCAAGCACTTCCGGGCTTACCGCCGCGCCGGACTCGCCCAGCACCTCCACGCTGCCGAAATAGACGTCGGCGCCGTCGGCATTCGCCCGGCATTCGCGCTCCGACTTCACGCTGCGCCAGTGGATTTCCGGATCCTCGTAGGAATACGGGAGGTAGAACGGGGAGACGTGGCCGCAGAAGGGAACCCGCCCCTGCTCCTCGGAGAACTCGACGAAGGTGGCGGTCTTCTGGAAGCCGATCCGCTGCTCGAAGGCCCTTACCTCCTCGAGTAGCGGCTCCCAGGCTCTCGGAACCTGCACGCCGCACGCAGCCAGGGCCGCGACGAGGGCCACGAGCATCGCCAGGCGGATCGCAAGTTCACGCTTCACACATGTCTCCCTGGCCAAGCATAACGCACGGCGCGGATTGAACGATGACAGGCTTAGGCGCAGAATCGGCCTCGATCCAGGAGGCCGTCATGGCGAAGCCCCGACCCGCAACCGGCCGCAAGCGCGCGCCGGCGAAGCGCGCCCCCAAGAAGGCGGTGGCGCGCTCGCGCGGCATCGAGCCGCAGGCCTGCCGGCTCGACGCTCCTTCGTCCGAGATCGATGCGTTGAGGCGCCGTATCGAGCAGGAGGGCGGCATAGTGCTCGGCGCCTACCGCGAGCCGCTAGGGGGCCATCCGCTTGTTTTCGCCTCCCTGCCAATCGACAAGGTGGAGCCCACCCCCTTCCAACGCGATCTGTCCGAGGCGCACCACAAGAAGCTCGCAGGCGTCCTCGACAAGACGGGCCTCTTCCTCGATCCCGTGATCGCCATCACCGCACCGAAGGAAGGCTTCTGGACGCCGAACGGCCGCCACCGCCTCGC
>DATBMB010000020.1:0-1577 GCA_036555035.1 Burkholderiales bacterium | reverse complement strand
GCCGACGATCGAGCACGACCTGCCGACCGGAGCGTGCAGGCTCAAGCAGAAGTCGGGCGGCATCATGGCCACGATCATCAGCGGCAAAGTGGCGTTCAGGAACGGCGAGCACACCGGCGCGCTGGGAGGGAAGCTGCTGAGATCGACTGCCGCGGGGGTTCGGTGACAATCGGGGCGTCGCACAGACCCCTCTCGTGCCCTCCGGCCCTTCCGCCCTCCCGCTCTCCCGCCCTCACAACTCCATTGCGACCCGGATCCAGGACTTATTAGTACAAGCCGGACTTGAGCCGCTCGTAGAGCCCCTTGTCGTATTCGTTGTCGTCGAACCTGCCCTGCGTCAGGGCGGCGACGATGTTGCCGGTGCTGGGCAGGCTCTTGCGCTCGACGTGGTGCGCGGGGTCCCAGAGGTTGGAGCGGAAGATGGCGCGGGCGCACTGGAAGAACACGGTGTCCACGCGCACCACCAAAACCGAGCGCGGCAGCTTGCCCTCGACACTGAAGCGCTGCAGCAGCTCCGGGTCGGTGCGGATCTCGGCGCGGCCGTTGACGCGCAGCGTCTCGCCGATGCCCGGCACCAGGAACAGGAGCGCCACGCGCGGGTTGGCGATGATGTTCTTCAGGCTGTCCACCCGGTTATTGCCGCGCCGGTCGGGGATCAGCAACGTCTTCTCGTCCTCGACCACGACGAAGCCGGGCGCGTCGCCGCGCGGCGAGGCGTCCATGCCGTCCGGGCCGCCGGTGGCGAGCACGAAGAAGGGCGAGACCGCGATCAGCTTCTGGTAGTACGGGTGGAGGTAGTTGACCTCCTTGTTCACGGCCGCCCCGGCCGCCACGCCGTAGAGCTTGCCCAGGGTCTCGATGTCGGTGATGCGGTGTGCTGCGCTGTCGGTGATCATGGCCGCATGTTCTCCGTAATGGCGAATGGGTTAGCTTCGGGCCCTATCTGGGACGCTTGATTTCTTCGCCAGCGTCAGCGTGACGAGCTTGTCCGCGCGCGGCTCGCGGTCGAGATCGCGGCAGGTCGCGATCATTTCCTCGAACTGCGCGGCCGGGATCGGGAGCATCGGGATAACGCCGCGTATGCGCCGCCCCTCTTCCTCGAAATCCCAGATGAACTCGCGGCCGGTCCCCTGCTTGGTGTGGACCTTGCCGTCCTTCATGTAGATCGTGATGCGCGGTCCGAACAGCGTCATCGTGTGCGACGGGATGAGCGTCGTCCGCTGCATGAGGGCGAGAACCTCCGGCGCGACGTCGGATACGGCGGGCGGACCGCTGCTCATGCTCCAGGCCTGCGTAACCGGGAAGCCGCGGTTCACGACAGCGTAGGCCGTGAAGTAGGGCGTCATGCCCGGCTTCGGCGGTCGTGCGTCCTCGCGCCGGACCGGGTAAGCCGGACTCGGATACTGCGTTTCGAGCCAGTTCACCACCGCCTCGACGCGCTCGACGTCCTGGTGCCTGATGTCGTGCTCCTTGCAGAGCGCCGCGGTGACGTCGATGTGCGCAATGTTGTAGCCCGAAATGGAGTAGATGCGGTAGAGCGTTTCGAGAAAGATCCAGTCCTTCCCGAGGTTCTCCGC
>DATBMB010000218.1:0-6719 GCA_036555035.1 Burkholderiales bacterium | reverse complement strand
GAGGACACCACCTCGCCCTTGACCGAGCGGATCATCTCGGTCACTTCCTCGGGCCGCTCGTCGATCAGCAGCACGATCAGCACCACGGCGGGATGGTTGGCGGTGACCGCGTGCGCGATATGCTGCATGAGCACGGTCTTGCCGGCCTTGGGCGGGGACACGATGAGACCGCGCTGGCCTTTGCCGATGGGCGCGATGATGTCGATGATGCGCCCGGTGATGTTCTCCTCGGCCTTGATGTCGCGCTCGAGCTTCAGGTGCTCGGTCGGGTGATAGGGCGTGAGGTTCTCGAACAGGATCTTGTGCTTGGAGGCTTCCGGCGGCTCGTCGTTGACCTTGTCCACCTTGACCAGCGCGAAGTAGCGCTCGCCGTCCTTGGGGGTGCGGATCTCGCCCTCGATGGTGTCGCCGGTGTGCAGGTTGAAGCGGCGGATCTGGGAGGGCGAGACGTAGATGTCGTCGGTGCCCGCGAGGTAGGAGGTGTCGGGCGAGCGCAGGAATCCGAAACCGTCGGGCAGCACCTCCAGCGTCCCGCCGCCGTAGATGCTCTCGCCGCGCTTCGCCTGGTTCTTGAGCAGCGCGAAGATCAGCTCCTGCTTGCGCAGGCGGTTGGCGCCGTCGACCTCGTTCTTGACGGCCATCTCGAGGAGCTCGCCGACGTGGAGGTTCTTCAGATCGGATAAATGCATAAACTGCGGGCCTTTTTCGGAAGCAGCGGGAGGATCAGGGGGAGGAACGGCGCCGGCGTCGACGACAGCGACAGCCGTTTCCTGCTGCGGGGCCGGGCGGTCGTCGTCCGGGCGCCTGCGGGGAGGGTTCGGGGCTTTAGATATGACTGTCAATAAAGGCGGTCAACTGTGATTTGGACAGGGCGCCGACCTTGGTCGCTTCCACGGCGCCATTCTTGAAAAGCATCAAGGTGGGGATGCCGCGGATGCCGTACTTGGGCGGCGTCGACTGGTTCTCGTCGATGTTCAGCTTCGCGACCTTCAGGCGCCCGGCGTATTCGCGGGCGACCTCGTCGAGAATAGGGGCAATCATCTTGCACGGACCGCACCACTCCGCCCAGTAGTCCACCAGCACCGGCGTCTGCGATTGCAGCACCTCGGGGTCGAACGTCGCGTCGGTCACGTAATGAATATTCTGAGCCATGAAAACACTGCCTTCGGGAGTCGATCGGAAAGCGCCACGGAAGGGTGGCAGTGAGACTTGCCCCGTAATGCTAGCGAAATTTCCCTGCCTTGCATAGGGCCAATCCCGGGTGCGCGCGGCGGCAGGGGCCGATTGCGTCTGCTAAGATATGCCCTCTCCGCGCAATTTCAAGGTTTTCCGGGAATTCCGAGGGAATACTATGACTTACGTCGTAACCGAGACCTGCATCAAGTGCAAGTATACCGATTGCGTTGATGTGTGCCCGGTCGACTGCTTTCGCGAGGGTCCCAACATGCTCGTCATCGATCCCGACGAGTGCATCGATTGCACGCTGTGCGTCCCGGAATGCCCGGTCGAGGCGATCTTCGCCGAGGATGACGTTCCGGACAAGCAGAAGCACTGGACCAAGGCGAACGCCGAGCTCGCGAAGGCGTGGAAGCCCATCATCGAGAAGAAGCCCGCGCCGCCCGACGCGGACGAATGGGCGAAGATCAAAGAAAAAGAGCACCTGCTCGAAAAATAGTCGCGGCGGGCCGTAACACGCCCTCCCGCCGCGCCCAACCATGCGGCAAGACCTCGCGCAGCGCATCGAAGCGGGGTGCGCGGTCATCACTCCGAACCGCCGGCTCGCCGCGCATTTGAAGCGCGCGTACGACGCGCGGCAGGCCGAGGCCGGCAAATCGGCCTGGCCCACCGCGGATATCCTGCCGCTCTCCGCGTTCGTCGAGCGCGCCTACCGCGACGCGCTCTATTCCGGCGAGGCCGCGGCGCTCCCGGTCCTGCTCGCGCCCGCCCAGGAACAGGCGCTGTGGGAGTCCGTCATCCGGGATTCCGGCGCGGGCGATGCGCTCCTCGCCATTCCCGAGACGGCCGCGGTCGCGCGCGAAGCGTGGCGGCTTGCCCACGCGTGGCGCTTGACGGACCGGATCGGCCGCGATCCCCTCAACGACGACGGCAAGGCGTTCCGGCAATGGGCGCAGCGCCACGAGGCCGCCACGCGCCGCGCGCGGCAGACCGATGGCGCGCGCCTCGCCGACCTCATCGCGCCGCAGCTTGGGCGTTCCGATATCCGCAAGCCGCGATCGCTCGCCCATTACGGATTCGACGTCCTCATGCCGCAGCAGGCAGCGCTCATCGAGGCGCTGGCGGCGGCCGGGTGCGAAGTGATGGGCGCGGGTCCGGAGCCGGGCGGCGGCGAATGCCTGCGCCTTGCGTGCGCGGACAGCGCCGAGGAGATCCGCCGCGCGGCAGCGTGGGCGCGCGCGCGCCTCGAGGCGAACGGCGCTGCGCGCATCGGCGTCGTCGTGCCCGAGCTGGCCAAGCACCGGAGCACTATCCGCAGGGTCTTCAGCGCGGTCATGGAGCCGGCCTACGCGCTGCCGGGCGCCCGCCACGACACGCTGCCCTTCAATGTCTCCCACGGCGAGCCGCTCGCCTCCTACCCGCTCGTCAACGCCGCGCTTCTCGCGCTGGAGCTCGCGGGGCGCGAGATCGACTTCGAGCGCGCGAGCCGGCTCGTGCGCTCGCCCTTCATCGCCGGGGGAACCAGCGAGGCGGCGCGGCGCGCGCGGCTTGACGCGTGGCTGAGAAAGCGCGCGGAGCCGGCGGTGACGCTCGAGCGGCTGATTGCGCTCACCGCGCGCGCGGACGCGGGCTGCCCGGTGCTCGCGCAGCGCCTCGCCGCGCTCGCCGAGTTCCGCAAGGCGCGTCTCTTCGGCGGACAGCCGCCCTCCGCGTGGGCGCGGGCGATCTCCGAAGCGCTCGCGATCGTGGGCTTTCCCGGGGAGCGCGGCCTCGACTCGGCGGAGTTCCAGACTCTCGCGAAATGGCACGAGGCGCTTGCCGGCTTCGCGGCGCTCGACCGCGTACTCACGCGCACGGGGTACGCCGACGCAGTGTCGCGGCTGCGGCGCATGGCAGCGGATACCCAGTTCCAGCCGGAGACGTCCGACGTGCCGATCCAGGTGCTGGGCGAGCTCGAAGCGACCGGCATGCAATTCGACCACCTGTGGGTCATGGGGCTTTCCGACGACGCCTGGCCGCGCGCGCCGCACCCCAATCCATTCCTGCCGATCGAGCTGCAGCGCGCGGCCGGCCTCCCGCAGGGCTCCGCCGCCGGCATGCTCGAGCTCGCGCGGCGCCTGACCGGTGAGTGGCTCGCCTGCGCCAGGGAAGTCGTGCTGAGCCACCCCTTGCGGGAGGAGGACCGCGAATTCGAGCCGAGCCCGCTCATTCTCGCGGTCCCGGAGAAGCCGCTTGCGCTGCCCGAATACGCGAGCTACCGCGACGCGGTCCACCGCCTGCGCGCGATCGAGCGCGCGCCGGATGCGAAGCCCTCGCCGCTCCGCGAGACCGCGGTTCGCGGGGGCGCATCGGTCCTGCGCGACCAGTCGGCGTGCCCGTTCCGCGGGCTCGCGCTGCACCGGCTGGGCGCGGAAGGGCTGGAGGCGCCGCACGCGGGGCTGGACGCGAGGGAACGCGGGACACTCGTGCACCGCACCCTGGCGGGAATCTGGGCGCAGTTGAAGACGCGGGACGCGCTCGACGCGATGCCGCCCGCCGAGATCGATGCGCTGCTCGCCCGCGCGGCGGAGGAGGCGATCGCGCGCATCCGGCGCGACCGGCCGACGGTACTCTCGGGCCGCTTCGCCGCCATCGAGAAGCGGCGCCTTGAGCAGCGGGCGCGCGAGTGGCTCGAAGTCGAGAAACGCCGCGGCGCGTTCATCGTCCTCGCGACCGAGGACAAGCGCCGCATCGAGGCTGGCGGGCTCACGCTGGAGACCCGCCTCGACCGCGTTGATGAGACTGGCGACGGGCGGCGCATCGTGCTCGACTACAAGACCGGCGAGGCGGCGCCGGGCGCCATGCTCGGCGAGCGGCCCGACGAGCCGCAGCTCCCGCTCTACCTGACAGGTGCCGAGCCGGACGCGGCGGCAGCAGCCTTCGCGCAGGTGCGCGCGGGCGACATGCGCTTCGTGGGCCTCGCGCGCGATCCCGATCTCCTGCCGGGCACGCGCACCCTTCCTGACGGCAAGCTCAGACAGGCGGAAGCGTCCTGGGCCCAGCAGGTCGAAGCGTGGCGCGCCGCAGTCGCACGTATCGCGGCCGGGTTTGCCGCGGGCGAGGCCGCGGTCGATCCCAAGCGCTACCCCCACACCTGCCGGTACTGCGATGTGAAGCCCTTCTGCCGGATCTACGAGCGGATCGAGAACGCGCTCGACGAGGAGGCGCGATGAACGCGGTGGCGACACCTGATTCGGGCGCGCGCGGCCGCGCGCTCGATCCCGCGCGCTCGTTCATCGTGCAGGCGCCCGCGGGCTCGGGCAAGACCGGGCTGTTGATCCAGCGCTACCTGCGCCTCCTCGCCGCCGTGGAGCATCCCGAGGAAATCATCGCCATCACGTTCACGCGCAAGGCCGCCGGCGAGATGCGCGAGCGCGTGCTCGAAGCCCTCGCCCAGGCGCGCGCCGGAAGAGCTCCCGAGAGCGAGCACGAGCGCACGACGCTCGTGCTTGCAGCTGCGGCGCTTGCGCGCGACACCGCGTCCGGATGGGGCGTCACCGAGAACCCGGCGCGCCTGCGCATCCAGACCATTGACTCGCTGTGCTCGGCGTTGACGCGCCAGATGCCGATGCTCTCGCGCTTCGGCGCGCAGCCGGAAAGCGTCGAGGACGCGCAGGCGCTCTACGTGGAGGCGGCGCGCGCGACGCTCGAACTTGTCGAGGGCGACGAGGCGGTGGCGCAGGACGTCGAGCGCCTGCTCACGCATCTCGACAACGACGTCGGGCGTATCGAGGGGCTCCTCGCGGAGATGCTCAGGCGCCGTGACCACTGGCTGCGCCACGTGCACGGACGGGGGCGCGCGGAGCTCGAGGCCGCGCTCATAGGCGAGCGGAACGGCGTGCTCGAGCGCGCGCGCAATCTCCTGCCGGCAGACGCGCGCGCCGAATGGACCGCGATCGCCAACTATGCATTTGCCAACCTCGGGCGCAATAAATTCGAAGACAGCATCGAGGACTGGGCCGCGCTCGCCCGGCTGTTCCTGACCAGGGATGGCGGATGGTACTCGCGCCTGACCAAAGACCAGGGCTTTCCCGCAGGAAAGCCGGCGCAGCCGTGGAAGGAGCGCGCGCTGGCGCTCTTCGGGCGCTTGCGGGGCCACGACACTTTCCGCCTGACGCTCGAGGAGATGCGGGAGCTTCCGCCCGGTGAATACAGCAATTCCCAGTGGGAGGTGCTGGGGGCAATCATGCGGCTGCTTCCGCGCGCGGCCGGCCAGCTGAAGCTCGTGTTCCAGGCGCGCGGCCAGGTCGATTTCACCGAGGTCGCGCAGGGCGCGCTGCTCGCCCTGGGCGGCGCGGAAGCGCCGAGCGATCTCGCCCTCGCGCTCGACTACCGCGTCCGGCACCTCCTCGTCGACGAGTTTCAGGACACCTCCATCAGCCAGTACGAGCTGATCGCGAAGCTGACCGCCGGCTGGGAGCCGGGCGACGGGCGCACCGTGTTCGCTGTCGGCGACCCGATGCAGTCGATCTACCGCTTCCGCGAGGCCGAGGTCGGGCTGTTTCTCCGCGCGCGCGCCGCCGGCATCGGGGACCTCGCGCCGGAAGCGATCAGCCTCTCTGCCAATTTCCGGTCGCAGTCCGGGATCGTCGAGTGGGTGAACGCGACCTTTCCGCGCGTGATGCCCGAGCGCGAGGACGTTGCCGCCGGATCGGTGCCGTACACGCCTTCGACGGCGACGCGCGGCGCGCTGCCCGGTCAAGCGGTCACCGTGCACCCCTTCTTCAACGGCGACCACGCGGGCGAGGCGGCACGGGTGGCCGAGCTCGCAGCGCAGGCGCGGCGCGAAAAGGCCGATGCAGTCGTCGCCATCCTCGTGCGCAACCGCGGCCACCTGCGCGAAATCGTGCCGCAATTGCAGGGCGCGGGGCTGCGCTTCCGCGCGATCGAGATCGAGGAGCTCGGCCACCGCCCGGTGGTGCAGGACCTGCTGGCGTTGACGCGCGCGCTATCGCATCTCGCCGACCGGCTTGCCTGGCTCGCAATGTTGCGCGCGCCATGGTGCGGGCTGACGCTCGCCGACCTGGACGCGCTCGCGGCGGGCGAGGCGGGCCGCACGGTGTGGGAGCTCATGAACGAGGCCGGACGCGTCGCTGCGCTCTCCGCCGACGGCCGCGGGCGCCTTGAGCGCGTGCGCGCCGTGCTGAAGGCATCTCTCGATGATCGCTGCCGCGGGTCGCTGCGCGAGCGGGTCGCCGGCGCGTGGTTCGCGCTGTCCGGACCGGCGTGCGTGGAGGACGCGACCGACCTCGAGGACGCGGAGATCTATCTCGACTATCTCGGCACTCACGAGGAAGCGGGGGAGGTCGGCGACCGGGCGGCATTTGAGGACGGCCTCGCCGAGCTCTACGCGCTGCCCGACATGCAGGCTGACGAGCGGCTGCAGATCATGACTATCCACAAGGCGAAGGGCCTCGAGTTCGACACGGTCATCGTGCCAAGTCTCGGCCGCCCCCCGCGCGGCGAGGACGCCCGCCTCTTCCTCTGGATGGAGCAGCCCGAAG
>DATBMB010000208.1:0-39697 GCA_036555035.1 Burkholderiales bacterium | reverse complement strand
GCCCTGGCGGTCGTAAATCATGACTGGGTGATCGCCGCGGCACATGAGGTAGACGCGGTCCTCGCCGTCCACCGCCACCCCCGCGACATCCCGGTGCTCGTAGCCCTTCGGGAGCTGCTCCCACCCCTTCACCACCGAGTACCGGATTCCCGCTGACTGGTCCATGCGCTCCTCCCTTGGAAGAAGACCGGGGACAGACCACGTTCTTCCAAAACGAAAAACGTGGTCTGTCCCCTATTTTGCCACCGCGATACTATTTGGGGCAGCCGAGTCCGGCCCCTTTTTTTCGATGATCGCGACCCGATTCTCCCGTTACGCAGGGATGACCGGACGCGCCGGCTCCTTTGCGGCGATCCTGTGCTGCCCCGCCGAGGCCGCGGCGCACGGCTTCGCGGAACGCTACGATCTTCCCATCCCGCTCGGCTTCTACCTCGCCGGCGCCGGGGCCACCGTCGTTCTCACCTTCCTCCTGCTGGCGTTGTTCGCGGGAGCGGGCCCGGCGCGCGGCGATCGCCCGCCGGCGCACATCGTCTCACACGCGGCCGGCCGGATCCTGTCGAGCCGCTGGGTGGCCGGCAGCCTGCAAACAATCGCGGCGGGCCTCTTCCTGCTCGTCCTCGCGGCCGCCCTGTTCGGCGACTTGAATCCCTACGCGAACATCTCGACCACGTTCGTGTGGGTCATCTGGTGGGTCGGGATGATGTTCGTCAACACCTTCGTCGGCGATCTCTGGGCGCTCGTCAATCCCTGGAACGCGCTCTTCGCAGGCGCCGAGAAAGCGGTCCGCCTCCTGCGGCCCGGCGCCCGGCTCTCCCTCGATCGCCCGTACCCCGGGCGCCTCGGGAACTGGCCGGCGGTGCTGCTGTTCCTCGCCTTCGCGTGGCTGGAGCTCATCTCCGGCGAAGGCGAGGATCCGCGCTCGCTCTCGGCCGCGATCATCGCCTACTCGCTCATCACCTGGACCGGCATGATTGTCTTCGGCCGCCACGCGTGGCTCGTGCATGGGGAGGCCTTCACGGCTGTCTTCTCCACGTTTGCCCGCTTCGCGCCGGCGGCGTTCCGCGCCGGCGGCCCCGGCGCCGGGACCCACTGCGCGCATGGCGTGGAGGCAACGGATGGCGCAATCATTGGCTGCGCCGTCTGTTTCGAGGCGGCGCCGCCCGCGGAGCGCGCGATCCTGTTCCGGCTGCCGGGAGCGGGACTGCTCGCGCGCAACCCGATTTCGGTTTCGACGGCAGCGCTCGTGCTGACGCTGCTCGGCACCGTTACCTTCGACGGTTTCTTCGCGACACCGGCGTGGGGCGCGACCCTGGAATTCGTGACGGGGCTCTCGGCGCTGGCGCCGCTGTGGCAGGCGCCGTGGATGACGGACAACCTGAAGTTCTACCTGCTGGCGACGCTGATATTCCTGCTGTTCCCGCTCGGATTCGCCGCGGCCCTGCTCGCCTGCGCCCGCATGACGTCCGCCATCGCCGGCGGCATGCCGGCGGGCCAGGTGGCGCGCCGTTTCGTGCTGACCCTGTTGCCGATCGCGATCGCCTATCACCTGGCCCATTACCTGACGTATCTGCTGCTGGCCGGGCAGTACATCATTCCCGCCGTCTCGGATCCCTTCGGCTTCGGCTGGAACCTCTTCGGCACCGCGTCCTTCAAGCCCGATATCGGGCTCGTCGGCGCCCGGTTCGCCTGGTACACGGCGGTCATCGCGATCGTCGCCGGCCACGTGATCGCCGTCTACCTTGCACACCGCACGGCGCTCGCCCTCTTCGGCGACCGCAAGCGGATGCGCGCGAGCCAGCTGCCGATGCTCGCGCTGATGGTGGCCTACACGATGCTGAGCCTGTGGATCATCGCCCAGCCGACGGTCCAGTAGCCCTCTACCGGATGTCGAGCAGGGTCGCCAGATTCTTCCAGAGGACCTTCTCCTTCTCCTCCGCCGTGAGCGACTTGAGGCCCTGCAGCCACTTCACCGGCGAGCCGTCCCATGCCACGAAGGGCCAGTCGCTGCCCAGCACCACCCGGTCGACGCCCACCCGGTCGATGAGGAAGCGCAGCGCCTCCTCGCTGGGCACCACGGTGTCGTAGTAGAGCTTCTTCTGGTAGGCGCCCGGCGGCTTCGGCGTGCTGCGCGTCGCCGGCCTCTCGTTCCAGTTGCGGTCGAGCCGCCCCATCGCGTAGCAGGCGGGCCCGCCGCCGTGCGCGATGCACACTTTCAGATCCGGGCACTTCTCGAGGACCCCGCCGCAGATCAGCACGCCGACCACGATCGCGTCGTCGAGGATCACGCCGAGGCTGTTGGAGAGCCCGTGGCGCCGGATCCGCTGCATGAGGAAATTGTTCTGCGGCTGCGGATGGTAGAAGAGCACCGCACCCATCTGCTCGGCGGCCTTGAAGAACGGCACGAACTTGGGCTCGTCCCACTGCTCGCCGTTCACCTGCGTGTCGAGCGAGGCGCCCTTCATTCCCAGCTTCGTCACCGCGCGCTCGAGCTCATCGATCGCGGACTTCACGTCCTGCACCGGGAGCGTCGCGAGCCCGGCGAGGCGCCCGGGGTTTCCCCGCACCGTCGCGCCGAGCTCGTCGTTGAATTCGCGCGCCAGCGCGAGCCCCTGCGCCGCCTCGAGGTGATAGCCCACGAACGGCGTATGGATCGAGAGCACCTGCACGTCCACTTTCTGGGCATCCATGTCCTTCAGGCGCTCGGCCACGCCGTAGCGCAACTTCGGCGAGGTGAAGGCCGTGCGCATGCCGCCTCCCATCATGGCGCCGAGCCCCTCCCCCGCCTCGTGGCGAAAGCCGTGCCAGTCCCGCTTCGCGTCGATCGCCTTCCACAGGGAATCGGGGACGACGTGGGCATGGATGTCTATCGTTTTCATGCGCTTCCCTGTTTGATCCGGTGGACGAAACCGGGGGAGGTTATCACGATGATCGATGGACTGGTGAACGGACGCGCCCATTTGTCGCGGCCGGCGTTTGGCGTGATACTTCGAGAAAACAACGCCCGAATCGATGCCCGCCCGAAGAGCAGCCACGCCGCCTGGATCCGCGGTCACCCCTTTGCTTCCGGTCACCCTCCAGCCCGGCGGCATTCGCTACGCGCCCGGCGTGCGCGCCGGGCGCTGGGTGTTCGCGACGGGGCACAAGGGAGCGGCTGATTTCGCGGGCGGCATGGCGCCCGAGGTAACCGACGCAGCCGCGCCGCTGCACGGATTGCCCAAGCACAAGAAGGAGGCGCGGCGCATCTTCGCCAACTTCGACAAGGTGCTGAGGGCAGGCGGCACCGACCGCAAGCACGTCGTGCGCGTGGACCAGTACTACACGGGTGCCCAGGCCGTCCCCCCCTATCACGAGGTGCGGCGCGAGTTCTTCGCGGGCCACGTTCCACCGAGCACCTCCAACCTGCACCAGAAATTCCTGCTCGCGGGTCAGGACATGGAAGTGCAGTTGATGGCCGTCGTTCCCGCAAGAGGCCTCGACGTGGTGCAGCACCGCCCGAAGAATCTGCCGGTACACGCGACCTCCAGCTACAGCCCGGTGCTCACCTGCGGCGATTACGTGTTCGTCGCCGGCCAGACCGCGGAAGCGCTCAAGACCGAGGAAGGCCCGATCGACCCGGCCGCGCGCATGCCGGCCGGTCACTTGTGGAAGGGCACGCCTATCAAGCTCGAGACCGAGTTTGTGATCGAGCGCAAGCTGAAGCCGGCGCTCGCAACGGTCGACAACACCCTTGCCGAGGTGGTGAAGGCGCAAATTTACTTGCGCGACCTCGGCGATGCGCCGGCCTTCAACGAAGTATGGGCGAAGCATTTCGGAAGAACGCCGCCCGCCACCACGATCATCACCACCGCGACACCGGGATTCATCTGCGAAGACGGTCGCATCGAGATCAACACCCTCAGCGTGCGCCGCGGCAGCCGCACCCGGAAGCAGGTGGTGGACGCCGGGGTGCCCACGGTCTACGCCGGCCACGTGCAGGCGATCCGCGCCGGCGACCTGCTTTTCCTCTCCGGCCTGATGGCGGTGGACGCGGACGGCGCTCTCGCGCGCGCGGCGCGCATAGACCCGCACCGTCCCCACTTCGGTAGCGCCGCGCAGTTGCAGATGGAGATCATGCTCGATTACGCGCAGCGCATCTGCCGCAAGGCCGGCACCTCGCTTGCCAATGTCGTGCGCGCGCAGCAGTTTCACACGAGCCTCGCCGATTTCCACGCCGCCTGGCAGGCGTGGGAGCGGCACTTGCCCGGCGGCAGCCTCCCGTTCTCGGCAATCGAGGTGCCCGCCTTGAGCGTGCCGGGTGCAGTCGTGATGCTGGATCTCTGGATATATGCCCCCTGAAAGGAAGACCATGAAAATTCGCCCGCTGTCCCCCTTCCGCTTCAACGCCGGAATCGCCGGCGCGCTATCCGCCCTGCTCGGCGTCGCCTCCGTGCCCGCCTCAGCGCAGGCGACCGACGCCGCCGGCTATCCCCCGCAGCAGATCCGCTTCGTGGTTCCGTTTACGGCAGGCGGCGGAACGGATGTCATCATGCGCATCGTCGCGAAGCACCTCGCAGACAACTGGAAGATCACGGCGCTGGTGGAAAACCGGGTGGGCGCCGGCGGCGTCGTGGGCTCGCAGTACGTAACGCAGCAGAAGCCGGATGGCCGGGTCTTCCTTGCGGTGGCGAGCGCGTTCGCCGTGCGCGCCGCGATCGATCGCAGCGTGCCCTACGATGCGACGCGGGATTTCTCGGGTGTCGGCCAGATGGCGCGCTCCCCGAGCTTCCTGGTGGTATCGACGTCGCACGGCTTCAGCTCGCTCAAGGAGCTGATCGCCTACGCGAAGAAGCAGCCCCAGGGGATCTTCTACACTTCGGCCGGGGTGGGCAGCACGGCCCACCTGCACGCGGCCGCCGTGGCCCATCTCGCGGGCATCAAGGCCGACCATGCGCCCTCCCGCGGCACGCCGGAAGCGGTGAACGAGGCGATGACCGCGCGGGTCCTCTACGCGTTCGCGCCGGGGCCGAACGCGATCCCGCTTGCGCGGGCGGGGCGGCTCCAGATCCTGGCGACGACCTCTCCCGCCGGCGCCCGCTTCCTGCCGGGGATACCGAGCCTCGCGCAAGCCGGGCTTCCGGGCTACGAGGGCGACGACTGGTTCGGCGTGTTCGCGCCCGCCGGCACGCCCATCGCGATTCGGGAGCGCGTGTCGAAGGAGATGGCGCGCATCCTCGCGCTGCCCGACGTGCGCGAGCGCCTCTTCGTGCTCGGGGCGGAGCCGGTGTCGAGCCCGCCGGCGAAATTCGAGGCCTTCGCGCGCGACTACATCGCCCGCACGCGCAAGCTCGGCGAAGCGATCGGCATTAAACCGCAATAAGCCTCCGCCCCCCTTTGCGGGGGAGGATTGAGGTGGGGGGACAGAGATGGCAACCATCGAAGCGCGTCTGAAGCAAATGGGCTACGAGCTGCCTCCGCCGTTCGTGTTCCCGAAGAACAACCGCACCGGCTGCACCCAGGCCGGCACGCTGCTCCTGCTCTCCGGGCACGGACTCGACCTGCCCAAGCTGCCGCAAGTGCGGCAGACCGGCAAGTTCGGTGTGGACATCACGGTGGAGGAAGGCTACGCGACCGCCCGCGCGGTGGCTCTCACGATGATGGCGACGATCAAGGCGCATTGCGGCGACCTCGACCGCGTAAAGCGGGTGCTCCGGCTGTACGGCATGTGCAACTGCACGCCGGACTTCGCCCAACACCCGCAGGTCATCGACGGCGCCTCCGACCTGTTCTTCGAGCTCTGGGGCCCGGAGTTCGGCAAGCACGCCCGCTCCGCCGTGGGCCACGCTTCGCTCCCGCGCGGTATCGCGGTGGAGATCAACGGCGAGTTCGAGGTGATCGGGTAGACAGGGCAGGGATGAATTCCGGCTACCCGGCTGTTAACGCCGGAGTACCCCGTCGAACCGCTTTTTCCACAAGGAGGAGTAGATGAAGACGCGTATTGCCTGTATTTCCATGGCCGGGGCGGCGGCTCTGACGCTCGTTGCCTGCGCCAGCATGCAGCCCTCTACGGGCCCGATGAGCTTTTTCATCACCAGCGTCGGCTCCGGGAAGGGGGGCGACCTGGGCGGCCTCGCCGGCGCCGACAAGCACTGCCAATCGCTCGCCCAGGCCGCCGGAGCCGGCGGCAAGACGTGGCGCGCATACTTGAGCACGCAGGGCTCGAGCCTGGCCGACCCCAAGGTCGTGCATGCGCGCGACCGCATCGGCAAGGGGCCGTGGTACAACGCGAAAGGCGTCCGGATCGCGACCGACATCGAGAACCTGCACAGCGCGGGCAACAACGTGACCAAGGCGACGGCACTGGACGAGCGCGGGAGGATGGTCAACGGCCGTACCGAAAAGCCGAACATGCATGACATTCTCACCGGCTCGCGGCCCGACGGAACGGCCTTCCCTGGGGCGTTCTTTCCGGACATGACGTGCGGCAATTGGACGAAGAGCGGCACGGAAGGCTCGGCGATGACAGGCCACCACGATCGCGCGGGACCGATCGACCACCCGTGGGCGACGTCCTGGAACTCGGCGCACTCGACCCTCGGCTGCGCCATGCCCGGAATTATCAAGACCGGCGGCAACGCCCTCTTCTACTGCTTCGCGATCAACTAGAAACCCGGCCGTTCCGGAAAGGGCGCGATTCCGCGCCCTTTCTTTTTGCTTAGGGGTCAGACTCGATACCGCACGATGCCCCGCCGCACGCTGCGTTTCAGCAACGTCGTCGAACACATTGTGGAATCGCTGCCGAAAGGAATCGTACCCGGCAGTCGAGTGTGAAGCGGACTATAATCTTCAAGCCGCATTCCCGCTTCAATCCGGCAACCGAGGAGAAAACCGATGACCCAGGGTCTGGACGCGCATCCCGGCACCCGATCGTTCCTCACGGCGCGCCGGCAATTGCTGGGCGCCGTTGCCGCGGTGGCGCTTTTTCCGGCGGTATTCCCGGCCGAGGCAGCCGACAGCCCGACCTACCCGTCCAAGCCGATCCGCGTGATCGTGGGATTCGCGCCCGGCGGCTCCGCCGACATCACCGCGCGCACCGTCGGGCAGAAAATGTCGGAGCTGCTCGGGCAACCGGTCGTGGTGGACAACCGCAGCGGAGCGTCAGGCATCATCGGCACCGAGCTGGCCGCGCGGGCTGCGCCCGACGGCTACACGCTGCTGGAAGCGACCATGACAACGCACGGCATCGGGCCCAGTCTCTATCAGAAGCTGCCGTACGATCCCATCAAGAGCTTCGAGCCGATCGCGTTGATGGTCAGCATTCCGCTGGTCATGTTTGCCCATGCCTCGGTGCCTGGAAGCAACCTCAAGGACGTCGTTACGGTGCTCAGGGCGAGCCCGGGCAAGTACCGCTACGCTACCGCCGGCAACGGCAGCCCGCCCCACCTCGCCGCCGAGCTGTTCAAGCTCAAGGCGGGCGTGGACCTGCTGCACGTGCCCTACAAAGGTACGGGAGCGGCGGTGCCCGACGTGGTCGCCGGACAGGTTCATTTCATGATCGACGGCCCGCCGCCATTCCTCGGGCACGTCAAGGCCGGCAGGCTGCGGGCGCTCGCCGCCGCAAACGCGAAGCGGCTGGCACAGCTGCCCGACGTGCCCACGTTCGCCGAGCAGGGCTACCAGGGGATGGAAGCGGGCCTGTGGTACGGCATGCTTGCGCCCAGAGGTACGCCGCGCGACGTCATCAGCCGCCTGAATGCCGCGATCAACAAGGCTCTGCAGCAGCAGGACCTGCGCGAGCGCTTCGCGGCGTCCTCGGTGGAGGTCATCGGGGGGACTCCGAAGGAGCTGGGCATGCACCTCGAGCGCGAAATCAGGCGCTGGGGTGAAGTCGCGCGTGCGGCCCAGATCCGCATCGAATGAAAAACCGGCTCCAGGCACTCCGACAACCGGAGAACGCAGCGGATTGAAGGAGGGCACCATGAAGACAGAGCGATATCCCGCCATCTCGGTTCGTACGCTGGCAGGCGCGGCGCTTGCGGCCGCGCTTCTGGGGGTCGCCGGGGTCGATGACGCGGCGGCGCAAAAGTGGCCGGAGAAGACGGTGCGTATCGTCACGCCGTTCGGTCCCGGCGGCGGCACCGACATTTTCGCCCGCCTGCTGGCGCAGCAGCTCTCCCAGACGCTGGGCCAGCAATTCATCGTCGAAAACCGCCCGGGCGCCGGCTCCACGCTGGGCACCGAGCACGTCGCCCGGTCACCGGCCGACGGCTACACGTTCCTCATGACCTCGGCTTCCTTCTCCTTCAGCCCCGGCCTCTACCCGAAGCTGCGCTACGATTCGATCAAGGACTTCACGCGCGTCTCGCAGGTCGTGCGGGTGCCGCACGTCATCGTCGTGATTCCGTCCTTTCCCGCGAAGGACCTGAACGAATTCGTCAGGCTCGCGCGGACACGGCCGGGCGAGGTGCTCTATGCATCCGCCGGCGCAGGCAGCGCGATGCATCTTGCCGGCGCGCTGTTCGGGATCGTCACCCGGACCCAGCTCACGCATGTGCCGTACAAGGGCGGCGGCGCGACGGCGGTGGCCGTGATGGGCGGCGAGGCGACGACGGCGTTCAACACGATCGAAACGGTGCTGTCCCTCATCCGCGCCGGCCGATTGCGGGCGCTCGCGGTGTCGACGCGCGAACGCGCCCCGGCGCTGCCCGGCGTGCCGACCGCGATCGAGGCGGGATTCAAGGACTACGAGGCGATCGGCTGGTTCGGCCTGATGGCGCCCGCCGGCACGCCGTCCGCCGTCGTCGAGCAGTTGAGCGCCGAAGTCGCCAAGGCGATGGCGAGCTCGATCATCCGTGAACGCACGCTGGAGCAGGGCGCGACCCCGGTTGGCAGCACGCCGGCCCAGTTCGAAGACTTCGTGCGCGGCGAGGTGGACAAGTGGACCCGCATCATTCAGAAGGCCGGCATCAAGCTCGAATGAGGCGGGAGCGCCGGGATGGGGCGGCAGATCGAGCAACTGGCGCGGTTCGTTGCGGAGACGCGGTGGGAGGACATTCCCGGGCCCGTGCAGCGGCATGCCAGGCTGGTATTTCTCGATACGCTCGGCGTGATGCTCGCGGGGTCCGAGCGGCCCGAGGTGTGGAAGCTGCAGGAGCAGTTGTCGCCCTCCGCGGGCAGCGGTGCCACCGTGCTGGCGCGGGGCTGGCCCGCGAGCGATCCGCGCACCGCGGCGCTGCTCAACGGCATTGCCGGTCGCGCGATCGAGCTCTGCGAAGGCCTGCGCCTGGTCACCGGCCAGCCGGCGGTCCAGATTCTGCCGGGCGTGCTGGCGGTGGCCGAGTCCGCATCGGGCAGCGGCCGCGAAATGATGGCTGCTTTCGTCCTCGGATACGACCTCGCCGGTCGCCTGTGCCTGGCGTTCACGCCGCGCCGGCTGGCGCATCAGAACGGTCAGGCGACGCTGGTGGCCGCCGCTGCCGCGGGCGCACGCATGCGCGGCCTGGACGCGGCCGGGGTAAGCCTCGCCATGCGCATCGCCGCCACGCTCGCGCTCACCCCGAGCTACACCAGCACGGTGGCCGGCGCGACGGCGCTCAATGTCGCCGGGGGAATGAGCGGGTTCGCCTGCGCGCTCGCCCCCGAGCTCGCCCGCGCCGGATTCGAGGCGCAGGCGGACGCGATCGAGGAGGCGCTCGCGAATCTCGTGGGAGACGGTTTCAGGCCCGAGGGCCTGCTCGATGAGCTGGGCGCGCGCTGGGAGATCACGCGCAACTATTTCCGCCAGTACGCGTGCTGCAATCCCATCCATCCCGCCCTGGATTGCCTGCGCGAGGCCCTCGACGCGCTGCGCCCCCGGCCCGAGGACATCGAGCGCATCGACGTTGCCACCTATCGGTTCGCGTCGCTCATGCGCAGCCCGGATCCGCGCAATTATTTCGCATCGAAGTATTCGCTGCCCCACGCGGCGGCGGTCATGGCAGTGAAAGGAAACGCCGGTTACGCGGCGCTCGATGATGCCGCCTTGCGCGACCCCGCCGTGGCCGCGCTGCGTCATCGCGTGCACGTGACGGAAGATCCGGCGATGAGCGCCGTCGCCCCGCGCTTGCGGCCCGCGCGCGTGACTCTCGCCCTGAAGGACGGCCGGCGAAGCACGCACGCGCGCGAGAGCCACCGCGGTGACTTCCAGCAGCCCTTTGCGGAATCGGAGATCCGCGAGAAATTCCGGGAACTCGCGGGGGTCGTGCTGACGCCGGAGGGCGTAGCCCGGATCGAAGAACTCGCGGAACGGTGCGAGCACTGGCGGAGCGTGCGCGACCTGACCGATGCTCTGCGCCGCTACGGCCGATCCTGAGCTGGAGAACGGAGCGCGCGCATGCTCGATCTCATCATACGCGGCGGTCACGTGGTCGCCCCGGAGGGCGCGGGCCCCTGGGATATCGCGATCGCCGGTGAGCGCATCGCCGCCGTCGCCACGCCCGACGCGCTGAAGGACGTGCCTGCCGCGCGGATCATCGACGCCGGCGGCAAGCTCGTGTTTCCCGGCGGCATCGACCCGCACATCCATTGCGACTGGCCGGTGCAGCCAGGCAAGGACGGCGCACCGCCGCTGCTGAGCGCCGGCTCGGCGCAGGTGAGCCGGGCGGCGCTCTTCGGCGGCACGACCACGCTCGTCGATTTCGCGTTCTGGAATGCGGGCGAGACGCTGGAGCAGGCGATCGCGCGCCGCGACCGCCAGTGGCGCGGGCAGTGCCATTGCGATTACTCGTTTCACGTGACGCTGCTAGGGAAGATACCGCCCGCCATCGTGAGCGAGCTGCCGGAGGCGATGCAGGCGGGCTTTCCCACGGTGAAGATCTTCACGACGAACATCCGGCCTCCCGTCACCGGCAGGAAAGTCGGCTACGGAGATATCTGGGAAATCTTCAAGGTGCTCGCGCGGCACGGCGGGCTCGCCGCGATCCACGCCGAGGAAGACGATCTCGTGATGCACATGTACGAGAAGCTCATCGCCGAAGGGCGAGTCGGATTCGAGAACATGCCCGAGGTGCACAGCGCGTTGTCCGAGGACCTCGCGTTCCGGCACGTCATCCGCCTCGCGGAAAACGTCGAAGGCGCCGCGCTCTACATGATGCACGTGAGCGCGGGCACCGGTGTCGCGGCGATCCGCGAATCGCGCGCGCGGGGCTACCCGATCTACGGCGAGACGCTGCACCAGTACATGCTCTACAACGCCTCCGATTACCGGCGCCCCAACGGGCAGATCTATCACACCTATCCCTCGCTCAAGACCGCGGCGGACCAGGAGGCGCTGTGGCGGGGCACGGTGGACGGGGAGATCAGCGCGGTCGCGACCGACGGCATCTGCACGCCGCTGTGCACGAAGATTCACGGCAAGCGCATCGACGACACCACGGGGGGCAGCGCCGGCGTCGAGCCGCGGCTCTCCGTGATGTACAGCGAAATGGTGGCGAAGCGCGGCTATTCGCTGGAAGCGTTCGTGGGTCACGTCTCGACCAACGCCGCGCGCCTCATGGGGCTCTACCCGCGCAAGGGCGTGATTGCGGCGGGCAGCGACGCCGATCTCGTCATCTTTGATCCCACCGTCCGGCGCAAGGTGCGCGTGGAAGACCTGCACGAGACCGATTACAGCCCGTGGGAGGGACACGACATCGCGGGATGGCCGGAGACCACGATACTGCGCGGCAGGATCATGGTGCACAAGGGCGAGTTTCTGGGGAACGCGCGCGGCAACAGCATCCCGCGCAAGATCGCCGACTCGATCCGCTCGCGCCGCGCCGGCTGAGGGCTGCCGGCATGCGCATCGTCCTCATCGAAAACTTCCGCGCGGTCTTCTACGCGCCGTTCTACGCGGCGTGCGCGCTCGGCGAGTACAAGGCCGAGGGCCTCCAAGTCGAGCTGAAGCCTGCCGCGGAGCTCGGCAAGGCCCTTCAGGCAGTCAGCTCCGGCACCGGCCAGGTGTCGTGGGGCGGGCCGCTGCGCATCCTCACCGCTCTCGACCTGGACCCGAACTGCGGCTACGTCGCGTTCTGCGAAGTGGTGGGACGCGATCCCTTCTTCCTCGTCGGGCGCACTGCGAATCCCGGCTTTACGCCCGCGCAGTTGCCCAAGTGGACGCTCGGAGCGGTCACCGAAGTCCCCACGCCCTGGATCTGCCTGCAGCACGACCTGCGCCGCGCCGGCGTCGCGCCCTCGGCGGTGAAGCTCGCCCGCGGGCGCACCATGGCGGAGAACGCCGCCGCGCTGCGCGCCGGCGAAGTGGACGTGATCCAGGTGTTCGAGCCGCTCGTCGAGGAGCTGGTGGACGAAGGCATCGGACACGTGTGGTACGCCGCAGCATCGCGCGGGCCGACCTCCTACACCTCGCTCAATACCACGCGCGATTTCATCGAGCGGGAGCCCGACACCGTCCTGCGCCTGACGCGCGCCATGTCCCGCACGCTCCAGTGGGTCGCGGCCCACGACGGGCGCGCGCTCGCAGAAGCCATCGCCAGCTATTTCCCGGACCTGCCGGTGGCCCGGCTCGCCGCCTGCTGCAAGCGCTATCAATCGCTTGAGCTCTGGAACCGCACGCCGATGCTGCAGCGCAACGGGCTCGAGTGGCTGCGCGACGCCATGCTCGCAGCCCGCGCCATCGGAACGTGCTTCAGCTATGAGGACTGCGTGGACCCGCGCTTCGCGGAACAGGTGTAAGCTTTCCGCAAGCCGCGAAAACAGCGGCTCGACGGAGGAGGCCCGACGATGAAGAACGCGCGCGTTGTTGTTGCGTTGGCATTGCTGGCGGTCTCGGTCGGGCTCGTGCCGGCCCCGGCCGCGGGACAGGAGTATCCGACCCGGCCGCTGCGCTACATCGTGCCGTTCCCGCCGGGCGGCTCGACCGACATCATGGCGCGCATCGTCGCCGCCGCGCTGACCGAGCGGCTCGGGCAGTCGGTCGTCATCGACAACCGGGGCGGGGCGGGCGGAACGGTCGGCGCCGAGATCGCGGCGAACGCGACGCCAGACGGCTACAACATATTCGCCTGCAACATCGCCTCGCTCGCGGTGAGCCCGGCGATCTACCGCAAGCTCAATTACGATCCCGTCAACGCCTTTACGCCGATCGGCTTCATCGGCAGCACGCCCAACGCCATCGTCGTCCATCCCTCGCTCCCGGCGAAGACGCTTCCCGAGTACATCGCCCTCGCGAAATCCCGGGCCGGCAAGCTCAACTACGGCTCGCCCGGGATCGGGACCTCGCCGCAGCTCACGATGGAGATGTTCAAGAACGCGGCCGGCATCGATGTCCTCCACGTCGCATTCAAGGGCGCCGGGCCGGCGCTGGCAGCCACGATGGGGGGCCAGGTGGACGGGATGGTGTCCACCCTGCCCACGTTCCTCGCAACAACGCGCGCGGGCAAGATCCGGATGCTCGCCATCACGGCGCTCACGCGCTCGCCCGACGTGCCCGACGTGCCGACCATCGCCGAGTCCGGCTTTCCCGGTTTCCAGGTCATATCGTGGCAGGGCCTGTGCACGCCTGCGGGCTCGCCGGAGGCGGCGGTCGCGCGGCTGCGCGCCGCCCTGGCCGAGGTGCTCGCGCTGCCCGACACGCGCAAGCGCCTCGCGGACCAGGGCATCAACCCCGGCACGCTCACCGCCGGGCAGTTCGCGAAGTTCATCCGCTCCGAGCGCGACAAGTTCGCGAAGGCGGTGAAGGACGCGGGCGTTCCGCAGCAATAAGGGCTGCGAATTTCAGGCGAGCGGCGGAAGGGGAAGCTTCTCGCCCCCCGGCAGCGGTGTCTTGTCCACGTTGAGCGCCATCGAGACCAGCCCGTAGAAGCCGTTGACCGCGATTAGGTCCACGACGCCGCGCTCGCCGAAGCGCTCCTTCGCGGCCTTGAACGTCGCGTCGCTCACCCCGTGCGTCTCGTGCAGCTCGCGGGAGAACTCGTAGACGATACGCTCGTCCGCATCCATCTTCGCGGGGCGCCGGCCCTGCGCGATGTCCTCGCCGATTGCGGGGTCGAGCCCCGCCTCGAGCGCCAGGCGGTGATGCGCGAACCATTCGTACTGGCAGCTCCAGTGGCGCGCGGTCACGATGATCGCGAGCTCGTTGAGCTTGCTGGGCAGCGAGCTGCGGAAGCGGATCTCCGCGCCCAGGTTCTGGATGATGTCGCCCACGCCCGGGCTCCTCAGCCAGATGTTGAACGGCCCGCCGAGCGGGCCCGGCTTCGCGGCGGACGAGTTCTTCACGGCGGAGCGCGGCCCCGACCGGATCGCGTCCGCGACCCGCTTCTGCTCCGGCGTCAGCTCCTCGGGCGGGATCAGCTTGAAGCGCCGGGAGTCCGCCGCGCCTGCCTTGCCTGTGGGATTGCTCATCGTCACTCCTCACATCCTGCTGTGCCAGCCCATGGGACCGAACAACGCGGCAATCACGATCGAGGTTGCCACTCCGAGGCTGATGAGAATGATGAAAGCCGGAATGGCCGCGAGCGCCCACTTGACCATCAGCACGACCATCGAAATGAACGGGATCTTGATATCGGTGACTACGATCTCCTGGGTAGTGTTTGCCATGGTAGCCTCCAGTGAACACTGCAGGCTCGAATGATAATTGAAGATCCCGGTCGCCGTTTCCGCATTCAACCAGGCCCGCATTGCGATAAACTGACTGCCCCTCACCCGTCACTCATCATTGGAGGCCGAATGGCATCCCGCTACATGCTCTGCAGCTTCAAGACGTGCCCCTGGGTCCAGCGCGCCGCGATCGTGTTGCGCGCGAAGAAGATCGACTACGACATCAACTACATCGACCGCGACAACCGGCCCGAGTGGTTCCTCAAGGTGTCGCCGCACTCGAAGGTGCCGGTGCTGGTGGTGGACGGAAAGGATTCGCTCTTCGAGTCGAACGCGATCGCCGAGTACCTCGACGAGACCGCACCGCCGCGGCTCCATCCCGAGGATCCGATGGCCCGCGCCCGCAACCGCGCATGGACCGACTACGTGCCGGACTTCGCGGAGGCCATCTCCTCCACCGCCTACTCGAATTCCGAGGAGGAGTTCGCCAAGCACGCGGCCGGCATCGCCAAGCCGTTTGGACAGATCGAGCGCGCGCTCTCCGGGCGGGGCAACGACGGCCCCTACTTCAACGGCCCGAGGTTCTCGCTGGTGGACGCGGCCTACGCGCCGTTCCTGCAGCGCTACACCTTCATGGACCGCGTGAAGCCGGTCGGCGCGATCGAGAAATACCCGCGCCTTGCCGCGTGGCGCGACGCGCTCCTGGCGAACGCCGCCGTCAAGGCCTCGACCGTCCCGAACATTGAGGCGGTGTGGCAGGAGAACCTGATCCTGCGCAAGCGCTGGCTCGCGCAGTTCGTGTCTAGGGACGTCATCGGCGCGGCGGCCGCCTAACACGCACGACTCACGGCGCCGGATATCCCTTCAGCCCGCCCTATTGACAACCAGATTGTCGATCTGCCAGAATGACAACCTTATTGTCAATATGTGGCTGGGCCATGGGCGCGAGCGATCCGGATTCCTTTCTCAGGGTGTACTTCGAGCCGCTGCAGTACGCGGTGTTTTTCGGCGTGCTGGTGGCGCTGGGCGTCCTCGAGGCGGTGATTCCACTGGGGCGCGACGGCGGCGCGCGGCGACGGCGCTGGCCGGCGAATGCGTGGCTCACGTTCCTCAATATCATGGTGATGGGCGCCATGCCCGTCGGCATCGTTGCCGCCGCGGACTTCGCCATGGCGCGGGGCTGGGGGCTGCTGAACCAGGCTGTCGTGCCCACGCTGGCGGGGCTCGCTGCCGGGTTTGTCCTGCGCAGCCTCGTCGCCTTCGCCATCCACTTTGCGATGCACAAGGTGTCCCTGCTCTGGCGCATCCATCGCGTGCACCATACCGATCTGGCCATGGACGTTTCGACCACCGTGCGCTTTCATCCGCTGGAGTTCGTCATTTCCATGCCCGTCCTCCTGGCGATGGTCGTAGTGTTCGGGCTGCCGCCGTTCGCGCTGATGGTCTATGAGCTGCTGGACGCAGCGATGGCCGTGTTTACCCATGCGAACGTCCGCCTGCCCGAACGTCTCGAGCGGGCATTACAGCTCGTGCTCGTGACACCGGCGATGCACCGCATTCACCACTCTGCCTGGCAGCCGGAAACGGACAGCAATTACGGCGCCACGGTTTCGTGGTGGGACCGGCTTTTCGGCACCTACCGGGTTCGCCCCCTGCGCGAGGCTGCAGATCTGCGCCTGGGGCTCGAGGAGTTGCGCAACCGGCGCGCGGACTCCCTCGTTTGGCTGCTATGGATGCCGTTCACCGTCTCCGCTGGAGCCGCGCCAGCCGCGCGCGCCGCGGGAAAACCGGCGCGATGATGACCGACGTCAAGCAGGCATTGGCGCTCACCCGCGCGGTGCGCGGCTGCTTCAACCGCCTCAAGGCTGTCGCCGACTCGCTCCACCTGGAACATGGCGTGACCGGCGGCATGCGCGCGGTCATGGAAGCGCTCGACGAGGGCGGCGAGCAGACGGTACCCGCGATCGCTCGCTCGAAGCGGGTCACGCGCCAGCACATCCAGGTGCTCGTCAACGATCTGCTCGAGGCGGGTCTCGTGGATACCCGCCCGAACCCGGCCGATCAGCGCTCACCCCTCATTTCGCTGACTCGAAAGGGACGCGACCTGTTCGCCCGGATGCGGCAGAAGGAGAAGCCGGTCGTCGCCGATCTTGCGCGGGCGCTCGACGCGCACGATGTCGCCACCGCAGTCGTCGTCCTCCAGCGCTTGAACGACCACCTCGATGCCCGACTGAGAAAGCGAATCGGAGACGGATCATGAGTCCGCGCCAGGCACTGGTGCGCCAGTTCAGCCGGCCCAAGGGCGCCTTGGGCGTGCTCGCCGGCTGGGTCATGGCGACGCGCCCGTCGAACCGCCGGCGCAACCATTGGGCGGTGGATCTGCTCGAAGTGGCGCCGGGCGACCGCGTACTGGAGATCGGGTGCGGGCCGGGGATTGCGCTTGCGGCGATCGCGTGGCGCGTGACAAGGGGCCAGGTCGTGGGCCTCGATCACTCCGAGGTCATGATCGGGCAGGCCGCGCGGCGCAATCGCGACGCCATCGAGAGCGGCGTGCTGCAGCTTCAGCTGGGCGGCGTGGATAAGATCCCCGCCCTGCCGGGCCCCTTCGACAGGATCCTCGCGGTCAACGTCATCCAGTTCCTCGCTGACAAGGGGGCCGCGTTGAGGATGTTGCGCGAAGTGACAGCTCCCGGTGGACGAATCGCGATCGCGCACCAACCGCGCAGTTCGCGCCCAACGCGCGCCGACTCCCTGCGCGCGGCCGAGGAGACTCAGCAGTTGCTCGCGCTAGCGGGATACCAGCGGATTCGGGTGGAGGAACTGCCGCTCACGCCGGCGCCAGCTGTGTGCGTGCTCGGCGCCGCGGTGGCGTGAGGCGCCGGCCTCAGTTGGCCTTGATTCCGGCCTGGCGGATGATGGCGCCGAAGCGGTCGCGGGCGCGCTGCTGGTGCGTCGCGAATTCCTGGGGCGTCATGGCGGCGACCGCGTAGGCCGCCATCGCGTCGAGGTGCGCCCTGGCTTCCGGGCCGTGCATGATCCGGGCGATATCCTTGTTGAGCCGCGTGACGATCGCGCCCGGCGTGCCGGCCGGCGAATAAACGCCCGATATCCAGACGAGATCGACGTTTACCCCCTGCTCGATCAGGGTCGGCGTGTCGGGGAAGAGCGCCGAGCGCTTCCTGTCGGGCACGGCGAGCAGCCGCAGCTTGCCGGACTTGATGTGCGGGATGGCGGCGCCGAGGTCCACCGTGAAATCCACCTGGCCGCCCAAGAGATCCACCAGCACCGCTTGCGAGCCCTTGTACGGCACGTGGACGGCCTTGAACTTGGCCGCGGCCATCATCATCTCGATCGCGATGTGCTGCAGGGTGCCGTTGCCCGCCGAGCCGTAGTTGAGCTTGCCGGGGTTTCCCCGGGCGTAGCCGAGAAATTCCGCCAGGCTGCGCGACGGGATGCCGGGGCGGGCAATCACGAACAGCGCCGCGCCGCCCGTGGGTGCGATCGGCAGCAGGTCCCTGCTGACGTCCACCTGCGCCTTGAGAAGGTGCGGATTGACGAGGATCGGGCCGTCGGACGAATGGAGCAGCGTATAGCCGTCGGGTGCCGAGCGCGCCACGATCTCCACGCCGATGTTGCCGGCGGCGCCGACGCGATTGTCCACCACCACCGGCTGGCCCAGCGTTTCGGCGAGCTTCTGGGCCATGGAGCGGGCGATCACGTCGGTGCTGCCGCCGGCCGCGAAGTTGACGACGAGCCGCACCGACTTGGTGGGCCACTTCTGGGCCGAGGCCGGGGGCACGAGCGCGAGCGCCGAAGCGGCGAGGACCAGGAAACGGGCGAGTGGATGCATGAGCTCCTCCAGGAATAGCGGCCGGTGCTTCCCCGGATTCTGCCTTCAACCGTCGCGGCGCGCCAGCGTTGACCTTTCGCGCGCGGCATCCTAGCCTACGCCCGATGCTGAAGACCCACGGCAGGTACGATTACTCGGCGATCAGCCGCAGGCCGGATTACAGCTGGCCGGGCGGCAAGCGGCTCGCGGTCCATTTCTGCCTCAACGTCGAGCACTTCGCTTTCGGCGAGGGCCTCGGCAACGACTACTCCGTGCCGCAGCCGCAGCCCAACGTGCGCAGCTTCGCGTGGCGCGACTACGGCAACCGGGTCGGCGCGTGGCGGCTGCTGGAGTTCGCCGACGCGCAGGAGCTTCCCTACGCGCTGCTCATCAACAGCGAGCTCTACGACTACTGCCCGGAGCTGGTGAAAGCCTACAGCGAGCGCGGCCACGAGATCGTCGGGCACGGCCGCACCAACTCCGAGCGGCAATCCGAGATGGCGCCGGAAGAGGAGCGGCGCTGCATCTTCGAGGCGACCGCCGCGATCGAGAAGCACGAAGGTCGCAAGCCCTCGGGCTGGCTCGCGCCCTACATCGCGCAGACCCACCAGTCGCTCGATCTGCTGAAGGAGGCCGGCTACCGCTACATGATGGACTGGTCGATCGACGACCAGCCGGTCTGGATGCGCACGAAGCACGGGCCGATCCTGTCGGTGCCCTACGCGCACGACCTCAACGACTCGGTGGAATGCGTGTCGCGCCGCACGCCGTCGCAGATCTTCTGCGAGAACCTGGTCGACCAGTTCGACGAGATGCTGGAGGAGTCGGGCCGCCGGCCGCTCGTCATGTCCATCGTGCTGCACACTTTCGTCCTCGGCCAGCCGCACCGGCTGCGCCGGTTCCGCGGCGTCATCGAGCACATCCTCGAGCACCGCGAGCGGGTGTGGCTGACGCGGCCGGGCGAAATCTGCCGGCACATCGAATCCCTGCCGCCGGGCACCGTGCCCGGCAGCGAGAAGCGCTAGCCGAGTCATGCGCATCGCGGTCATGGGCGCCGGCGCGATCGGCGGCTACTACGGCGGGCGGCTCGCGCAGGCTGGGCACGACGTCGCCTTCATCACGCGCGGGGAGCACCTGCGCGCGATTCAGGCGAAAGGATTGGCACTCAGAGGCCCGGCAGGTGCCGCCGACATTCCCGGCGCTCAGGCAACCGACGATCCCTCGCAGGTCGCGCCGGTGGACGTCGTTCTGTTCTGCGTGAAGCTCTACGACACGGAGGATGCGGCGCGCAAGATCGCGCCCCTGCTGGCGAAGGGCGGGGTGTGCATCACGTTGCAGAATGGAGTCGACGGCCATCAGCGCATCGGCGCGATCGTCGGCCATGACCGCGTGATGGGAGGCCTCGCCCTGGTCTCGGCTCTCATCGAGGCGCCCGGCGTCATCCGCTACAAATCGAACGCGCCGGCGATCAAGTTCGGCGAGACCGACGGGCGAATCTCGGAGCGTGCCACCCGCTTCCGCGATGCCTGCGTGGCCGCGGAGTTTGGCGCGGAGGTGGTGGCGGACATCCGCGCCGCGCTGTGGCACAAGTTCGTGGGGCTCGCGGTGAACGCGTCGCTGACGAGCCTCGTGCGCCAGCCCGCCGGGGTCTGCTACCACGATCCCGACCTGCTGGCGCTCGCGCGCGCGGGATTCAGCGAAGGCGCGGCGGTCGCGAGAGCGATGGGCGTCGAGCTGCCAGCAGACATCGTGGAGCGGCAGCTCAAGAACCACCAGGGCTTTCCCGCCGACATGTATGCGTCCATGTATCACGACGTGGCGCGCGGCCGGCGGCTCGAGCTGGAGAGCCTCTCGGGGCTGATCGTCAGGAAGGGACGCGAGCTCGGCGTGCCGACGCCGTTCCACGCGATGGCGTACGCCTGCCTCAAGCCCTACATCAACGGCAATCCTCAACAATCTTCCGGAGGCACCCATGCCCGATCCCCAGATGGTTGACCCGCACGACGTCGTGATGACCGGGGAGAACTCCTTCATCCGCCTCTCGGACGACGGCGGCAAAACCCTCGTCGATCGCGTCAGTCACTGGCGGGTGCTGTGGTCGCCCGCCGGGCAGGGACACGCGCTCTTCATCGAAAGCCCGCTCCTCGGCAAGGGGCCGCGGGTCTACGCCGACAACGCGGGCGTCGCCCGTTTCCTCCAGCGCTCGATCGAGACCCTGCTCTACAAGGAATTCGCCGCCGAGTCGCTGCCCATCGTGGACGCGCGGTTCGAGCGCAGCGGCAACGCGCTCAGCACGGTCGAGGAGCGTGTCGTCGCCCGCGGCGATGAGATCGTGCTCTCCTGGTGGGACCTGATGGCGCCTTTCATACTGACGATGCCCCCGGGCGCGATGAACCGTCCGCTGGGCGTCTACAGCACGTTCCTCCCCGCCCGCAGCGCGCAGCTCTCCGTCAACGGCAAGGCCGCCACCGCGAAGGTTTTTCTGCTGGACCGGTTCGGCAAGCCCGCCTCGAGCTGCTGCCTGGCGTGGTCGGAGTCCTGGACCCGGCCGAGCTAGCAGGATGCCCGCCATTGCCCGATGGCAGGCAATGTGGAAGGAGCTGGGCGCTGCAAATCCCGGCCCCAGGCTTCATGAGGAGCTGATTGCCCGCTACAGCGAGCCGCACCGCCACTATCACACGCTCCAGCATCTCGGCGAGTGCTTCGAGAAGCTCGAGGAGGTCCGCGCGCTGGCCGAGCACCCGGCCGAGATCGAGCTGGCGCTGTGGTTTCACGACGCGATCTACGACGTGAAGCGGCGCGACAACGAGAAGAAGAGCGCCGACTGGGCCCGCGCCAGCGCCTCGGCCGCCGGGGTCGCCACCGACGCGTGCACGCGCATTCACGCACTCGTCATGGCAACGCGTCACAAGGCCGTGCCCAGCGGGCGCGACGCCGAGATACTCGTGGACGTCGATCTTTCGATACTCGGCGCCGCGCCGCAACGCTTCGACGAGTACGAGCGGCAGGTGCGCCAGGAGTACGCCTGGGTGCCCGATTTCCTGTACCGGCGGGAACGCAGGAAGATCCTGAAGGACTTCTTCGCGCGCCCGCGGATCTTCAGCACCAGAGGCTTTCGCGATCGTTACGAGCAGCAGGCTCGCTCGAATATCGAGCGCTCGCTCGCGCGGCTGGGAGGCTAGCGCTGCCGGCGCAGATAATCCGCCATCGCCGCGAACCGCCGCCGCGTCTCCCACGCGAAGAGGACCCCGGCGAGCCAATCGAACAGCACGCCGATCCACCGCGGCCGCAGCCGGATCGAGTAGGTATAGATGAGGTCCGTGGCGCCGTCCGGGCGATCCTTGAACCGCATAGAGGCGGCCCACAGCGCGAACGGGCCCGTGGGCTCGACCATTTCCGCCGACGCCTGGTGCGGAGGATCGTAAGACAGAAAACGCGTGCGCATTGTGAAGCCGGTCTTCCAGCCCCGGCCGCGATTGGTCGAGATGGCGCCGACGTAGGGATGCGTGCCGCCGCCTTCCACGTAGTTGACGCTCAGCAGCGTGTCCCAGCGCAGGCGGACGTGGTGGTTGTAGAAAGCTTCGAACGCGTCCTCGCGGCGCGCGGGCAGGAGAAAGACGAGCCGGCCGTGCGCCATGGTCAGGAAGCCGTCACGGCCAGGGGCTTCGCGATCATCAGGTAGAAGAGCAGCACCATCGCCGTGAACGCCGGAATCCCCAGCGCGAACCAGAGCCGGAACGACTGGTGAAACCGCGCGGGAAGCGCCTCGATCGAAATCGCGCGCTCCGCCTCCCGGCTCAACCGCATCTGGATCACGACGACCGGCAGCCAGCAGGCGCCCGTGAACGTGAATAGGGCCCATGCCGCGTGGGACCACGGGCTCGCCAGCGACCAGCCGAGCAGTCCCATGAGGACCATTCCGCTGACCGCCTGAAAGACGACCGCCGGAACGGTGAACCAGGCGTCCGCAAGCACGGTCCACCGCAGCGTCCACCGCAGGACGGCGATCTCCCCCCTCTTCACGGCGCTGCGATAGCCGAACCAGCAGAAGAACGCGATCCCGAGCCCGGTGCCGAAGAGAATCGCGGCACTCAGCACGTGCGCGGTCTTCCAGAGCGCAAGCGCGTCGCTCAAGCCGAGTGCTCCTCCACGACCGTCTGCATGCCCCAGCGCGCGAACTCGGGCTCGAATTCCGCGAGGCCGAGGAAACCCATGCACGGATGCGCGCCGGTCACGCTGATTCTCCCCGCCGCGAGTTTACGCGCCATGAGGACCGCCGCCATGCAGGGAATCTCCGGGCCGTAATTGTCCGGGGCGGCAATGTGCCACTCGACGCTGCCGCGGCGACCGTCGAGCCGCGTGCCGCTCACGGACACCAGCATCGCGCCGCGGTCCGTGCCGAGCCGCTCGAGAAGCGAAGCGGCCCGGTTCACGAATCCGGCCCAGCGCTCGAGCGGCAAGGGCAGCCCCGCGCGTCGAAGCGAGGCCATCAGCGCGATCGCGAGCGTCTGGACGCCGAGCTCCAGCGCCGCCCGGAACTCGACCGTGCGCACGCCCGGATAGCGCCGGGGAAAAAGCTCCAGGTCGGGCACGTCGCACAAGGCTGCGAGACGCGTCCCCACGCCGGCAAACCGCATGCGCTTCAGTCCCTGCCAGCCCCACGCTTCCGACCAGCGTCCCAGGCGCAGGCACTTGAAGGGCTTCCCGGCGTAGCTCAGGACACCCGCGATCGTGGCCGTCCCGCGCTGCGCCTTCTGGGCAGGGGCGATCGCGACCTGGATTTCGTGTACCTGCTGGAAGCGCGGCGCGAGATGATCCACCACCGCGGAGGAGAGCGCGGGCAAGGTGCTCGCCCCGGTGATCGCCATTCGCCCGGCCGTTAGCGCGACGGCATCGAGCTTCCCCGCGAACGCGGCGACGAAGCCGCGGCCGTCCGCGAGATCGATGTAGTGCGCGCCCGCCGCGAGCGCCGCCGCGGCCACGCGATAGTCCTGGCCCTGGAACGGGCCGGCGCAATGGATTACGAGATCCGGATATAGCGCTCGAAGCGCGGTTGGAAAATCGCCCGCCGCGAGATCGAGCCGCGCGCTCCGGATGCCCGAGCCGGACGGGCTTGCGGGTGGATTGCGGCCGGCCGGGATGAGCTCGATCCCGGGATGCCCGGCGAGCTCCCGGCAGATCCGGGTCCCGAAATTTCCGTAGCCGCCCAGTACGACCACCCGCATTCAGGATTGCCTCCGCCGTGCGATTGCGCGCTATCCTACCCCTGCCCCGCTCCACTTAGCGAAATGAAGATCTCGGTCGTCGTCCCCGCCTTCAACGAGGAGCGGTTGCTGTCCGAATCGCTCCGCAGCATCCGCGCGGCCATGCAAGCCTTCGAGCGGCGCGGCTGGGCCTCCGAGTTGATCGTGTGCGACAACAATTCCACCGACCGCACTGCGGAGATCGCCCGGGCGGAGGGAGCGCGCGTCGTGTTCGAGCCGGTGAACCAGATCAGCCGCGCGCGCAATACCGGCGCCGCCCAGGCCGGCGGGGACTGGATCGTCTTCGTGGACGCCGATTCATCGCCCACCGCGGAGCTTTTTTCCGATGCGGCCGATGCCATTGCCGGCGGGCGCTGTTTGGCCGGGGGCAGCACGGTCGCCTACCCGAACCCTCCCGCGGCCGCCGCGCTGATCATCGGAATGTGGAACGCGCTGAGCCGGCTCGCGCGGTGGGCCGCGGGCTCTTTCATCTTCTGCGAGGCGGCGGCTTTCCGCGCGGTGGGCGGATTCAGCGAGCAGCTCTACGCCAGCGAGGAAGTGGAGCTCTCCCGGCGCCTGAAGCGCGTGGCGCGCCGCAGCGGGCGACGGATCGTGATCCTCCACCGCCATCCCCTTCTCACCAGCGACCGCAAGCTCCGGCTCTACGGCTGGGGCCGGCTCGCCTGGTTCATGCTGAAGACCATCGTGTCGGGCGGCCGGACGCTGCGCAGCCGCGAGGACTGCTTCGCCTGGTACGACGGCAAGCGATAATCAGCCCGCCTATTTGTCGCGGCCGGAGTTTGGCGCGATACTGCTTCCCCCGCCGCGCCGGAAGATCAATCATGGCCGAACGATTCATTGACTACTACGATTCCATGTCGTCGCCGTGGACCTATCTCGGCCATCTGCGGTTCATGGATCTCGCCCAACGCTTCGGCCTGACCATCCGCCACAAGCCGATGGACCTGCTGAAGGTCTGGTCGGTTTCGGGAGGCCTGCCCCTGAAGCAGCGCGCCCAGCAGCGCCAGGCCTACCGCCACCAGGAGCTGAGGCGCTGGAGCGAGATCCTGAAGATACCCTGCAACCTCGAGCCGGCCCATCATCCGGTCGCCGACCGGCGTGCCTGCTACCTGGTCATCGCGGCGATGCACCGGGGGCTCGACTGGAGCAAGCTGAGCCACGCGATCCTGCGCGCGGTCTGGGTGGAAGACCGTGACATTGCCGATCACGCCACGCTGGTCGCGATCGCAAACGAGAACGGCATGGACGGAAAGGCCCTGCTGGCGGCGACAGAGGACAAGGCCGTCCACGCGGAATACCAGTCCAATACCGAAGAAGCCATGAAGATCGGCGTCTTCGGCGCGCCGACCTACGTTTACGGCGGCGAGCTCTTCTGGGGACAGGACCGCCTGCAGATGCTGGAATGGCGGCTCACCCAGAAGCTGGGCACGCCCAAGATCACCAAAGGAGAATCAGCATGAAATACCTGATCGCTGCACCCCTTCTCGCCGCGACCTTGCTTGGCACGGGGAGCGCGACGGCGCAGGGCTATCCCACCCGTCCAATAGTGGTCGTAGTGCCCTTCTCGGCCGGCGGGCCCACCGATGCGCTGATGCGCGTGTTGGGCGAGCGCATGCGGGCATCGCTCAATCAGCCGCTCCTGGTCGAGAACGTGACCGGCGCGGCGGGAACGATAGGCGTGGCCAAAGTCGCGCGCGCAACGCCCAACGGCTACACGCTGAGCGTCGGCCACTGGAGCACGCACGTCATCAACGGCGCGATCTACCCGCTGACCTTCGACCTGTTGAAGGACCTCGATCCCGTCTCGCGGCTCACCCATTACCCGATGCTGCTGGTCGCCAAGAACGCGATCCCGGCGAAGGACGTGAAGGAATTCATCGCCTGGGTGCGCGCGAACCAGGACAAGGTCTCGGCCGGCAGCATCGGCGTTGGCAGCGCGGCACACGTCGCCGGCGTCAATTTCCAGAGCCTGACCGGACTGAAGTTCCAGTACGTGGCCTATCGCGGCGCAGCACCGGCACTGCAGGATCTGATGGGCGGACAGATCGACTTCCTGTTCGACCACCTGGCGCACTCGCTGCCGCATGTGCGGGCGGGCAAGGTGCGCGCGTACGCCGTCACCGCCCCGGCCCGCTCGCCCTCGGCGCCCGATATCCCGACCTTCGATGAAGCCGGCGTGCCCGGACTGCACGTCCTGATCTGGTACGGCCTGTGGGCCCCCAAAGGCACGCCCAAGGACATCATCGCCCGCCTCAATGCCGCCGTCAGGGAGGCGCTCGCCGATCCAGCCGTGCGCAAGCGGCTCTCCGACCTCGGCCAGGTGATTCCCCCGCCCGAGCAACTGACGCCGGAAGCGCTCGCCACTTACCACAAGGCCGAGATCGACAAGTGGTGGCCGCTGGTCAGGGCAGCCGGCATCAAAGTCGAGTAACTCCAAAGCGATGCTTGAAGCAATCCCCGGGCTGGGAAAGCTGCTCGACTACTTCTCGCGCGAGCGCCACCGTCGCGACGATAAGATCGATGCGGCGCTTGCCGCCATCTATGCCGCCGCGAACGAAACGCGGATCTACCTCGCCCGCCTCGAGGAGACCGGGCGGCGCAAGCGCAGGCTTGAAGCGGAGCTCGCGCGGCTGTGGAGCAAGGCCGCCGTGCCGGTGCGCCGCTTCGACCCGAAGCTCGCCGACGAGTGCCTGCTCAAGGCGCGCTTCTGGGTCAGTCCCGACCGGTGGGAAGAGGATGACCTCACCGAGAAAAGGCTCGGGGTTGACGCAATCTACGAACGGGCGCGCGCGCTGATGTATCGGAAGTGACTGTTTGCGCTAGATCAAGGCGCGGGTCCGGCAAGCGGGTATGGTCTTTCGAGCGGCCGCGCTTCTGCGGCACTGCGTCCCATGCTCAATCGCCGTCAATTCCTGGGGGTAATGCTCATGTCCACCACCGCCATCGCACAAGAGGTCCACGTCATCAAGCTCCCGCCGCCGCAGACCACGGCAGGCGTGGACCTGATCCAGGCGCTGAAAATGCGCAAGAGCACGCGCGCTTTTTCGCCCCGGCCGCTGCCGCGGGACCTGCTCGCGACTCTCCTGTGGGCCGCCTTCGGCATCAACCGCCCGGCTACCGGCGGGCGCACCGCTCCGTCGGCTCATGGCTGGCAGGAGATCCAGGTCTACGCCGCGCTTCCCGAAGCGCTGTATCGCTACGACGCCCGGGCACACACATTGACCCTCGCCATCGCGAGGGACTTGCGGGCGCTCACCGGCGTCCAGGATTACGTCGGGACGGCGCCGCTGAACCTCGTGTACGTGGCCGATTTTTCGCGCATGAAGGACGCGAGCGAGACGGACCGCGAGTTCTTCGCGGCGACGGACGCGGCGATCATCTCGCAAAACGTCTACCTGTTCTGCGCGGCGGCAAATCTCGCCGTCGTGGTGCGCGGCCTGGTCGACCGCAGGAACCTCGCCCCCGCCATGGGACTGCGCCGCGATCAGAGGATCGTGCTGGCGCAAAGCGTGGGATACCCGATCGGCTGAGCTGCGCATCTCTCAGGCATCGTGCTTCATCCAGCAGAGCGCCACACGCTCGCCAGCCACGGCTGCCGTTCCCGCGGCACGCCCGCCGGGCGGTAGTAGTGGGCGAGCTCGACGAACCCCGCAGCGGCAAGATAGCGGCGCCAGGTCGCAAGATTCCAATACGCGCCGTAGCGCCCCCGGTCCCACCCTTCCTCGTTGTTCCCGCGCGGGTTCGAGCTGAACAGCACGCCGCGCGGCTTCAGCGTGGCGCGCAATTCGCGCAGCACCCGCGGCAATTCCTGGCTGGGCACGTGAAACAGCGCGGCGTTGGCGAACACACCGTCGAAACGCCCGGCGGGGAGGCGCAGCTTGAGAAAGTCCTGTTGCCAGACTTCACAGCCGGCATGGGCACGCGCCATTTCGGCGAAGCGGCCCGCGCCGTCCAAACCTATCGCGACGTGACCGAGTCCGGCGAACGCCTTGAGATCGCGCCCCGGCCCGCAACCGAGGTCGAGTATCGTGAACGGCGGCTTGCCCTCGATGTGCTGCAGCAGCGCCTCGATGTTCTGGCTGACGTCGTGATGGCGCGTTCCCTGCCAGAAATCCTCGGCATGCTGGTCGTAGTGCTCGAGCGTGCGCCCGGCGATCTCTTCCAGGTCCTGCGAGTTCATTTTCACTGGAGATAATAGAGACGGTGCCCCTCTTAGGGGTCTATCGCCTAATCAATTAGTTACTTGTCTCCAGCTGCTCCTGCAGCGCGAGCCACTCCGCTTCGAGCTCCGCAAGCTCCCGCGCGACGTAGGCCTGGTCGAGGATCAACGTCTTCAGCGCGTCCTTCTGCGCCTCGCCGTAGATCGCCGGGTCGGCGAGCTGCGCGTCGAGCGCAGACTTCTTGGCGTTGAGCTTCGCCATCTGCTCGTCGAGGCGCTTCAACCGCGATTCGAGGGGCTTTCGTGCCGCGGAAATCCGCTGGCGCTCTGCGGCTTCTTTCCGCTTCTGCCCGCGCCGGTCTGCGGCCGGCGGCGTCGCTGCCGCGGACCTCGCAGGAACGGGATCCTTCCTGGATAGCGGTACCTCGATCTTCCGTGATGCCGGCAGCGGCACCGTTTCCTCCGCGTCGGCGAGCTTGGTCTTGAACAGCCAGTCGCGGTAGTCCTCGAGGTCGCCGTCGAACGCCTGCAGCCGCCCGTCGGCGACGATCAGGAACTGGTCGGTGGTGGCGCGCAGCAAGTGCCGGTCGTGCGACACCAGCACCAGCGTGCCCTCGAACTGCGCGAGCGCCACCGTCAGCGCCTCGCGCGTCTCGAGGTCGAGGTGGTTGGTGGGCTCGTCGAGCAGCAGCAGGTTCGGGCGGCTCCACACGATCTGGGCCAGCGCGAGCCGCGCCTTCTCGCCGCCGGAGAAATTCGTGATCGGGCCGGTCGCCATGTCGCCGGGGAAATTGAACATCCCCAGGAAGCTCCTCAGCTCCTGCTCGCGCGCGCGCGGCGCGGTGCGCTCGAGGTGCCACAGCGGCGACTCGTCGTGGCGCAGCATGTCCACCTGGTGCTGCGCGAAGTAGCCGACGGCGAGTCCGCGGTTGAAGTGCGCCTCGCCGGCGAGCGGCGCGAGCTCGCCCGCGAGAGTCTTCACCAGCGTGGACTTGCCGGCGCCGTTGATCCCGAGGAGCCCGTAGCGCTCGCCGCTGCGCAGCGTGAACTCGATGCCGCGCACGACGACCTTGTCGGGCTGAGCTTCCAGCTTGTAGCCGGCGTCGACGTGCTCCAGCGTGAGCAGGGAATCGGGCGCTTTCAGCGGCTCGCGGAACTCGAACGAGAAGGGGGCGGAAACGTGCAGGGGTGCCAGGTCCTCCATTCTCGCCAGCATCTTCATGCGGCTTTGCGCCTGCTTCGCCTTGGAGGCCTTCGCCCGGAAGCGGTTGATGAAGGACTCCAGGTGCGCGCGCTCGCGCTGCTGCTTCTCGTACTGTGCCGCCGCAAGCACCACCGCCGCGTTGCGCTGGCCCTCGAAGCTCGAATAGTCGCCCGAGTAGCGCTTGAGCTTCCGGTTGTCGATGTGCACCACGACGTTCACCACGCCGTCGAGGAAGTCGCGGTCGTGGGAGACAACGAGCAGTGTGCCCCCGTAGCGCTTCAGCCAGTCCTCGACCCAAAGGATCGCGTCGAGATCGAGGTGGTTGGTCGGCTCGTCGAGCAGCAGCAGGTCGGAGGGGCACATCAGCGCCTGCGCGAGGTTCAGCCGCATGCGCCAGCCCCCGGAGAAGCTCGCGACCGGCTCCTCCATCTGCTCGTGCGAGAAGCCCAGGCCATGCAGGAGCCGCTCCGCGCGCGAGCGCGCCGTGTAGGCGTCCGCGTCCGCCAGCGCCGCGTGGAGATGGCCGATGTGCACGCCGTCGAGCTCGTGATCCTCCGCGGCCTCGGCCTCGGCGAGCTCCCGCTGCAGCCGGCGGAGCGTCGTGTCGCCGTCGATCGCGTACTCGATCGCCGCGCGCTCGAGCGCCGGGGTCTCCTGCGCGACGTGCGCGATGCGCCAGCGCGCCGGGAAATCCACCTCCCCCCGGTCGGCGTGCAGCTCCCCGCGCAGCAGAGAGAACAGGCTCGACTTGCCCGAGCCGTTCGGGCCGATCAGCCCGATCTTGTCGCCGGGATTGAGGGTGAGGTCGGCATCCTCGAGCAGCGTCTTCGTGCCGCGGATGAGCGTGACCTGGGACAGGCGAATCATCTGGCCAACGCGGCCAGTAGCGACCCCGGCATCAAGGCACGTCCGAAAACCTCCAGCGCGGCCAGCTCCAGCATCTCGGCTTCCCAGCTGTACCAGCGCCCGACACGCTCCGGCGGATGCTTCGCCGCATCGCAGAACGCGGGGTCGGTCATCACGAGGAGCTTCCGGCAGGCGTTGGGCCGCGACTCATAGACCCCGCACGCACCGTCGTCGCCGAGGAACACGCAGGCCGTGTCGGCCGCCGGCTGCTGCAGCCAGGTGTCCTGGGTGTAGCGGCTCTGGCGTTCAAGACGCGCCTGGTCCAGCTCCATGCCGGCCTCGCGCGCAATCTCGACCAGCAGTGCAGCCTCCTGCGGCCAGATCTCGACCGGCCCATGGCAGCAATGGTGGCAGCCCTTGCGGCACTTGATATTGCCGCTGGTTGCGCTGCTTTTCCGGTCCCGTTCCAGCACATCGCTGATTTCGATATGCACGTTGCGCGCGACCGACGGCGCATCCTGGTCCCCGACGGCATGGAATTGAGCGGTGTAGCGGTCCAGGATCCCGCGCAGGTGCGCTTCCTTGCGCTCCTCGCGCGCCTTCCTGTTCGCGGCGGCCTTGAGGCTGTCAACCATGGCAGATACCTGGTGATGATTGATGAGCCCTCGCGTGTTGAACGGCGACGCGCTCGTCCGTTCGAACACGCGGAGTTAAGGCGGCGCTATGCGTCCGACCTTAACGCGGTTTGGGGGGCCGCTGGTGGAACTTCCTACCCTGCCTCCTGCCATGATCCTGCCCGCCGCCGGGTCTGGACTGGCCGCCCTGCGCGGGAGCGTTCCCCCGGGGATTCTGCTGCGGGGCTCCCTCCCGGTTTCCGCTGGCGAGCTTGATCTCGAGCTCGTTCAGCTCGTCCCACTCGGCATCGGTCCGCTGACGCTCGGGAATCGCCTGAAGCTGTTGCAGGCGGGCACGGGGAGAAATCGGTTGCTGTTCGTCCATGGCGGCATTATCTCATGCCGACACCCCGTACCATCACTGCACGTAAGTGGGGTCTCTAGAGTACCCGCGAGCGGGCCACGCGGCGGAGCTTCCGCGCGAACCGCGCGTTCTCGCCCTCGACGTTGATGATGAGCGTCTCGCCCGGGAAGCTCACCTGCTCGAGTATCGCCTGCTGCACCGCTGCGGCCCGCTTGTTGCGGTGCGGCTTCCACCAGGGGCTTGCCACGTGGCCCAGCACGTACAAGGGGTGGTGCGGGAGGTGCGCGACGCGCTTGCGCACCAGGTAGGCCTTCCGCAAACCGGGAATCTTCTGCAATTGCTGCCGCAAGCCGGCAACCGCCTCGTCCTGCAGCCCGTGCTCCTCCAGGCCGTCTCTGATGTGCAGCTCGGCGCGCTCCTTGCGCGCAGCCTCGAGCAGATCCACGCGCTCCACGAGCCGATTGTGCCAGGCGTGCGCCTCCTGCTCCCGCTTCGTTCTCCAGCAGTAGTCGCGCAAGGATTCGCAGCCGAGCAGGATGTTCTCCTCGTCCTCGCTGATTGCCTGCTCGACCAGCGGGAAACCGGCCGCGTCGTCGCGAGCGAGGAGCCGCAGGCCGAGCGCCATGGAGATTGAGGAATCGCCGGGCGCGCGCTCGTGCAGGCGGCGAAACTGCGCCAGCGCGGCGTCGGGCCCGGCCCCGACGGACTCGGTCAGCTTCGCGAGCTCGAACGCCTCACGCAGCGACAGCTCGCCCCCCGGCGCGGCGGCTGCGAGCGCATCCAGCTCGGCGTGGCGGGAGCGCGAATTCTGCACGTCGCGGTGGCGCTGCTCCCAGGACGTTGCGATCTGCTCGCGCCAGCTGTGGTCGAACTCCTCCGCCAGGCCGGCGAGGTTATCGCCGAGCAGGCGGTCCGCGGCCTGGCCCTCCGCGGGCGGGGAGAAGCGCGGCGTCCCGCCGACTGCCTTCACCCGCTCCGCGAGGGCGGGATGCGTGTCGTCCACCGTCGTCACCCGCGCCATCGCCTGATCGAGCCATTTGCCAACCGAGCTCTCGTCCTTGAGGTCGGCCGCGAGCCCCTCGCCCAGGGCGGTGAACGGCGTAAATCGGGGCTGCGGCAGGTCGTCGGCCTGCTTGTAGATGCGCGGCCAGTAGGTTTCCCCGAGGTAACTCCCGACCACGTTCGTCGCGGTGAGCGCCTGGCAGAGCGCTCCGGGCGAAACGAGGCGGGCGGCGGTCGCGTCGGCCTCGTACTCGTTGGCGCGGGCGAGCGGAAAGGAATAGGCGCTGAAGTATGGCGCGTACCAGTTGAAGAACCGCCGGAACAGGAACGTGCTCCAGCTTCTCTGCTCCTCCAGCGCCGACATCAGCCGCGCCCACGTCATGCGCAGCCGGTAGATCCAGTTCGACATCCGGCTGTGCCCCCGCGCAAGATGCCCGAACTCGTGCGCGAGGACGGCCTCGAATTGCTCGCGCGTGAGCGACTTCATCAGGGGCAGCCCGATCAGCAGATAGTTGCGGTGCCAGCCGAACAGGCCGAGCCGGGGCTGCTGCACCACGCCGGCATTGAATTCGCCCGTCAGGAGCACGCGGTGAAAGCGCGGCGCGCTGAGCTTGCGCCGGAGCCGCTCGATCATCTCGAACAGCGCCGGCGCTTCCCGGGGACCGAGCGCCCGGCCCTCGGGCGGAGCGAGCCGCACCCACATCGCCTTCAGCACGAGGCCGACCACGATCAGTATCGGGATGGCGATCTTGACGGCCAGTGCCTTCAGGTAGACCGCCGAGGCGATGACGGCGGCCGAGAGCGCGAGAAGCAGCACGAGCACGATCGCGACGTAGCCGTAGCCGAGGATCGCGAGCAGCGCGACCCGGGCCTTGTACCAGCCGGGCCGGTCGCGCGACTGCTGCTCGAGCCGCGAAACGAGGGCGCTGAATTCCTCGTTGGTCATGAATTTGTCACGTTGACGCCGCGGTCGCGGCGAGAGTCGTCAAAAGGGTACACCGGGGCGGCCCCAAATTCCCGGAAAAAATGCTCGGGTCAGTGCAGCATTTTCAGCGGCGGCGGGATCCGTGCGGCAGTAAGTCATATTGGCCGCCGTCCAATCCACCTACACTGAACCCGGTTGTCCTTCTTGTCGTTACTCCGGGGGGAGTACTCAACATGACACCAGCCGAAGAGCAGCTATTGCTCAACACCCTTAAAGTCATTGCTCTGGACATCAAGATGGTCGTGTATCTCCTCAAGCAAATGTCCTCGCAGCAGGACACCGCAAGTCAGAAAACCTTGACACAACTGGTCAACATCGCGCACAAGCGGATGTAGTCACTGCAGCCGGTCGGTCAGGCCGAGCCGCACGGAGGGCTCGACCGGCTGGTGCTGCTCGAGCGCCTCGAGCAGCTGGTGGAGGTCCGTCACCGCTCCGCCATGAATCGCCAGCGGGCCGCTCCTCCTGTATTTTCGCACCTGTCCCATGAATCGCGCGCTCGCATTCTCGATCGCCGCCCTGCCCTTCGTTGCGGCGTTCGGGCTCTACGCCACGGGCACCCTGGAGCGCATCGACGACGCGCTCGGCATGAGGATGGACCGGCGGAAGTTCGGCCTCGACAAGCCAAAGCCGGGGCGCACCCAGCCGCTCTTTCAGTACGTGGGCTGGTGGCAGCGGGATTCGGTCCCGAACTATGGCGAGGAGTGGGTGGCGCGCGTCATCGTTCGCGCCGAGGGCGGCCGCGCGTGGCTGCGCATGTGGCACGAGTGCCGGCCGCGCTACTGCGAGCAGGGAGAATTCGAGGCGGAGGTCTACGGCAGGTCGCCGGACGCGGTCTACGCCCTGGAGGTCGTGCGCAGGAAGGGGAAAGACGTGCTCTGGTCGGTGAGCCTGCGCCCCGGGGACCATTCGAACGCGCTGCTGATCCTCGATGACCGGCGCGCCCGGGACCCGCAGAAGAAACCGCACGACAACCAGTCGAGCTTTACCGCGCTCAAGCGCGTCAAGTAAAGACTGGCGGCAGGGTCACTTCGCCTGCGCGGTCGCGGAGACGATCCAGGGCTCGAAGCGCCTGCCGAAAGCCACCGTCACCTCGAACGCCGGCCCGGAGCCCGCGGCGGGAAAGCGCCGGACCGTTCCGGGCGCGGACTCGATCATCTTGCGGAACTCGAGCGGCACGTTGATCTGGTCGTTCAGGATGTCGTCGATATGGCCCGTCCAGCGGGCTTCCTTGCCGCGGCCGGAGAGGTAGGTAACGCGGACCTTGCCCTGCACGATCGCGTAGCGGGCCCGGTCGGGGTATTTCGCGCGCAGCGCCTGCGCATCGCGACCCGCGTCCACGGCGAACAGGCGGCTGCTCGCGGTTTCCTCGTTCCTGAGCTGGGTCGCCGCCTGCTCCGCCGAAGTACCCGGCCCGGTCTTGCCGGTCTTCGCGCCCTTCGCCGCTTCTCTTGCCGCCCGCGCCCGCGCGCGCTCCAGCGCCTTCTGGTAGGCCGGGCCGTCGAGCTCCAGCACGATGAGCGCCTCCCTGGGCAGCTGCCGATCCTCGCGCCAGGTCCCCCTGCGCGCGGGCGGAAGCGGCGACACGTCGAAGCCGAGGGACGCGAGCTTGGCCTTGTCCAGCCATTCCGGCGCGCCCTGGAATTCCCAGTAGTAATCGGTGTTCGAGTCCGCGGGCAGCGCGCGCCAGCGCATCCTCAGTTGCAGGCCGCCCTCCTCCCGGCCCAGGCCGTAGTCGCGCGACCGTGCCAGTTCACGCTGGCTGAGCTTCAGCACGCTCTCCGGCTCGCCGCTGCGGTTCCACGCGACCCCGCCCAGCGCAATCGCGTTGGTGAGCACGATCAGCGCGAGGCCGGCGGCGAGGGTGTGCGTGCGCGTCCAGGTGAACGTCATCGCGCGCTCCCGCCGAAGAGGCCTTTCGCCCGCAGCCGCCGCATGATGAAGAGCAGCAGCACGGCGGTGAGCCCCAGCACCAGGAAGAAGAGATACTTGGGCATGACGTCCCACCACCAGTCGAAGAACTTGGTGTAGAGGAAGATCACGAAAAAGACCGACCCGGTGTTCACGACATCATTCCAGTGCCGCCGCGCGCCGAGCCAGATCGCGCCCGCGGAGAGGACGAAGCCCATCACCTGGTAGAAGCCCTCGATGGCGTCTTCCTCGAACCCGAAGTAGCTGATCCGCCCGTAGTTCGCCAGCACCAGCATCGGCAGGAAGAGCGTCAGCAGCGCGAATACGCGGTAGATCGGCCCGAAGCCGGTGAAGCGCCCGTGCGGGATCAGCTGCGGCGCGAGGAAGAGCAGCACCGCCGCCGGGAAGAAGTTTTCGGGGCGCTCGCCGAAGTGGAGCCAGTACATGCCGCTCCAAGTCCCGGTGCGCGCCGAGACCCAGGCGATGATGCAGAGGATTCCCGCCGCGAGCAGCAGCCGCAGGTCGCAGGTGTAGGCGAGGAGCAGCGCGAACGCGGCCCACGGGATCAGCGCCTTGTCCGAGGGCGTGATGTTGAAGATCTGGCCGAGCAACGCGATGTTGATGACGAAGCAGGCGAAAGCGACCATCGCCGCGAGCTTGGTGAAGTAGCCGGAGGACTCGCGGCGCTGGATCCACAGCGTCGCCCCGAAGGTGCCGAGCGCGGCGCCGATGAGGATCACCACCTGCGCGCTGGTGGCGAAGCGGTCCCAGAACTGGCGGAAGAGGAAGAATACGCTCGCCGCGAGCGCGAGCGCCCCGAGGAAGGAGGCGATGCGCATGCCGAGCGAGAGCTGCTTCGCGCGCACATCGCGGTCGATGTCGAATTCCTGCGCGAATTGCGCGAGGAGCCCCCGGTGGTGCGCCGCGATCGCATCGCGCTGCGCGGGCGTGAGCGCGATCACCCCTTCCCGCTCCAGGCGCGCGAGCTCGTCGCCGAAAGCGCGAATCTCGTCGGCCCGTAGCTGCGCGGCGGTGCGGGAGTCAGTCAAGGCGCAGGCCGATGCTCTTGATGAGGCTTGCGAAGCGCGCCGTCTCGCTGCGCACGAGGCTCTCCAGCTCCGCGGGCGTGCCGGGCCATGGGGCGACGCCCATCACGTCGAGCTGCCTGCGCAGCTCCGGCGACTCGAGCGCGCGGATGGCCTCCCGGGCGAGGCGCTCGACGATCGCGCGCGGCGTGCCCGCGGGCGCGAACATCCCGTACCAGACCGTCACCACGAAATTGTCCACGCCGGCTTCCTTCGTGGTCGGCACCTCGGGCAGCGTCGGCAGGCGGCTCTCCGAGAGCACGGCGAGCGCTCGTACCCGCCCGGCGCGGATCTGCGGGATCGCGGAGGCGACGGGCAGGATGACCTGGTCCACCTCGCCCCCGATCAGCGCCATCATGCCCACCGTCGCGCCCTTGTAAGGCACGTGCACCATGTCGATTTTCGCCATGCTCTTCAGGAGCTCGTTGGCGAGGTGGTTGGTCGTGCCCGGGCCGCCCGAGCCGAAATTGATCTTGCCGGGATGGGCGCGCGCGAGGGCGATGAACTCCCTCAACGTCTTCGCGGGAACCGAAGGGTGCACCACCATCACGTTGGGGATCGCGGACACGCGCGCGACTGCCGCGAAATCCCGCGCCGCGTCGTAGCCGAGCTTCGCGTAGAGCGATGGGCTGATCGCGATGCCGGGCGTCGACAGCACGAGCGTATAGCCGTCGGGCGGCGACTTGGCCGCGGCCCCGAGCCCGACGTTGCCGCCGGCTCCGGGCCGGTTGTCGGGCACGACGTTCGCGCCGAGCTGCTCGGAGAGCTTCTGGCCGAGCGCGCGGCCCACCATGTCGTTCGGCGCGCCGGGGGGAAACGGCAGGATCAACCGGATCGGCTTGGCGGGATAGCTCTGCGCGAAGGCCGCGCCGACGCCGCAGCCCAGCGCGAGGAAGAAAGCCGCGATGGCGACGCGATCGATCATCACGAGCGCCGGTTGCAATCCGCGAGACCACGGCGCGCGAGCTCGGGGCCCGGCTTGCCGCGTGCGCCGGATTCGCGGATTTCCACCAGGTAGATGCCGTCCCGGTAGCGGGCGACGGCGTCGTAGGTGTAGCCCCCGCGCGGCCTGAGCAGCGTCTCGTAATTGATGCTGCCGCTCGTTCCTCCGAGGAAGGACGAGCTGTGGAAGTTGAATACCAGGTAGCTTGCCCGCTCCTGCGGGAGGCCGATCTCCACCGTGGGATCGCCGAGCTGGACGGTGCCGAGATAGGTCGTGCGGCAGCTCGCATCCACCTCGTGGATGTGCACCGAGACCCGCGTCTTCGAAAGCACCGACCCCGAGCTCGCCTCGGTACGGACGATGAGATTCCTGGGAGCGGTATCCGGATAGCTCTTGAGGCCGGAGCAGCCGGCGAGGAGCCCCGCGGCGAGGAGCCAGGCAACGCTGCGTGCGCGGAAGCTCATCCGGTCTTGGTGAGGTCCGGGCAGCCGAGATCCTTGCCCGACGCCCAGCCGAGGATCGCGCGCCAGATCACGTCATAGCCCTTCGACGGGCCGATGATCTGGAGGCGGCTTCGCTTGGCGTCCACGGGATAGGCGTCGGCGACCATCAGGTAATAGCCGCCTTCGGGCTCCTTGGTGACCCGCATCACGCCGGCCTCGTGATGGCGCTGCAGGTGCAGCTCGGCCCGCTCGCCCGAGACCACCACCGTCGGCTTGTAGAGCGAGACGATGACCTGGTAGCTGCCGGGCGCCTGGGAAGTCGTCCTCACCCGCATGTTCAGGCATTCCGGGGCACGCCTGTTGAAGGTCTCGCCGATCTGGCGCATGGAGCGGTTGATCTCGTGCGTCTCCACCTTGACCAGGAAGGCGCCGGGCGCCATCTTGCGGAACTCCTCGGCGTTCTGGGGATGCTGCGTGACACAGCCGCTCAGCAGCACGGTCGCGGCGGCCAGCGTTCTTGCAATCGGCAAGGCCATGATCGCCTCCTTTCCGGTGCGTGGATGACCGGACGGGATCGCGGCACTGCAGCCGCGGTACCCGCTCCGGCTGCCGTCACAAGGTACTCCTCCCACTCCGCGCCTGCAATACGGCAGCAAGCGGCAAGGATGCGCCGTGGGGTATGACAAATGGAAGGGCCTACCTCACACCCCTCCTGCTTTCGACCCCTATCTCCGTCCTGCGACGCGCAGCCAAAGCGCCAGCCCGCCGATCATCGCCACGATGGACAGCGCGAAATAGGCGCGCAAGCCCAGGACGGGTCCGATCAGCCCGGCGAGGAACGGCGCAACGCCCATCGCCAGGAACTGGAACGCGGTCGCGTAGGCGATGGCCCGCGCGTCCATACCGGGCGGCGCGTGCGCGCGCAGCTGATGGAAGAGCGCCGTCTGCAGGCCCGCCGCGGTCAGGCCGAACGCAATCCGCGCGAGCACGAGCTGCAGCGGCGTCTCCAGCACGAGCAGCGGCAGGTGCGTGACCGCGGTTGCGGCGGCGCCGAACGCCAGCACGCGCGCCGAGCCGATGCGATCGATCACGCGGCCCCACACGGGCGTCGCCACCAGCATGGAGACCGCAAGCGCCACCGCGGCCGCGCCCAGCCAGAACGCCTCCTCGGCCGCGTCCGCGCCGCCCGCCTCCAGGAGCTGGAGCACGAAAACGCTGATGTTGATGATGGAGCCGTGCCACATGACCGAGAACAGGAACGCGATCACGAAGAGCGGCACGATGCGCGGCACGTGCGCCAGCTCGCGCAGGCCGCCGAGCAGCTGCGGACGCCACGGCCCGGGCGCGAGCTGCTTCACCTCGCGCACGAAGAACGCGACGAGGATGCCGCCGGCGAGCATCAGGCCGGCGCTGATCCAGTAGAGGGCGTGCTGGCGATCGAACAGCGCGGCGAGCGCCGCGCCCAGGGCCGGCCCCAGCGCCTGCCCCACCAGGCCGCCGGTCTGGGCCCAGGCCACCGCGCGGCCGATGCGCCCCGGGGGCGTATTCGCCACCAGCAGCGCCACGCCCGCCGGCGTGAAGCCGTTGAACACCGCAACCACCATGATCAGCCCGGCGAACCACAGCGGCGTGGGCGCAAGGGGCACCAGCATCATCGAGACGCCCATGCCCAGCATCGCCCGCAGCACCATCGGCTTGCGGCCGTAGTGGTCGGCGATGCCGCCCCAGATCGGGGTCGCCGCGGTGCTGACGAGATAGAACACGAGCAGCATCGCGCCGACCCAGGTTTCCAGGTTCTCGCGCACGCCGAGGCCGCGCACCATCAGCGGCACGAACGGCCACGACAGGTTGAAGCCGATCCCGCACAGCAGGTTCGCCGGCGGAAACACCAGCAGGTTGCGGCGCCAATGGGGATACCGCCGCGACTCCTCGTCGGCGGCGGCAGCGGGCTCGCCCGTGCGCTCACTCACGCCGGGCAAGCTTACCAGAACGATGCTTGATCCTGATCAAGAACCGGGCCCGCCGCGCGCCGATAATCAGCGCCATGGCCGACCCGGTTGCCGTATGGCATGCGGAGCACGTGCGCTTCGCGAGCCTGCTCGACTTCATCGAGCAGCAGATGGATGCGTTCCACGCGGGGCGCGATCCCGACTTCGAGCTGCTGCGCGACGTGGTCTACTACCTGCACCACTACGCCGACCGCTACCACCATCCGCGCGAGAACGTGGCGTTCGCGCAGCTCGTTGCCCGCGATCCGTGGATCGGCCTCGTGATCGGCCGCATCCTCCAGGAGCACCGCGTGCTGGAGAACGCCGGCGAGACGCTGCTGAAGCTCCTCGAGGACATTCTGGAGGACATAGTGATCCCGCGCGAAACGGTCGAAGCCGCGGCGGCGACCTACCTCGTGTACTACCGCCACCATCTCGCCGTGGAGGAAGCCGAGATCCTGCCGCGCGCCGCGCGCACCCTCAAGCCGGATGACTGGGCCGCGGTCGCGA
>DATBMB010000198.1:0-8205 GCA_036555035.1 Burkholderiales bacterium | reverse complement strand
AGCAGGCCGAGACCGTGCTCGGATACCTCTCGCGCATGGAATCCGAATGCGGCTTCACGCCAGGCCGCGACCGGGTGGTCTTCACCGGCTCGGGCGCGGGCTTTCTCGCGCCGCTGGTCGGCGCCAAGCTGATACAGGAAGTCGTCGCAGTCGCCGCCGCGGTCGAGAAGCTGCACCCGCAGGTGCGCTTCGTCTCCGAGATCGGCGGCGAGGACATGAAGACGGTATTCTTCACCCCGAGCGGGGACGGCACCACCAAGCAGGTCTACATGCAGTCCGCCTGCAGCGGCGGCACCGGCACCTTCATCGAGAAGACGGCGCGCAAGCTCTCGATCCCGACGGAAAGCCTCGCGCAGATGCCTTATGCCGGAATGAGCCTGCACAAGGTGAGCTCGAAGTGCGGGATCTTCGCGGAAGCAGACTCGAACACCCTGGTGAAGTCGGGCGTTCCGGTGGAGGAGATCATCGCGAGCCTCTTCGAGGCCGTGGTCTACCAGAATCTCGCCACCCTCACCAAGGGCAACACGCCGGTGCCCGAAGTGTTGCTCCTCGGCGGGCCCAACATGTTCTTCACCGGCCTGCAGCAGGCGTGGCGGCACCACCTGGCCAAGCTCTGGAAGGAGCGGAAGGTCGCGCTGCCGGAGGGCAAGAAGCTCGAGGACGTGATTCTGATTCCGGCCGACGCGCTCTACTACGCCTGTCTCGGCTGCATCGAGATCGGCCAGGGTGAGACCAACGGGGTTGCGATCTACCAGGGCATGGAGAAGCTCCGCGGGTGGATCGACGTGGGCCAGCATGAGCAGAAGGCAAAGGAAGGCTCGCGGGGCCTCATCGCGAGCGAGGACGATTTCCGGACGTTCTGCGCGCAGTACGACGCAACGTGCAGGAACGGCGATGCGCACCCGCGCGTCAACGGAACGCCGGTCGCGCCGGCGCCCGCAATCGATGCCGGGGTGTTCCTCGGGTGCGACTTCGGCAGCACGACGGCCAAGGCGGTGGTGCTCTGCCCCAAGAACGAAATGCTCTTCTCCTGCTACGTGCAGTCGAAGGGCAATCCGATCGAGGACGCCAAGGCGATCCTGCGCCAGATCCGCGAAGCGGGTTTCGAGAACATCGCCGGGCTCGCCATCACCGGCTACGGCAAGGACCTGTTGAGGGACATCATCGGCGCCGACGTGGCACTGGTGGAGACCGTCGCGCATGCGACCGCCGCCCTGCACTTCCACCCCGATGCGGACGTGATCTGCGACGTCGGCGGATGCGACGTCAAGATCATGCTGCTGCGCCAGGGCACGGTCTCGGACTTCCGCCTGAACTCGCAGTGCTCCTCCGGCAACGGTGCGTTCCTGCAGGGCGTGGCCGAGCGCTACAACACGCCGCTCGAGCAGTATGCCGAGCAGGCGTTCAAGGCGCGCTCCGTGCCCAAGCTCGCCATGGGCTGCGGCGTGTTCCTCCAATCCGACATCGTCAACCAGCAGCGCAAGGGCTGGTCATCCGAGGAGATCATGGCCTCTCTGGCCGCGGTGCTGCCGCTCAACGTCTGGGTCTACGCGGGGCAGCTGCAGAACCTGGCGGCCGCCGGCAGGAAGTTCGTGCTGCAGGGAGGCACGCATCGCAACCTCGCCGTGGTCAAGGCGCAGGTGGATTTCATCATCGGCAAGGTGCCAAACGCGGAGATCGTGGTCCATCCTTACCCCGGCGAAGCGGGGGCGATCGGCGCCGCACTGTGCGCAAGGGATGGGTGGCGCGAGGACAAGCCGTCGCGCTTCCGCGGCTACGACACCATCGAGGCGCTCCAGTACGAGAGCACCACCAACGAGCACACCATATGCAAGTGGTGCCCGGTGAGCTGCCGGCGCACCTTCATCGACGTGGTGCTGCCCGGTGCGAAGGGCCGGCCGTGGAGCAAGGTGCCGCTCGCCGAGGGCAAGGAGCGCGTCATCAGCGGGAATACCTGCCCCAAGGGCCTGCTCGAGGACGCAAACGAGATGCGGGTGGTGAAAGCCCAGCTGGAGGAAGTCAAACGTGCTCATCCCAATGTTGCGGAAATGGTCCGCGAGGACGCCTTCCGCCACGCCCGAGTACCGGTCGAAGCTGAGGATCGGGATACCTAGGGTCCTGAACATGTGGTCCACCCATCAGTTCTGGGTGGGCCTGTTCGGGGCGCTGGGCGTCGAAGCGCGCAAGCTCGCGTTCTCCTCGGACACTTCCGAGGAGCAGGGCCGCCAGTTCGCCAAGGGCCGCGGCACCGTGGATTGCTGCTACCCGGTGAAGTGCATCTCCGGCCACTACGGGGAGCTCCTCGCGCGCGACAAGCACCGCAAGATCGATGTGCTGTTCTCCCCCATGATCTACTCGGTGCCCTCGTACCTGAAGGGCCACGTGCTCGACAACCTCGCCTGCCCGCGCGTGATGGCGGCGCCGGAGAACATCAAGGCGGGCTTCCTCAGGGAGAAGGACGCGTTCGCCGACCGCGGCATCAAGTACGTCACTCCGCTCGTCTCGCTTGGCGATCCCCCGCTCGTTCCGAAGCAGCTCCATCCCGCGCTGAAGGATATATTTCCAGAGATCACATTCGCGGAGACGAAGGAAGCCGTGCGCCAGGGCTACGATGCGCTCAATGCCTTCAACGAGAAAGCGTGGCGCCGCGGCCGCGAGGTGCTGGAGCAATGCGCCGCCGCGGATACCCCGTGCCTGCTTGTCGTCGCCCGCCCCTATCACATGGACCCCGGCATCGGCCACGAGATCGAAGTGGACCTGCAGGCCTACGGCTACCCCGTGCTGTGGACGCAGTACTTCCCGACCGACCCGGATCTGCTCGAGTGGATCTTCGCGGCGGATCTCAAGGCGGGGCGCATGCGCTCTGTGTTCGACATCGCGGACGTGTGGCCGTCATCCTACAGCGCCAACACCAACGAGATCCTGTGGGGCGCCAAGGTTGCGGCGCGCACGCCCTGGATCGCGGGGGTGATCCGGCTTGCGAGCTACGAGTGCGGCATGGACCAGCCCACCTACAGCCCGGTGCAGCAGATCGTGGAGCGCTCGGGCACCCTCTTCTTCTCGTTCCAGGAGCTCGATTCCACCAAGCCCGCCGGCTCGGTCAAGATCCGCGTCGAGACCATCGCGCACTACCTCCAGAAGTACGCGAAGGAGATCATCCAGCGGAAGAAAGCCGCCGCCGCGCCGAACTGCCCGCTGCTCGTACCGTCCCGGACCCCGGTCAGCACCGCCGCCGAGTCCGCGGCAGCCTGACGGCCCGCGCGCGCACGGGCGCGGCGCTTTGATCGATGCGATCCCGGTGGCTCATCGGCTCGTTGTCCGCGATCATCGCGGTCGCCGCAGGCATTGGCGTCGCTGCGCTGATCGCGCGTCCCGCGCCCGATCATCCGTTCTTCTCCGGAATGAACCCAGGGATCATCGTGATCGCCCATCGCGGGGGGGCGCAGCGGCGGCCCGAGAACACGCTCGTGGCGTTCGAGCATTCCGTTTCGATCGGCGCGGACCTGCTCGAGATCGACCTCCGCGCCACGGCCGACGGCTCGATCGTTGCGCTTCACGACGCGACGGTTGAGCGCACGACCGATGGCCGGGGACGCGTCGATTCGATGACGCTCGCCGAGCTGCAGAAGCTTGACGCGGGCTATCAATGGACGAACGACGGCGGGCGGACGTACCCGTTTCGAGGCAAGGGCATCCATGTTCCCACGCTGGAGGAAGTCTTCCAGCGCTTTCCGGCCCAGCGGCTGAACCTCGAGATGAAGCGCGTCGAGACCGATCTCGCGATTCCGCTGTGCGCGCTGATCCGGCGCTCCGGGATGACGCAGCGGGTGCTGGTAGCCTCGATGGACGTCGCGACGATCGAGGCCTTCCGGCGCGCCTGCCCGGACGTCGCCACCTCCATGAGCCGCAGCGAGGCGCTCACGTTCTTCGGCCTGCAGCGCGTCTGGCTCAGTGCCGTCTACAGCCCGCCGGTCCAGGCGCTCCAGGTGCCCTATTTCTTCGGCGACAGCACCGTGCCCACCCCCGGGTTTGTCGCCGCGGCGCGCCGGAAAAACTTCAAGCTGCACGTCTGGACCATCAACGATGACGCGCGCATGCGTGAGCTGATCAAGCTCGGGGTGGACGGCATCGTGACCGACCGGCCCGACCGCGTGCTCTCGCTGCTCGGCCGCACCCGCACCGACCGCTGACGCGCCCGCGTCCGCGGGATTCACGAGAATTCACCTGTAAATCAACGAGTTCCTCGTTCGAGGAACGCGTAAGCCATCCGTAACCCATCGGTAGGCGATCTGCAAGCGCCGCGGTCGCAGCATGTGCCCACGAGCCGCGGACCACCCGCAGCTTTGAACCTGGACGGGAGGGCACATGAAGACGAAGAGCGATGCGCGCGCGGAAGCGATTCTCGAGTTCGTGTTCAACGACGAGGTCGAGGCGCTCTGCACCGAGGACTTCGCGCTGAACCACCAGGGCGAGATGCCCGCCGTCCAGGAATTCCTGCAGGAGATGAGCGAGCTCGACGCGCGGCCCGCCGCCTCCCGCTGGCACTGAAGCACTCATCCACAAGGAGATCACCATGAGTATCCGCAACTTCATGCAATTCGTTTGGCGCAACACTTTTTCCGCGGCCCTCTCGAAGCGGCTGGCGATCGCGGCGCTGCTGCCGGCGCTCGCGCTAGCCGGCTGCGTCGCGGTTCCCGTCGGCACCGGGCCGGACGGCCAACCGCATTGGGCCTACTACCCGATCGGCGCGCCAGTCGTGCCCGCGCCCGGCGGGATGCCGCCCGCTGCGACTCCGAGCGGGCCCGGTCCGGCCGTGCTCGCCGTGCGCCTCTACCCCGCCAACGACCTCGCCAACCAGACCGGCGTGCTGACCGGCCAGGTGACGAACCTGATGAGCGGCAGGGGACGCTTCTCGTTCACCTACCAGGGCGAGATGCTGGTCGGCGAAGCAACCCGCGTTTCCGGCGAAGCGCGCAAGGGCGTGGCGAGCGCCTACGGCGGCCGCGGCACGTTCGCGCGCTGCGAGTACCAGATGAGCACGCCGTACCTGGGCGCCGGAACCTGCTCGTTCTCCAACGGCGCCGAGTACCAGGTGCACATCGGCAGCTAGGCAGTCGGTCCGGGTTGGCGCGGCGGATCATTTGCTGCGCAGACCCGGATTTTCACCCACATGCAAACCGCGGAAGGAAGAATGATGTGTCCCACCGCCATCGCTGAAACCTGCAGCCGGATTGCGCGCGGTCTGACGGCAAGCGCTTGCCTGTCGCTCCTGCTGAGCGGCTGCATCGCCTCCTACACCATCCGGCACGAGGACCCGATCGAGGCGACGCCAGATGCGGCGCTGGTCTGCCGCTATAGCTGGTGGGCGGATGCACCCTATTTCCGCTCGGAGAACCTCATTTCCTACCGCTGGGCACCCGCATCGAATTTCGGTCATCACGATCTCGCGGCGGCGCTCCGCGATCTCACCGGCGTGTGCCCGGCCTCGAACTCCGATGACAGGCCGAATGCCAGAGTGTCCGCGCACGCCCTCAGGCACGTGAACAAGTACACCCGAGGTGCCATGGCTCTGCCCATGCTTTTTGCGACCGGGTATACACTCGGATTCCTGCCCATTCCCATGACCGACCACTTTGCCGTCTGCCTGGAGTTAACGTCCCCGGATGGATTGCGCCGCTCCGCGATTGCACAAGGACAGCTCGATCGATTTGCAAATGTGTGGGGCTCGTCGAACACCAGACATCACCAGGGGAAGGACGAGCAGCGGCGAAAAGTGGATGAAGTCATGCGCGAACTGACCGTTCACGCATGGCGCAAGGCGTGGCTGCCCGTGCAGCGCGACAGTGACAGACTAGTGAGTTGCCGCGAAGCGCTCGACGCCATTGCAAGTGGCGCGGCAGGCAACGCGGGGCAGTGATTGCGCTACGCTACACGAGCACCAGATGAGTACGCCGCACTGAGCGCGCCCCCGCGGGCCCCGGCCCCCGGGGGCGCGTGTGCTACCATCGTTTCACCCCCCCTGGCGGGAATCTCCATCAGTTGGAAACGTCCGTCGCGAGAACAATAGAGCCCGGCAGCGAAGCCGTCGGCCCCGCCGCGCTGATAGAACTGCTGCGGCAGCTTGCCGCCGAGCTGCACCCCTCGCGCGCCGGTCTTCCCCTGTCGCTCGACGGCCGGCTCGAGCGCGATTACGGCTTCGACAGCCTCGGACGGGTGGAGCTCTTTCTGCGCATCGAGCGCCGGTTCGGCGTGAGCCTGCCGGAGTCCATCATGGCGGAGGCCGAGACGCCGCGCGACCTCCTGCGAGCGCTGCTCGCCGCAAGCCCCGCGCAGGCCGCGCACGCCGGCGCGATCGAGCGCGTTTCGGCGCTCGCCGAGGTATCCGAGACCCCGGACGAGGCGGCGACGCTGCCGGAGGTGCTCGCGTGGCACGTGCAGCGCCACCCCGGCCGCCCGCACATCGTGCTGCAGGAGGAGGACGGGGCCGAGCGCACCGTCACCTACGCCGAGCTCGACCAGGCCGCGCGTGCCGTCGCCGCCGGGCTGATCGAGCGCGGCATCGAGCCGGGACGCGCGGTGGCGATCATGCTGCCCACCAGCGCCGAATACTTCTTCAGCTTCTTCGGCATCCTGCTCGCCGGCGGCATCCCGGTGCCGATCTATCCTCCGGTGCGCCTCTCCCAGATCGAGGACCACCTCAAGCGCCATGTCGGCATACTCTCCAACGCGCTCACCCGGGTGTTGATCACGGTCCCGGAGGCCCGACGGCTCGCACTGCTGCTGAAGCCACGGGTGGACACACTGAGCGATGTGGTGACGCCGGCCGAGCTGATGCGGACGGGCGCGTCCGCCGCGGGCCGCCGCGCGAGCCCCCAGGACATCGCGATGCTGCAATACACCTCCGGCAGCACCGGCAATCCCAAGGGCGTGGTGCTGACCCACGCCAACCTGCTCGTGAACATCCGCGCCATGGGCCGCGCCCTGCGGGTGACGCCGGCGGATGTCTTCGTGAGCTGGCTGCCGCTCTATCACGACATGGGCCTCATCGGGGCGTGGATCGGCAGCCTCACCTTCGGCTTCAAGTACCCGGTGATGTCGCCGCTCAACTTTCTCTCGCGGCCCGAGCGCTGGCTGCGCGCCATTCATCGCCACGGCGGCACGATCTCGGGCGGGCCCAACTTCTGCTACGAGCTGTGCCTGCGCCGTATCCAGGACGCGGATATCGCCGGCCTCGATCTCTCCAGCTGGCGCCTCGCCTTCAACGGGGCGGAGCCGGTGTCTCCCGACACGATGGCGGCGTTCATCCAGCGCTTCGCGCGCTTCGGCTTCCGACCGGAGGCAATGACGCCGGTCTACGGGCTCGCGGAAGCCACGCTCGGGGTCGCGTTTCCCCCGCCCGCGCGCGGCGTGCGGCTCGATCGCGTCGACAAGGACCAGTTCATGCGCGCCGGGCGCGCCGTGCCGGTCGCCCCGGAGCAAGCGGACGCGCTCACCTTCGTCGTCTGCGGCCACCCGATTCCGGGCCACCAGATCCGCGTGGTGGATCCGTCGGGCCGCGAGCTGCCGGACCGCGAGGAAGGCCACATCCAGTTCAGCGGGCCGTCCGTCACCAGCGGCTACTATCGCAGCCCGGAGGCGACGCGCGGGCTCCTGCACGGCGGATGGATGGACACCGACGACTACGGCTACGTCGCGGAGGGCGAGATCGTCATCACCGGGCGCATCAAGGACACCATCATCCGCGCCGGCCGCAACATCCACCCCTACGATCTGGAGGACGCGGTCGGCAATCTCCCCGGCGTGCGCAAGGGCTGCGTCGCGGTGTTTGGCAGCCCTGACCGGCGCTCGGGCACCGAACGCGTTGTCGTGCTCGCCGAGACGCGCGAGACCGAACCCGCGCGGCGCGAAGCGCTTCGCGGCCGGATCAACGACCTCGCCGTCGCGCTCATCGGCATGCCGGCCGACGACATCATGCTGGCGCCGCCGGGGACGGTTCTCAAGACTTCGAGCGGCAAGATCCGGCGCGCCGCGAGCCGCGAGCTCTACGAGCTCGGGGGCGCGCCCGCCGCACGGGCGGTGTGGTGGCAGCTCGTGCGCCTCGCGTGGTCGGCGCTGCTGCCGCAGGCGCGGCGCAGCCTTCGCCTCGCCCTCGACTGGATCTACGGGGCCTACGCCCTGCTCCTGCTCGGCTCGATCGGCCTGGTG
>DATBMB010000186.1:0-5232 GCA_036555035.1 Burkholderiales bacterium | reverse complement strand
CACGCACCAATGGCTGAAGAAGGCGGTGCTGCTCTCGTTTCGCATCACTCCGAACAAACTCATCGGCGCCGCCGCCGGCAACGGGGACGCTTCGCCCGGCCCCTGGTGGGACAAGGTGCATTCGAAATTCCTCGGCTGGGGCGAGGCTTCCTTCGAAAAGGCCGGCTTCCGCGCCGTGCCGGGCGCCATCGTCCGCCGCGGCGCGCACATCGCCCGCAACGTCGTGCTGATGCCTTCGTTCGTCAACATCGGCGCCTACGTGGACGAAGGCACCATGGTGGACACCTGGGCGACGGTCGGCTCCTGCGCGCAGATCGGCAGGAACGTGCACCTCTCGGGGGGCGTGGGCATCGGCGGGGTGCTGGAGCCGCTGCAGGCCGGGCCCACCATCATCGAGGACGGGTGCTTCATCGGCGCGCGCTCCGAGATCGTCGAGGGCGTCGTGATCGAGGAAGGCAGCGTCGTGTCGATGGGCGTGTTCATCGGGGCGAGCACCCGCATCTTCCACCGGCAGACCGGAGAAATTCTCTATGGTCGGGTTCCCGCGGGATCCGTCGTGGTGCCCGGGAGCCTGCCGGCCGCCGACGGGCGCTGCAGCCTGTATTGCGCCGTCATCGTCAAGCAGGTCGACGCGCGCACGCGCGCCAAGACCAGCATCAACGAACTCCTGCGCGGAGAGTGAGATTTCGCCTATGCAATTCCGCAGGGCGCAGGCAAAATTAACGTCATATCCGGACGCTATGCGCCGGTTTAACTCCGCGTATTCGAGCGCACGCGGTGCGATGCTCAATACGCGGGAGCGCTTGTATGCGCCCGAGGGAAGGAGGCCGCGATGTTCGTGACGCCGCTCTTCAAGATGATGGCCGACAAGCAGGCCTCGGACCTCTTTTTCACCGCCGGGGCGCCGATCCAGATCAAGATCAACGGCGTGATCGCGCCCGTGAACAGCCAGCCGCTCGACTCTGACATGCTGAAGCGCATCTGCTACGAGCTGATGAGCGAGGCGCAGGTGAAGGAGTTCGAGTCCACGCACGAGATGAATTTTGCCCAGAGCGGCGGCGAGCTCGGCAACTTCCGGGTCAACATCTTCCGCCAGAAGAACACCGTGGCGATGGTGATCCGCTTCATCCAGCCGGAGATTCCGGCAATCGAGAAGCTGGGGCTGCCGCCGATCCTCAAGGAAATCATCATGGAAAAGCTGGGGCTGATCCTGGTGGTGGGCGCCACCGGGTCGGGAAAGTCCACCACCATGGCCTCCATGATCGACTACCGCAACAGCCTCCGCTCCGGCCACATCCTCACCATCGAGGATCCGATCGAGTTCGTGTTCAAGCACAAGAAATCCATAGTCAACCAGCGCGAGGTGCGGGTGGACACCCAGTCCTACGAGACCGCGCTGGTCAACGCGATGCGCGAGGCGCCCGACCTGCTGATGCTGGGCGAGATCCGCGACCGCCAGACGCTGCAGACCGCGCTGCTGTTCGCCCAGACCGGGCACCTGTGCATGTCCACGCTGCACGCCAACAACAGCTACAACGCGCTGAACCGCATCATCAGCTTCTTCCCGCGCGAGGCGCGCGAGGCGCTGCTCGCGGACCTCTCGATCGCGCTGCGCGCGGTGATCTCGCAGCGCCTGGTGCGCACCGTGGACGGCGGGCGCGTCCCGGCCATGGAAGTGCTGCTCAACACCAAGCACATCCAGGATCTCATCAAGACCGGCGAGATCATCCAGATCAAGGACGCGCTCGAGCGCAGCATGGCCCCCGGATCGCAGTCCTTCGAGCAGGCGCTCTTTTACCTCATCTCGAGCGGCAAGGTGGCGCTCGACGAGGCGATGGCGAACTCCGACTCGCCCACCAACCTGCACTGGCTGCTCACCAACGCGCCGAAGGTGACCGAAGAGCAGGCGGCCCAGCAGCTCACCACGGGCAAGCAGCCGGGCGACGACATCACCAGCATCAAGCTGAACCTCGACGCCCTCGGCTGACACCGTGCCGGCTGCGCCGCTTCCGCGCTCGGTCGGCGCGCTGGTGCGCCTTGGCGCGAGCCGCTTCCGCGCCGCCCGCCTCGCTTTCGGCCACGGCACCGCGAGCGCCCGCGACGAGGCGGCGTGGCTCGTTCTGCACGCGCTCGGTCTCACTCCCGGCGCCGGGAAGGCCGTCCTCGACCGGCCGGTTGGCCCGCGCCAGGCAAGGCGCGCCCTCGCGCTTTTCGAGCGCCGCCTCCGCACCCGCAAGCCCGCAGCCTACCTGACCCGGGACGCCTGGCTCGGGGACGCGCGCTTCTACGTGGACGAGCGCGTCGTGGTCCCGCGCTCGCACATCGCCGGGCTGCTGCGCGGGAACCTTGCGCCGTGGATTTCCGACCGACGGTCGATCCGGTCTGCGCTCGATCTTTGCACCGGGTCGGGCTGCCTCGCCGTACTGCTCGCGCGCAGCTTCCCGGCGGCGCGCATCGACGCAGTCGACGCTTCGCCCGCGGCGCTGGCGGTAGCACGCATCAATGTCAGGCGCCACCGGCTGCGCCGCCGCATCCGGCTGGTGCAGTCCGATCTCTTCTCCGCGCTCCCCGGAAGGCGCTACGACCTGATCGTCTCCAATCCGCCCTACGTCACGGCCGCCGCCATGCGGCGCCTGCCGCGCGAGTACCGGCATGAGCCACGCCTCGGGCTCGCCGGGGGGCGAGATGGCCTCGCCGTCGTGCGCCGGATCGTGCGCCGCGCCGCGGCCCATCTCAACCCCGGCGGCGTCCTCGTGGTGGAGGTCGGAAGCGGGCGCCGGCGCCTGGAGCGCGCGTTTCCGCGCGTGCCGTTCACCTGGCTGGAAACGTCGGCGGGCGAGACCGTGTTTCTGATCGAGGGCGAGCAGCTGCCCGATCGGTGATGGGTGATTCCAGCGCGGTGAGGAGCTGGCGCACGTCGTGCGGCGGCAATTCGACGTGCTGGCCGCGCTTCAGGCGGGGCGGCAATGCCACGGGGCCGAAGCGCACGCGCATCAGCCGGCTCACGGCGAGGCCCAGCGCTTCGAACAGGCGGCGCACCACGCGGTTGCGGCCCTCGCGGATGATGATCCGGTACCAGCGGTTCGTGCCCTCTCCCCCGCCCTCCTCGACCGACTCGCATTGCGCCTTCCCGTCGCCCAGCTCGATGCCGGAGCGCAGGCGTGCAACCTGCTCCGCGGTGAGCTTGCCGCGCACCCGCACGGCATACTCGCGCTCGAGCCCATAGCGCGGATGCATCATGCGGTTGGCGAGCGCGCCGTCATCAGTCAGGATCAGCAGGCCGCAGGTGTTGTAGTCGAGCCGGCCCACCGCCAGCCACCGCGCGCCCCGCAGCGGCGGCAGCCGGTCGAATACACTCACGCGCCCCGCGGGGTCGTCGCGGCTCACGATCTCGCCTTCCGGCTTGTGGTAGAGCAGCACGCGAGGCGTGCGCCCGGTCCCGGCGGCGCGCAGAAGCCGCCCCTCGACCCGAATGACGTCGCCCGGGCCGACGCGCGCTCCGATCCGGGCCGGCTCGCCGTTCACCGTGACGCGTCCGGCGCGCACCAGCTCCTCCATCGCGCGGCGCGAGCCGAGCCCGGCCTGTGCGAGCACCTTCTGCAGCTTCTGGGACGGCCCCGGCGGCACGGGCCGCCCGCGAGCGTCACCGAATGACGACGGTTTCATGGCTCGGGGGAGGCTCGCGCCTACAATGTGACGGATTTGGCACAATCGGCATGGAGCCCGGCTATATGATCGGCCGCAGGGGGGTTATGCGTGCATTCAAGATGATGGCGCTGGCGGCACTTTACAGCATCGGATTCGCGGGAGAGCTCCTCGCCGCGCCCTCCGATGACATCAAGGCCCTGCTCGAGAAGGGCGAGTCCCAAGCCGCCTACGAGCTCGGCAGGAAGCACTCCGATCAGCTCGGCGATCCTGCATTCGATTTCTACTTTGGCGTCGCGGCCATCAATTCCGGGCGCGCCGGTGAAGGCGTTCTCGCGCTCGAGCGCTACCTGCTCAATTTCCCCGATAACGTGCAGGCCCGCCTCGAGCTTGCGCGGGGATATTTCGTGCTCGGAGAGGACGCGCGGTCGCGCGAGGAGTTCGAGGCGGTCACCCGCCTGAAGCCCCCACCCGCGGTCCAGGCGCGGATCGACCGGTACCTGGATGCGATCCGCTCCCGCGAGTCGCGCTTCCGGACCTCGGCCAACCTGTTCCTCGAGATCGGGGTGGGCTACGACAGCAATATCAACGGCGGGGTCGGCAACGCCAATATCGTCCTGCCCGCCTTCGGCCAGGTCACGGTGACGCAGGCCGGAGTCGAGCAGGCCGATACCTTCACCCATCTCGCGGCCGGCGCCCAGGTTAACCATCCCGTGGCTCCGGGCTGGTCGGTGTTCGGGGGACTGGGCGCCGAAAGCAAGCTGAACCACGGCAGCTTCGAGTCGCAGTTCGATCTGCTCACGCTTGCCGCCAACGGCGGAGTCACGCTGCTGCGGGAGAACGACCTCTACCGCGCGGCCGCCTATTTCGCATCTCTCGACGTGGACAGCAAGGCGTTCCGCGACATCACCGGGGTCGCAGTGGAATGGCAGCGCCAGCTCGACGAGTTCCGGTCGTTCAGCGCCGCGCTGCAGTACGCGGATCTCGACTACAAGGGAACCAATGACGTGCGCGATTCCCGCCTCTCGCAAGTCGCGCTCGGCTACCGCCGCGCCTTCATTGGCGCCTGGCAACCCCTGCTCAGCGCCAACCTGTACCTGGGGCAGGAGGACAACCAGCACGACCGCGACGACCTGTCGCGCAATCTCTACGGTTTCCGCGCCTCCGTCGCCGGCTCCCCCGCGCCCAAGTGGGCCGCGAGCACCGGCGCCTTCTACCAACTGAGCGACTACCGCGACCCCGATCCCCAGCTGGGCGTGACGCGGCGCGACAGCTATTACGGGCTCGATTTCACGGTGAGCTACGCCCTGCTGCGGAGCCTCAGCCTGCGAGGCGAGTTCCTGTACTCCCGCAATGCTTCGAACATCGCGCTCTTCGAGTACGACCGCAACCTCGTCGCGCTCAAGCTGCGCTACGACTTCAACTGACCGGGCCGGCGCGTGCCGTCCCCGGCAAGGAGGATCCAATGATGCGCATACAATGTCTCGTGGGAACGGCACTGCTGGCGGCGGTGGCGAGCGCGCAAGCAGCCGAAATCATCGGCCGGGTGCTGGTCGCGGTAGGCGACGTCCGGGCGGTCCGTGCCGG
>DATBMB010000168.1:0-17722 GCA_036555035.1 Burkholderiales bacterium | reverse complement strand
CAACCGCGTGCACGGCTTCTACATCGAGGTGACGCGCGCGCAGTCCGCGAAGGTGCCCGATGACTACCGCCGCAGGCAGACCCTGAAAAACGCGGAGCGCTACATCACCCCGGAGCTCAAGGCGTTCGAGGACAAGGCGCTTTCCGCGCAGGAACGCTCGCTCGCCCGCGAGAAGCTGCTCTACGAGGCGCTGCTCGACAAGCTCGCGGCGCACATTCCGGCGCTGCAACGTGCGGCGGGCGCGCTCGCCGAGTCCGATCTTGTCTGCGCCTTCGCCGGGCACGCCGCGCAGTCGGATTACTGCGCGCCGGAATTCATCGACGAGCAGTCGATCGAGATCGAGGCCGGCCGCCACCCGGTGGTGGAGCGCCAGGTCGAGCACTTCATCGCCAACGACGCGCGGCTCTCCGGCGCGCGCCAGATGCTGATCGTCACCGGCCCCAACATGGGCGGCAAGTCCACCTACATGCGGCAGGTGGCGCTGATCGCTCTCCTCGCGCATTGCGGCTCGTTTGTGCCGGCGAAGCGCGCGCGGCTCGGGCCGCTCGATGCGATCTACACGCGCATCGGCGCAGCCGACGACATCGCCGGCGGGCGCTCCACCTTCATGGTCGAGATGACCGAGGCCGCCACCATCCTGCACCATGCGACACCCCAGAGCCTGGTGCTGATGGACGAGGTCGGGCGCGGCACCTCCACCCTCGACGGGCTCGCGCTCGCCTGGGCGATCGCGCGGCACCTCGTGGAGAAGAGCCGCAGCCTCGCGCTCTTCGCGACCCACTACTTCGAGATGACGCGGCTCGCCGAGGATTTCCGCGAGGTTGCCAACGTCCATCTCGACGCGGTCGAGCACAAGAACGGGATCGTGTTCCTGCACAACGTCGAGGAGGGCCCGGCGAGCCAGAGCTACGGGCTGGAGGTCGCGGCGCTTGCCGGCGTCCCGGGATCGGTCATCCGCGCCGCGCGCCGGCGCCTTGCCGAACTCGAGGAACACGGGCTTGCCGCCGGCCCGCAGCGCGATCTGTTCGCCAACGGCGCGGCCGCCGCGCGCGAGGAGCCCGCCGCGGAGGAACACGCGGTGATCCAGCGGCTGCGCGAGCTCGACCCGGACGCGCTGACGCCGAAGGAAGCGCTGGAGCTTCTCTACCGCCTGCGCCACCAGCTCGATGAGTAGCCGGCTGTTCGCGGCGACTGTCGCGCTCGGCGCCGTGCTCTCGGCGAGCGCGGCCGAGTTCACGTTCGGCGCGCTCGGCGATACGCCCTACACCTGGATCGAGGAGGCGAGTTTTCCCGCGCTGCTGCAGGACATCAGCCGGGAGGAACTCGCGTTCGTCGTCCACGTCGGCGACTTCAAGGCGGCCCGCGCGCCCTGCAGCGACGAGCTGTTCCGCCAGCGCAGGGCCTGGTTCGACTCGGTCCGCCACCCCTTCATCTTTGTCCCCGGCGATAACGAGTGGACCGACTGCGGCGGCATCCAGGCAGGCGGCCACGACCCCCTCGAACGGCTGGCAAAGCTGCGCGAGCTGTTTTCCCGGGGCGACGAAAGCCTCGGGCAGCGCAGGATCCGGCTCACGCGCCAGTTGCCGGATTTCCCGGAGCATGCGCGGTGGCGTCACCGGGGCGTGCTGTTCGTGACGCTCAACGTGCCGGGCAACGCCAACAATGCGCGCCAGATGCCGGAGGAATTCCGCGTCCGCAGCGCCGCAGCGGCGCAGTGGCTCGCGCAGTCGTTCAATCTTGCGCGCGCGGACGGATTGCGGGCTGTCGTCCTGTTCATGCAAGCGAACCCCTGGGCCGCGCCGACCGGCCGCTACTTCGGCTATCGCGAGCTGCTGGCGACGCTCGCGAAGGAGACTCTCGGTTTCGACGGCGAGGTGCTGCTCGTGCACGGCGATACGCACCGCTACCGCGTGGATGGGCCGCTGCGCGATCCCGCGACGGGCGCGCCGGTCGCCAACTTCACACGCGTGGAAGTGTTCGGGAGCCCCGGGATGAACTGGGTGCGGATCCGCGTCTCGGATTACGCCGGACGCGTCGGCTTCGAGGTGACGCCGGGAAACCCCTAGTGGTGGTGGTCGTGCGCGCCGTGCACGTGCCCGTGCGCGATTTCCTCGGCGGTCGCGGCGCGCACCGCCGTCACGGTGCACGCGAACTGCAGCGCCCGCCCGGCGAGCGGGTGGTTGCCGTCCACCACGACCTTGTCCTCCGCCACGTCGGTCACGGTGTAGACGAGCTTCGTGCCTGATTCGACGCCACGCCCCTCGAAGCGCATGCCGATGGCGACGTCGGCGGGAAACTTGCTGCGCGGCTCGAGGTGCATCAGCTCCGCGTCGTACTCGCCGAACGCGTCCTCGGGCTCGAGCCGCACGCTGCAGCTCTCGCCGATGCCCCTGCCGGCGAGCGCCTGCTCCACCCGCGGAAAGATCCCGTCGTAGCCGCCGTGAAGATACTCGATCGGCTCCCCGGTCCGCTCGATGACCTTGCCGTCGCCGTCTGTGAGCTCGTAGGTGAGCTCGACAACGGTGTCCTTGCCGATCTTCACTTGCCGATGCTCTTCAGCAGCCCCAGCACTTCCTGCGCGTGCCCGCGCGGGGAGACGCCGTAAAGGGCGTGCTTGAGGACGCCCTTGCGGTCGATGATGAAGGTGGACCGCACCACGCAGGACTTCTTCCTGCCGTCCACTTCCTTGTCATGCAGCACCCCGTAGCGGCGGCAGACCTCGCCTTCGACGTCGGCGAGGAGCTGCACCGAGAGCCCGTGCTTGTCGCGGAACGCGCCGTGGGAGAGACAGTCGTCCATGCTCACGCCCACCACCACCGCCTTCAATGCGCCGAAGTCGTCCTCCATCTCGCTGAACTCGATCGCCTCCCGCGTGCAGCCGGGGGTGTCGTCCTTGGGGTAGAAGTAGAGCACCACGTTGCGGCGGTTGCGCAAGCTGTCGAGGCTCACCATCTTCATGTCGGCGTCCGGCAGATCGAAGCCCGGCGCCGGCTGTCCCGGCTGCAGCGTGGCGGACGGATGCAAAGTTTCCGGCAACATGTATGTCGGGGCCCGAGGCTCATTCCATTTTGGGAACATTTGATCGCCGCGGTCAAGCGGTTTTGGCGAAGGATTTCCCGGCGCCGCTTTCCGCATACGTTTTCATCGTGTTGCATGACGAAATCCGGTTCCTTTGACACAATGACGGGCGCGCATCTCACAATGTCGGAAGCGTTTACCCTGGCCGGCCTGACGGCCCGCGCCTTCCTCCGTCGCCACTGGCAGAAAGAGCCGCTGCTGGCGCGCGGCGCGCTGGCGGATTGCGCGGACATCGTGGATCGGGCGACGCTCTTCGCGCTTGCCGGGCGCGACGATCTCGAATCGCGCCTGGTGCGGCGCGAGGGACGGCGCTGGACGGTGCGCTACGGGCCGTTCAAGCCCCGCGAACTCCGCCGTTTGCCGCGCGCGGGCTGGACCCTCCTGGTGCAGGGCGTCGACCACGCGCTCCCTGCCGCGCAGAAACTGCTCGAGCGGTTTGCATTCATCCCCTACGCACGGCTCGACGACCTGATGGTGAGCTACGCGCCGCCAGGGGGCGGTGTCGGCCCCCACTTTGACAGCTACGATGTGTTCCTGGTCCAGGGCGAAGGCCGACGGCGCTGGCGCGTGAGCCGCCAGCGCGACCTCGCGCTCGTCGCCGGCGCGCCGCTCAGGATCTTGCGACGATTCAAGTCCGCGCAGGCGTGGGAATTGCGAGCGGGGGACCTGCTCTACCTGCCGCCGCGCTGTGCGCACGAGGGCGTCGCGCTGACCGACTGCATCACCTATTCCGTCGGCTTCCGCGCCCCGGAGGCGCAGGAACTGGGCTCGCGGTTCCTGGAGTTCCTGCAGGACGAGCTGCACGCCGAGGGGATCTACGAGGATCCCGAGCTGCGGCCGACTCGCCGCCCCGCCCGGCTCTCCGACGACATGGTGCGCGGGATGCGCGGCATGCTGCGGCGCGTACGCTGGAGCGGGCGGAACGTCGAGAATTTCCTCGGCCGTTTCCTCACCGAGCCCAAGGCCCACGTGCAGTTCGCGCGACCGCACCGCCCGCTCACCCGGGGCGCGTTCGCGGCCCAGGCAGCGCGCCGCGGCGTTCGCCTCGCGGGTCCGACGCGGATGCTGTTCCGGGGCGCAGTGATCTACATCAACGGGGAGTCCCACGCGCTCGTCGCTCCCTCCGCGCAGCGTCTTTCCCGGCTGGCCGACCGGCGACGGCTCGCGCCGTTCGCCCGCATTGACCGCGACACCCTTCAATTGCTGTACCAGTGGTATCGCGCCGGATACCTTACAATCGGCGGCGAATGACGGGCCACGGATGATTGACGAGGACAAGGCTACGGCGGTCAAGCGCAGCGGCAACCTGCCGAACGCGGAGTACCGGCGCTTCGAGGGCATGCGCGAGTACGAGGACCTGATCGACCGGCTGATCCCGCAGACCCAGCGCGTGATCCGGGTGTTCGACCGGTCTCTGTCGCGCGCGTGGAATGCCTCGCAGCGCTGCGAGGCGCTGCGCCAGTTCCTGCTGGCGAACCGCGTCAACCGGCTCTACATCGTGGTGCACGATGCCGAGCCGATCGAGCGCGAGTGCCCGCGCCTGGTCGATCTCGTGCGGCAGTTCAGCGCCGCCGTCCGCATCCACGCGACGCTCGCTCCGGCGAAGCACGTCTACGATCCCTTCGTCGTGTTCGACTCCAGCCACTACCTGCACCGCTTTCACTACCGCTACCTGCGCGCGGCGCACGGCAGCCACGATGTGGTGGGCGCGCAGCAGCTGCTCGATCGCTACGCGGAGATCTGGGATGCGTCCGCCCACGCGGTGAGCGCGGGCACCAGCGGTCTTTGACACCTGCTACCATTCGCCCTCCACGCCTCGATATCAAGTTGAAGATCTCAAGAATCCAGACGCAGGTCATGCGCGTGCCGGTCGACGAGCCCCTTGCCGGGGGGCCGGCCGAGCCGGGCGCGATGCGCGAGTTCGTGACGCTGCGCGTCGGGACCGACGCCGGCGTCGAAGGCATCGGCTACACCTTCTTCGGCGCGGCGCTGACCGGCGCGCTGAAGAACGCGGTGGACGCCCTCGGCGCGCTCGCGATCGGCGAGGATCCAATGCGCACCGAGGCGGTGGCGGCGAAGCTGCGCGCCGCGGCCGCCGGCTCAGGACCGGGCGGCATCCTCACGCTCGCGCTGTCCGCGATCGACATCGCGCTGTGGGACATCCGCGGCAAGGCGCTCAACCTTCCGCTCTGGCAGATGATCGGCGGCCACCGCGAGCGCGTGCCGACCTACGCGAGCGGCGCGTTGATGCGCACCTTCCCCCTGGAGCACCTGGTGAAGGCGGCGCCGCGGCTCGCCGAGAAAGGCTTCCGGCAGATGAAGACGCAGCTCGCCCTGCCGGGACGCACCTCGCCCGCGATCGAGGTGGACCGCATCCGCAAGGTCCGCGACAGCATCGGCCCGGACATCGAGCTGATGTGCGACATCAACCAGCGCTGGCGCGTGGAGCAGGCGATCGACATCGGCTCGCGCATCGAGGACGTGCGCCTGACCTGGCTCGAGGACGTCACCACCGCCGATGACTACCAGGGGCTCGCCCGCGTGGCGGACGCGCTCGTGACGCCGGTCTGCGGCGGGGAGTACCTCTACGGGCCGGCGCCGTTCCGCCAGATGCTGGAGGCGCGCTCGGTGGATATCGTGATGATCGACCTCATGCGCGCCGGCGGCATCACGCAGTGGCTCAAGATCGCGGGCATGGCCGAGGCCTATAATCTGCCGGTGGTGAGCCACCTGGTGCCGGAAATCCACGTACATCTCATTGCCGCCGTTCCCAACGGCCTCACGGTAGAATACATGCCGTGGACGTTCCGGATCTTCGAGGACGTCCCGGTGCCGGACAAGGGGGAGCTTGCCGTGCCGCGCAGACCCGGCCTGGGGCTCAAATTCGACGAGGCGGCCCTGAAACGCTACGCAGCCTGATGAACGAAGACCTCCACCGCCCCGACCTGAGCGATCGGATCGCATTTCTGCGCGCGTTCGTGCGCAGCCCGCGCCAGGTCGGCTCCGTCGTGCCGAGCTCGCGCTTCCTCGAGCGCCGGCTCGTCTCGCTGAGCGCGGTCGCCAACGCCCGGACCATCGTCGAGCTCGGACCCGGCACGGGCGGCACGACGCGCGCCATCCTGCGCGCGATGTCGCAGCAGGCCCGGCTGTTGTGCATCGAGATTGACCCGGACCTTCACGGTCTGCTGCGCCGGATCGACGATCCGCGACTCATCGCGCACCTGGGCAGCGCCGAGCAGTTGCCGGAGATTCTCTCCACGCACGGTCTGTCGAAGCCGGAAGTGGTCATCTCGGGCATCCCGTTCTACACCATGGAGCACGCGGTGGCGCGGCGGATACTGGATGGTCTCGCTGCGGTCCTGCCCTATGGCGGATATTTTGTCGCCTACCAGTTCCGCGACCGGGTCGCCCAGCTGTGCGGCCCTCCCCTGGAGCTCACGAGCGTCGAGCTGGAGCTGCTGAACGTGCCGCCCATGCGCGTGTTCCGCTGGCAGAAGAACGGGGTGCGGGCCGATCACGCGTGAGGCGCGTCGTGCACACGGACAAGGTGCCGCCGGCGCGGGTCCCGCTCTCACAGGCCATCCAGGTCGGCGACTGGGTGTTCGCCTCGGGCCAGCTCGGAATGGATCCCCGGACCGGGCGCCTGGCCGAGGGCGGCATCCGGGCCGAGACGCGGCAGGTGTGCGAGAACCTGAAGGCCGTGCTCGAGGCCGCCGGCTCCTCCCTCGCCAAGGTTGTCAAGGTCACGATCTACCTGGCCGACCTCGGCGAGCTGATGCCGATGAACGAGGTCTTCAGCAGCTACTTCCCGACCGAGCCGCCGGCGCGAACGACGTTCCAGGCGGCAGGGCTGGTGGCGGGAGCGCGCGTCGAGATCGAGGCGATCGCGACCGTGTGACGGCGCGGGCTACCTTATCTCGCGCCAGCCAAATCCTTCATCCTGCGTCGCGACGCCGATCCATTCCGGCGCGCAGCCAAGCGCGCCGGCGAGCGCCGCGCGCGCGAGCTCCGGCGTGTTGTTCGCCTGCGACAGATGCGCCGCGACGAGATGCTGCAGGCGGCTGCAGTCCATCGCCTGCAGGAGCTCCGCCGACGCCTCGTTCGACAGATGGCCGAGCCGGCTCGCGATCCGCTTCTTCAACGGCGCGGCATAGGGGCCGTTCATCAGCATGTCGAGATCGTGGTTGCACTCGAGCACCAGGGCATTCACGCCCGAGAGCGACTGGGCGATGTGCGCTGTCGGCTGCCCGGTGTCGGTCAGCACGCCGAGCCTCGCGGCGCCGTCCCCCAGCACGAACTGCACCGGCTCGCGCGCGTCGTGCGGAACGGTATAGGGCGTGACCTCGATTGCCCCGATGGCAAACGGCGTGTAGGCGTCGATCAGCTTCCGGTTGCCGAGCTCGCGGCCGTCCGCGCCGAGGCCCGAGAGCGTGCCGCGCGTGAGGTACACCGGAAGGCCGTGGCGGGCGGCGAGCTTCGCCACGCCGCCGCCGTGATCGCCGTGCTCGTGGGTGACAATGATGGCATCGAGGCTGGAGGCCTCCAGCCCGAGCCGGGCGAGGCGCGAAGTGGCCTCGCTCAGGGGAAATCCGCAGTCGAGCAGCACCCGCGTGCCACCGGACTCGACGAGCAGGGCGTTGCCCTGGCTGCCGGAGCCGAGTGACGCGAAGCGCATTTGAGATTGCTTCTCTACTTCAGTTGCTCGTAGAGCAATGCCAGGATGCGCCCGGCGGTATCGGACTGCTCCCGCGCGCCATCCTTGTTCAGGACGTTGACCTGGCAGCCCGCGGCGTTGCCGTCCTTCACCTGGATGCGGAACTGCTCGTTGGGCTTGGGCTTGTCGCTGCCCCAGAACTTGAGCTTCGAAAGAAAGCCGCCCTTGTCCGCGCCGTCGGCCTGGGGATCGATGTAGCGGACGAAATAAATGCCCTTGGTGCGATCGCGGTCCTCGACCGTGAAGCCCACGCGGTCGAGCGCCAGGCCGACGCGCCTCCAGGCACGATCGAACTGCTCGTTTAGAGCCAGCGTGCCAGTGCCGTCATCGCCCTTTGACAGCGTCGCGCGCGGCGCGGCGGGCGGGGCGGAGGCGATCCGCAACTTGGCCTGTGTGTCGTCGACCCCGAAGCGCACCATCAGGCGGCGCAGCATCTCGGCCTCCAGATCGGGGTCGGGGGCGCGCGGCTGCCAGAGGGTTTCGGGGATGTCGGAGGTGGTCGAGCTGACGAGAACCTCCTCCATGCGGCGGTGGCTGATGAAGATCTCGGTCGTGCCGGGCTCGGCGCCCCGCTCGAGCCGGGTGCGGAACTTGTCGCGCTCGCTGGTGGTGACGACCTGGTCGAGCGCCCAGGACAGGAACGCGCGCACCGCACCGACATTCTTCAGCTGCGGCCGCGTCTCCGCCCAGTCGGTTTCCAGTATGCCGGCCTCGGGAATCTCGACGTTGACGATGAAGCCGGACTCCTGCCAGAAACCCTTGACCGCAACCCAGACCTGCTCGGGGGCGCCCTTCACGATCAGCCAGCGCTGATTGCCTTCGCGCACCACCCGCGCGTTCGGGACCTCGGGCAGCACCCCGGTCGCGCCCGGGCGCGGCTTGCCGGCGCGCTCGCGGCTGTAATCGGAGAAGGTCGCGGTGCCCGTGGGATTGATGTCCGGTACCGTGAAGCGGTCATCGCTCCCGGGGCGCATCAGGTCCGGAGGCACATCGAGCGGGGCCGTCCGGCCCGCCGACTTGTAGTCAACCCCCGTGTCGAACCAGCTGCACCCCGCGAGTGCCGCGCAAGCCAGGATGCACAATGACCAGCGCGCCGTTTCAAGCGGCGGCATAGCGCTCTACCTTCGCCTCCGTACGGATGCCGGCGTGACGCAGCGCTTCCCGCACCTGCTCGTGACACGCGGCCGAGAGCGGCGTCAGCGGCAGCCGGATGCCGCCCTGGATGAGCCCCATCTGCTGCGCCGCCCACTTGACCGGGATCGGGTTCGCCTCGAGGAAGAGATTGCGGTGCAGCGGCAGCAGGCGGTCGTTCAGCTCGCGCGACCTCGCCGCGTCGCCTGCGAGCGCCGCCGCGCACATCTCGTGCATGAGGCGCGGCGCGACGTTGGCCGTGACCGAGATCACCCCGCGCCCGCCGAGCAGCATCAGGGCGAGGCCGGTCGCGTCGTCCCCGCTGAAGACGCTGAAGCCGCGCGGCAGTCGTCGGATCAGGTCCGAGCCCCGCTCGAGGTTGGCGGTCGCGTCCTTGATGCCGACGATGTTGGGGACCTGGGCGAGCCGCAGCACCGTGTCGTTCTGCAGGTCGGCCACCGTGCGCCCCGGCACGTTGTAGACGATCGTCGGGAGATTTACCGCCTCCGCGATTGCCCGGAAATGGCGGTAGAGCCCTTCCTGGGTGGGCTTGTTGTAGTAGGGAACGACCGAAAGCGCGAAGTCCGCGCCGGCCTCCCGCGCGAACGCGGAGAGCTCAATCGCCTCGCTGGTGGCGTTTGCCCCGGTGCCGGCCACGACGGGAACCCGCCCCGCCGCGTGGTCCACCGCGGTCTTGATGAGCAGCCGGTGCTCGTCCCAGTCCACGGTCGGCGATTCGCCGGTGGTGCCGACCACCACGATGCCGTCGGTGCCCTCCTTGATGTGCCAGTCGATCAGCCGGCGAAACGCCTCGAGGTCGAGCTCCCCGTCCTCGTGCATCGGGGTGACGATCGCGACCAGACTGCCCTGCAGTGCGCCCATTTTGCCGAAATTCCCTTATGAAACAGAGAGCGTTGGCGTGACAGCGTTCACGATTCTACTCCATCCGGCGGGCGCCGGATAAGCCTGTGACCGCGCGCTGCGAAGATTGTTGCCGGGAACCGCGAGGCATGCCCCGGGGCCTGGCCCCGGCGGCGGGGGCGGCAGGGTTCAGCCCTGCTGGGTGCGGTAGAAGATGGAGAGGAAACTCTCGGCGTCGAGCGCCGCCGGTTCGGCCGCGAGCTCGCGGCGGGCGGCCGCCGGCTCGGTCATCGTCGCCGCCAGCGGATTCCAGCTCGCGCACAGCACCTCCAGGCCGTACTCGGCCGGTGTGCTCTGCGCCGCTTTGTCGAGAGTGGGATCCATGTTGCTACTCTATAACGCGCGACTCGAAAAAAGGTTGAATCGACTTGCAGCGCGCGCATTTTTACCGAGCGATGTTGCAGCATTGCGACAGCGATCGAGCGCGCAACGTCGCCGCAGGACGACGCTCCTACGGAAATCCGATCCGCGATGGGACAGCGCTACTAGGATACGGACGGACTGGTCGCGCAGATGCGCTGCAGCACCGCGGGCCGGGGCTCCGCAACCTCCAGCGCCTCGTAGGCGATGACCTCGAGCCGGTCGCGAACCACCTCCAGCAACTCCCCCGGCTTCAGGAGGAAGGCGGGGTTGGCCGGCCGGCCGAAGCGCTCATTGCCGGCGGCGAACGTCTCGTAGATGAGCACCCCGCCGGGCGCGAGAGCCCCCAGCAAATGCGGGAATAAGGGCCGGTGCAGGTAGTTGACGACGACGATCCCGGCGAACCGCATGCCCGCGTACGGCCACGGACCCAACTCCAAGTCGGCAATCCGGGGGTGAATTCCCGCGATGCCGGCCAGCAGTTCAATCTTTGCCTGGTCGCGATCCACAGCCTCGACCGGGTGGCCGCGTGCGGCGAAGAAACGGGAATGGCGGCCGTTGCCGCAGGCGACGTCCAGCACCCGCCCACCCGCGGCAATTCGATCGGCCCAGCGCACGACCCACGCCGATGGCATTGCGAGATCGTGGTGAGCGCAGCGCGCCGCATCGTCCATCGGCCGTATACCCTTTTCCATGCGGGTCGTTCCCGGAAGAAGTATAAAGTGACGCAACTCAGCCGGGGCGAGTCGAAGGCAGCGTGAAAGCAGTCACCATCGCGAAGTTCGGCGGGCCCGAATGCCTGCAGTACGTGGACTGGCCGGACCCCGCGCCGGGGCCGGGCGAGGCCATGGTCAAGCTCGAATACGCCGGCATCAACTTCATCGACGTCTACATGAGAAGCGGCCAATACGCGCACTCCGATACCTACCGCACGCCGCTGCCGATGACCGTCGGCATGGAGGGTGGCGGCACCATCGCGGCACTGGGCGAGGGCGTGGCCGGCCTCGAGGTCGGCGACCGGGTGGCCTATTGCATCGTGCGCGGCAGCTACGCGCAGTACGCCGCGGTTCCTGCCTGGAAGCTCGTCCGCGTTCCGGACGATGTTCCCCTCCCCGTCGCGACGGCCCTGATGCTCCAGGGCAATACCGCGCACTACCTGTCGCACTCGGTGTTCGCGCTGGGACCCGGGCACACCTGCCTCATTCACGCGGGAGCCGGCGGCGTCGGCCAGTTGCTGATTCAGCTGGCAAAGCTGCGCGGCGCCACCGTCATCGCCACGGTGGGCAGCCGGGACAAGGCCGGCATCGCGGCGGACCGCGGCGCCGATCACGTCGTTCTCTATCGCGAGGCGGATTTCCGGGAAGAGGTCATGCGGCTCACCGGGGGCAAGGGCGTCGATGTCGTCTACGACGCGGTCGGCAGGGACACCATCCACAAGAGCATCCGGAGCCTCCGGCGGCGCGGGCTGTGCGTGAACTACGGAGGCGCCTCGGGGCTGGTGCAATCGATCGAGCCGCTGGAGCTTGCCGAGGCGGGATCGGTGTTCTTTACCCGCCCTCACCTCGCGGATTACATCGGCACGCCGGAAGAGCTGCGGCTCCGGGCGGACGACCTCTTCGCCGCCTGCCGCGCCGGCAGGCTCGCGGTGACGATCGACCGCGAGTTTCCACTCGCGGAAGCGACGCAGGCGCACCGGCACCTCGAGGGGCGCAGCACTCGCGGAAAGCTCCTGCTCAGGGTCAGCCACTGACGCTTGTTGACAGGCAAGCGGTGCGTGTAGCATCTACTCGTCAGCCCACGAGGGGGAGGCCATGAAAACAACGCTGAAGACGATGATCCTGCTGGTGCTCGCGGTCATGGGTGCGGGACCCGCGCTCGCGCAGCAGTACCCCGCCAAGCCGATCCGGATGATTATCGGCTTCCCACCCGGAGGCGGCACCGACATCATCGGCCGCATCGTCGCCGTGCGGATGAGCGAGGGGCTGAAACAGCAGATCCTTCCGGACAACCGCGGGGGAGCGAGCGGCCAGATCGCAGCCGAGCTCGCCGCCAAGGCGCCGCCCGACGGCTACACCGTCATGATGGCGCACATCTCCGCGATGTCGATCCTGCCCTCGCTGTATCCCAAGCTGCCCTACGACCCCGTCCGCGACTTCGCGCCGATCAGCCTGGTCGCCATCAGTCCGCAACTGGTGGTCGTGCACCCGTCGCTGCCGGTGAAGAACATCAAGGAGCTGATCGCGCTCGCGAAGGCGCGTCCAAACGAAATCCACTACGCCTCGGCCGGCATCGGCACGGTGCAGCATTTTGCCGGCGAGCTGTTCAACCTCCGGGCGGGCGTCAAGATGGTTCACGTTCCCTTCAAGGGCGGGGGCCCGTCGGCCCTGAATCTCGTGGCCGGGCACGTGCAGCTTTCCTTCGACGTCATCCCCGTCGTCATCAACCAGGTTAAGGCGGGCAAGCTGCGCCCGATCGCCGTAACGGCGGAGAAGCGCACCCCGCTGATGCCCGATGTCCCGACGGTAAGCGAGAGCGGCCTGAAGGGAATTGAGCTTGCCACCTGGTGGGGCCTGGTCGCTCCCGCCGCCGTCGACAAGGAGGTCGTCACCCAGCTGCACGGCGAGACGGTAAAAGCCCTGCAGCAATCCGACGTCAGGCGGCGCATCGCCGACAACGGGGCGGATGTCGTCGGAAACTCCCCCGGTGAGTTCGCAGCCTTCATCCGCAGCGAGCGCGACAAGTACGCGCGCATCGCGCGGGACGCCAACATCAAGCTGGAATAGCCGCCACAATTCCCCTCCTTCGCAAGGAGGGGTGTCACGAAGTGACGGGGTGGTGGGAGCGGACGCGCCTACTTCCGCGATTCCCACCAGAGGCCGGCGGCCAGCACGCCGAAGACCACCAGCGCGAGTACGCTGGTCCACATCGGCACACTGGCGCCGACGATGGATACCGCCCAGCCGTAGATCAGGCGCAGCAGGTGAATGAGCGCAATCGCCGCGAAGATGATCGCGGCGAGAGATGTAAACGGCCTCTTCATGGTGAATTGATCCTTCTCCGCGCTACGTAACTCGGAAATTCTTGAACTGCCAGGGATCCGACTTGTCCACGTCCTCCTTGAACAGCCAGCCGCGGTCCTTCAACGGCGTCCAGTCCGAGAATTCGCCGATGATTTCGCCGAGATAGGGATCCGCGATGTCGAGAACGCGCCGGTAATCGAGGTCGTCGGGCTCCACCACGCCGGCGTTCGGGTTCTCCATCGCCCACACCACCGCGCCCAGCACGCCCGCCGCGACCTGCAGGCTCGTCGCGTTGTTGTAGGGCGCGAGCTTGCGCGCCTGCTCGATCGAGAGCCGTGAGCCGAACCAGTAGGCATTGCGGCGGTGGCCCATGAGCAGCGCGCCCAGCTCGTCCACCCCGTCGAAGATCTCGTCCATCAGGATGCGGTACTTGGACTGCGCGACCCAGTTCTTGCCGCCCATCTCGTGGTTCGACAGCACGGCGTCGTCGCACGGGTGATAGGCGTAGTGGCAGGTCGGACGGTAGACCATCTTCTTTTCCTTGCGCACGGTGAAGTAGTCGGCGATCGAGATCGCCTCCCCGTGCGTGATGAGAAATCCGTGGTACGGCCCCTCGCTCGGCGTCCAGGAACGGACCTTCACCGACATGCCGGGGCGCCCGAGGTAGATCGCGGCCTTGCTGCCCGAGGCGTGGCGGAAGCCGTCGCGCGGGAAATGCTTCTCGTGAGTGCCCCATCCGAGCTCGGAGGGCTGCCGTCCCTCGCTCACGAAGCCGTCCACCGACCAGGTGTTGGCGAACTCGAAGCGCTGCTTGCGCGGCTCGCCGACCTGGGTGTCGCGCTCGGCGCAATGGATCACCTTGATGCCCAGCCGCATCGCGAGCCGGCCCCATTCCTCCCGCGACCGGGGGATATTCACTTCCTTCTTCCACAGGTCGTTGGCGATATTGATCATGCCCTGCTTCACCCAGTGCGAGATCAGGCCGGGGTTCGCCCCGTGGGTGACCACGGCGGTCGAGCCCTTCGGGTACTTGCGCCTCAGCGCGAGGGCATCCTCGCGCATCGCGTAATTGGAGCGCTTGCTCAGCGGCAGCGACCCGTCCGTGTACATGCCATGCCACGGCTCGATGCAGGTGTCGAGGTAGAGCGCGCCGCGCTGCTGGCAAAATTCCATCAGCACCACGCTCGAGACATCCACGGAGAGGTTGAGCAGGAAATCCCCGGGCCCGAGCAGCGGCTCGAGGACCTTGCGGCAGTTGTCGCGCTTGATGGGATTGACGACGAACCGGATGCCGTAGTGCTCGGCTTCCTGGCGCCCGCGATCATCGCCGGTGAGTATGGTGATGCGCTCCCGCGGCATGTCGATGTGCCGCAGGATCAGCGGCAGCGTGCCCTGACCGACCGAGCCGAAGCCTACGAAAACCAGTCTTCCCTTGAACCTCGCGTGTTTCTTTTCGTCCATTTTGTTCAATGGCCGTCTTTCTTATGCAACGGAGTCTAGCATCTTCCTTCGCGTACGTCGCCCTTCGCGCGCGATCCGCGATCACGCGGTATCATTCTTCTTTTCGCAACGGACGCTTCAAGGATTTCGAATGAGCACGCGGATCGAGCAGAAGACGGAAGCCGGCGCGACGGAAAGAATCATCGCCGCGCTCGTCGCGCGCGCGCGCGCCGCGCAGAAAATTTTCGAGCGCTCGACGCAGGAGCAGCTCGACGCGGCAGCGACCGCGGCCGGATGGGCGATCATGAATCCGGCCCACAACAAGGCGCTCGCCGAGCTCGCCGTGAAGGACACGGGACTGGGTGTCGTCGCCGACAAGATCGCGAAGAACCACCGCAAGACGCTGGGTCTGCTGCGCGATCTCCAGGGTGCACGATCCACCGGCGTCATCGCCGAATACCCCGAGCGCGGCATCACCGAGATCGCGCGGCCGGTGGGTGTCGTGGCCGCCGTCGTCCCCTCGACCAATCCGGCGGCGACCCCCGCCAACAACATCATCAACGCCCTGAAGTGCGGCAATGCCGTTATCGTCGCGCCCTCGCCCAAGGGACACAGCACCTGCACCCTGCTCCTCGATTACATATGTACGGAATTGAAGCGCGTCGGCGTGCCGCCTGACCTGGTGCAGCCTCTCCCCGCCCCCGTCACGCGCGAGCTCACCAACGAGCTCATGCGGCAAGCCGACCTCGTGGTGGTCACGGGCTCTCAGAACAACGTCCGCGCCGGCTACTCCAGCGGCAAGCCCGCGCTGGGCGTCGGCACCGGAAACGTGGCAGTGATCGTGGACGAGAGTGCGGATTGCGCGGATGCGGCGCGCAAGATCATGGCATCCAAGATCTTCGACAACGCAACCAGCTGCTCTTCCGAGAACGCCGTCATCGTCCACGACCGCGTATACGCGCCGATGGCGGCCGCCCTCGCCGGTGAAGGGGGCGCGCTGCTCACCCCCGCGGAAAAGGCAACGCTGCAGAAGGCGATGTTCCCCGGCGGCAAGCTCTCCGCCGCGGTGACCGCGCAGTCGGTGCGCAAGATCTGCGCGGTGGCGGGTCTCGCCCGCGCGGAGCTCGTCAACGCGAAATGCCTCGTCGTGGAGGAAACCGGCGCCGGGCAGGATCACCCGTTCTCCGGGGAGAAGCTCTCGCCCGTGCTCGCGCTCTACCGCGCGCGCGATTTCGGGCATGCATTCGAGATTCTGAGCGCGATCTACGCTTACCAGGGCAACGGTCATTCCGTCGGCGTCTACACGGAGAACGACGCGCATATTCGCAGGCTCGCACACGAGCTGACCGTCGCGCGCGTGATCGTGAAGCAGGCGCACACCTTCGCGACCGGCGGCAGCTTCGACAACGGCCTGCCGTTCTCGCTCTCGATGGGCTGCGGAACCTGGGGCGGGAACAGCTTCTCGGACAACCTCAACTACCGGCATTTCATGAACATCACGCGCATCATCCGCACGATTCCCGAGCGCATTCCCAAGGAGGAGGATGTATTCGGCCCGTACTGGAGGAAGTACGGCAGGTAGCCGCGTCCATCCATGAACTTCGAGGAACACGCGGCCAAGCCGCTCTTGGCCAGACACGGCATCGCCGTGCCTCGCGGCGTCCTGGCTCGCACGCCTGAGGAAGCCGGCAAGGCCGCGGCGGCGATCGGCGCCGTCGTCATCAAGGCCCAGGTGCCCGCCGGCAAGCGCGGCAAGGCCGGCGGGATCAAGCTCGCCGCGACGCCGGAGGAAGCCCGCGCCCACGCCCGTGCGATTCTAGGCATGGAGATCGCCGGCCATCGGGTCGAGAAGGTGCTGGTCGAGGAGCAGGTGCCGATCGCGCGCGAGCTCTACGCCGCGGTATTGAACGACGCCTCGAGCAAGGGCCCGCTCGTCATGTTCTCCACCGAGGGCGGGATGGATATCGAGGAGGTCGCCGCCAGCGCGCCCGAAAAGCTCCACCGCCGGCCGGTCGATATCCGCCGTGGCTTCACCCCCGGAGATGCCGGGACGCTGGTCCGCGGCGCGGGACTCGGAGCAGCGGAAGCCGGGGTTGCCGGTGTCCTCGCCAAGCTCTATGCCGCTTACGCCGCGCTCGACGCCGAGCTGCTGGAGATCAATCCGCTGATCGTCGCAAAGGACGGCCGCGTCGTCGCACTTGACTGCAAGCTCGTGATGGATGACTCCGGGATCGTCCGCCATCCCGACGTTGCGCCCGCCGGCACGCCCGAGAAGCTGACCGGGCTCGAGGCAACGGCCAAGGGGGCGGGCCTCAAGTACATCGACCTCGACGGCAACGTCGGCGTGCTCGCGAACGGCGCCGGCCTGACCATGACCACGATGGACATGGTCCGCCACTACGGCGGGCGGCCCGCGAATTTTCTCGAGATCGGCGGCGAGGCCTACACGCAGGCGAGGCCGGCGCTCGAGCTGCTGCTGTCGAAGCCCGGCATCCGGAGCCTCGTCATCAACTTCTGCGGCGCCTTTGCGCGCACCGACGTGATGACCCAGGGCGTCATCGAGGCGATCGAGGCGCTGAAGCCCCGGCTGCCGATCTACTTCTCGGTGCACGGCACCGGCGACGAGGAGGCGATCAAGCTGCTGAAGGAACGCCTGGGCGTGACGCCGCTCCCGACCATGAACGACGCCTGCAAAGCCGCAGTGAGGGCAGCTCAGTGATCGTCCGCGGCACCGACCGCGTGCTGGTGATGGGCATCACCGGCAAGCAGGGCACGTTCTGGACCGAGCGCATGCAGGCCTACGGCACTCGCGTCGTCGGCGGCACCCATCCGGGCAAGGCCGGCACGACGCACTGCAATGTTCCGGTTTACGCCACCGCGAAGGAAGCGATGAAGGGCGGCGGTTTCGACGTCGCGATCCTGTTCATCCCTCCGCTGATGGTCAAGGAAGCCGCGATCGACGCAATCGAGGCCGGCGCGAAGGGGCTCGTCGTGCTGACCGAGCACATCCCGGTGCAGGACGTGATGTATTTCGTGGCCGCGGCGAAGGAGCGGTCCG
>DATBMB010000152.1:0-15742 GCA_036555035.1 Burkholderiales bacterium | reverse complement strand
GCCTGAGTTGTTGGTGAGAAAGCCCTGCGGCGTCATCTCGTCGGAGTGCTCGGTGCCCTTCTGCGTGACCGCGCGGAAGCCGGCGCCGATCTCCACGCCCTTCACGGCGTTGATGCTCATCATGTTGTAGGCGAGATCGGCATCGAGCTTGTCGTAGACCGGCTCGCCCCAGCCCACCGGCACGCCCGAGGCGACCGTGGTGATGCGCGCCCCGCACGAATCGCCCGACTTGCGCAGCCGGTCCATGAACTCCTCGAGCTGGGGCACGATCTCGGCGTTGGCCGCGAAGAAGGGATTGGCGCCGACCGCGTCCCACGTCTTGAACGGGATCTCGATCGGGCCCAGCTGCGCCATGCAGCCGCGGACCGTGACGCCGTATTTCCCGCGCAGCCACTTCTTCGCGATCGCTGCCGCAGCGACCCGCACCGCGGTCTCGCGCGCCGACTGCCGCCCGCCCCCGCGATAGTCGCGAACGCCGTATTTCTGAAGATAGGTGTAGTCGGCGTGCCCCGGCCGGAACATGTCCTTGATCTTCGTATAGTCCTTGCTCCGCGCATCCACGTTGCGGATGAGGAGCGCGATCGGCGTTCCGGTCGTGCGGCCTTCGAACACGCCCGAGAGGATCTCGACCGTGTCTTCCTCGTGGCGCTGGGTCACGTGGCGCGAGGTGCCGGGCTTGCGGCGGTCGAGCTCCGGCTGAATGTCGGCCTCCGACAGCTCGAGTCCCGGCGGGCAGCCATCCACCACGCACCCGATCGCCGGCCCGTGGCTCTCCCCGAAGGAGGTCACGCAGAAGAGTTTCCCGAGCGTGTTGCCGGACATATCGGTACCTGGCTGTTGCAGTTTCTTCCGCAACAGCCCCTGAAGTCGGGGTGCGCGAGGGGAGTATCCCCTCGTTCGTCACGGCCAAAACTCGATTAAATTCAACGACAAGTTTAACATAGGGGTATCGTTCACTGACGCTTCACGATGGCTGACAAACCCGATCCCGGCAGAACGAAGGGCCCCGGCGGCATGACGATGCGCGAACTGCACGAGCTCGTGAAGAAGGGGCACGCGCGCGATAAGCAGACAGGCAAGCCGCACAACAAGCTCGCGCAACCGCAGAATCGCTGGCAGCGCTTCGTGCGCTACGTCTGGGACAAGAACCGCGGGCGCGGCTAGCGGATCATCTCCAGTCGCCGCGCAGCTCCAGCACGATGCGATGGAGCGCCTCGGGCGTCGCCTCCCGCGGCGGGACCGGCGGGGCGACAACCAGTCCTATCTTCGAAAGCACGCCTCGGCGGAACGGCCGCGTCATGGCCGGACCGCCCTTGCGGCTGAAAAAGCTGCCCCATAGTCCCTGCAGCGCCATCGGAACGACCGGCACCGGCGTGCGCTCGACGATGCGCCGGATGCCCGAGCGGAACGGAACCATCTCGCCGCTGTCGGTGACCCGCCCCTCCGGGAAGATGGCGATCAGATCGCCCGCCTCGAGTCCACGCGCGATCTCGTCGTAGGCCTGTTCCAGGAGGGCCGCGTCGTCCCGGGCGGGCGCGATCGGTATGGCGCGGCCGGTGCGGAAGATGAAATTGAGCACGGGCATCCGGAAGACGAGGTGATCCATCACGAAGCGGATCGGCCGGCGGCAGGCGGCCGCGATGACCAAGGCGTCCACGAAGCTCACGTGATTGCATACCAGCACGGCCGGACCTTCCTCCGGGATGTTCTCGAGCCCGCTCTTGTCGAGCCGGTAGACGGAGTGGATCAGCAACCACACCAGGAACCGCATCAGGAACTCGGGCACCAGCGTGTAGATGTAGACCGCCACCGCGGCGTTGAGCAGCGCGGTGGCCAGGAACAACTGGGAAATGCTGAACCCCGCCGCGAACAGCACGATGGCGAGCACGGCGGCGCCCACCATGAACAACGCGTTCAGAATGTTGTTGCCGGCGATGATGCGCGAGCGGTGGCTCGGCTCGCTGCGGCTCTGGACCAGCGCGTAGAGCGGCACGATGTAAAAGCCGCCGAACAGCCCGATCAGCAGCAGGTCGCACAGGATGCGCCAGTGCCCGGCTTCGCGCAGAAACTCGCCCAGGGTGACGGGCGCGTCCCGCACATGGGGGTCAAGCGCGAAATAGAGATCCAGCGCGAACAGCGTCAGGCCAATGGAGCCGAACGGCACGAGACCGATCTCGATCTTGTGGCCGGACAGCCGCTCGCACAGGAGCGAGCCCGCGCCGATGCCGATGGAGAACACGACGAGCAGCAGCGTGACGACATGCTCGTCCGCAACCAGCACGTTCTTGCTCAGGTTGGGAAACTGGGTCACGAACATCGTGCCGAAGAACCAGAACCACGAAATGCCCAGCACCGACAGGAACACGGTGCGGTTCCCGCGCATGAACTGGAAATTGCGCCAGGTTTCGGTGGCCGGGTTCCAGTTGATCTTCAGGTCCGGATCGACGGCCGGCGCGGGCGGAATGAAGCGGCTCAGGATCAGGCCCGTTGCCGAAATCGCCATCGTGGTGACGGCCGCGGCCGTGACGCCCCATTCGGCCTGGCTCACCATCCAGCCGCCCACCATCAGGCCCAGCAGGATCGCGATCATGGTGCCGGACTCCACCAGCGCGTTGCCGCCGACGAGCTCGTGCTCCTTCAGCTGCTGGGGCAGGATCGCGTACTTGACCGGTCCGAAGAGGGCCGACTGCACGCCGCCCAGGAATAACGCGAGCAGCAGTATCCCCAGATCCCGCATCAGGAAGCCCGCGGCGCCGAGCGCCATCACCGCGAGCTCGATCAGCACGGTGATGCTGATCAGGCGCGATTTTTCGAATTTGTCCGCGATCTGGCCGGCCGTCGCCGAGAACAGGAAGAACGGGAGCACGAACAGCGCCTGCGCGATGTTTTGCAGCACGTCGGTGGACATCGTGGTGAAGCTTGCCGTCTGGTAGGCGAGCAGGATCACCAGCGCCTGCTTGAACAGGTTGTCGTTCAGCGCGCCGAGAAACTGCACGCCGAAAAACGGCGCGAAGCGGCGCTCCAGCAACAGGCGGAATTGGCTCGCTTCCCGCATGTCCCCTGTCAGGCATCGCTCCGGTAGGAGCGCGCAATCGGTTGCGCCCTAGCGGCGCAGCTGCTCCTTGACCAGCTCCAGGCCCCACGCCACGCCGAAGCCGTTGATATCGGTTGCGACCGCGCCGAGACCCCCCTTGCACTTCGCGGAGGAGAGATCCATGTGCAGCCAGGGCGTATCGCCCACGAATCGCTTGAGGAAGCGAGTGGCGAGGATGTGGTCGCCGCCGCCTTCCAGCGTGCACTGCTTCACGTCGGCGATGGCGCTCTCGAGATCCTCGTCGTAGTCCTCGTCCTGCGGGAACACGCACACGCGCTCGCCGCTCGCATCCGCGGCGGTGAGCGCCGCCCGCGCCAGCGCCTCGCTCGTGGCGAACACGCCGCTGTAGCGCTCGCCGACCGCCACGTGCATGCTTCCGGTGAGGGTCGCGAAATCCACGACGAGATCCGGCTTGGCGCGCGCGGCGAGCGTCAGCGCATCGGCGAGCACCATCCTGCCCTCGGCGTCGGTGTGCACGATCTCGATCGTGGTGCCATTCAGCGCGGTAACGACCTCGCTCTGGAGATACGCGTGGGGACCGATGTCGTTGCGTGCGATCGCCATCCAGCAGTCGAGGCGCACCGGCAGCTTCAGGGCGGAGGCCGCGACGAGTATGCCGAGCGCCACCGCCGAGCCGTTCATGTCCTTGTACATGCCCTGCATCGAGCGTGCCGTCTTGAGATTGTGCCCGCCGGTGTCGAAGCAGATGCCCTTGCCGACAAGGGCGATTGTTTTCCGCGCCCGCGGGTGCCGGTACGAGAGGTGCACGATGGCGGCATCCGCGTCCGCGCTGCCGCGCGCAACGGCGACGAAGGCGCCCGCGCCGAGCTTGCCCAGCCGCTTGAGGTCGTATTCCTCGTGGCGCCAGCCTTTCTGCCGGGCGAGCTCGCGCACGCGCTTGCGGTAGCTGCCCGGCGTGAGCTCGTTCGGCGGCAGCACCGTCAGCTCGCGCGCAAGCAGGTTTCCTTCGGCCGCGGCGCGCGGCTCGGCGAATGCGTTTCCCGAGGCGTGACCGCACAGCGTGATCGTCCGCAGTGCGCTTGCAGGCTTCTTTTTGCGCTCGGGGAGCGGCACGCCGTTCACCCAGGCCGCGTAGACCGCGAGCTCCGCCGCCTGGCGCCGGGCGGCGGCGGGCCCGAACACCCCGATGGTGATGTCCTCGGGCCTCTCGGCGAGCAGCAGCTGCAGGCCCTTGCGCAGCGCGGTCTGCCGCTCGAAAACCGGTCGCGACGGATCCACCATGACCCACGACACCAGCGTGCCCGGGAGAGCCTCGGTGGCAAGCGGGGACTGCGCGAGATCGGCGGCCTTCTTCGACCGCCGCGCCAGCGCGGCGCCGAGCGCGTCCACCGAGGGCACGCCGCTCAAGCCGTCGAGCGATGCCGCTTTCGGCAGCACCATGAGCGCGTGCCGCGCGCGCTTCAGCTCATCGGCGGCAAGCAGTGCCGCGGTCTGCTTCAGCCTGGCCAGCATGGAAGGACCGGGTGTCCTGGATCGGGAAGAGCGCGGATTATAACCCCCGTTCTTCCGCCCGCGGCGCGCGACGGCGCGATGCGATGGCATACAATTGCCGGTATGCTCCGTCCGTTTGCCGCGCTTGCACTGCTGGCCGTCATCGGCGCCGCGGGCGCGGAGGACATCGTGATTCTGCCGACGCGCGCGGGCGTCACGCAGTCCTTTCTCCTGTCATCCCCGCCAGCGGGCAAAGCGCAGGCCGTAGCGATCCTGTTCGCCGGCGGCGCAGGTCAGGTCAACCTCGAGCGCGAAAGCGCACGCGTACTGCTCGACCGGGGAAACTTCCTCGTGCGGTCGCGGCGGCTGTTCGCGGGACACGGCGTCGCCGCGGCCGTGGTGGACGCGCCGTCCGACCAGCCCCGCGGCATGGACGACGAGTTTCGCCTGGGCAGCGGCCACGCCGAGGACATCGGACGGGTGGTGGCGAACCTGAGAACGCGATTTCCGGGACTGCCGGTCTTCCTCGTCGGCACCAGCCGCGGCTCGGTATCTGCCGCGTCCGCCGGAAGGCGCCTCGGGCGGAGCGTGGACGGCGTGGTACTCACTGCGAGCGTATTCCTCGCCAGTCAGCGTCAATCGGGATTGAGCAGGTTCGACTTTGCGTCGCTCCCGGCTCCGTTGCTCTTCGTGCACCACGTGGACGACGGCTGCGAGTATTCGCCGCACTACGCGGCAAAGCGGCTCGCGGACCGCTTTCCCCTCGTATCCGTCTCGGGCGGCCCGCCCGCGCAATCCAAGCCCTGCGACGCGATGAGCCCGCACGGCTTCCTGGGCCGCGAGGCGGACACCGTGGACGCGATCGTGAAGTGGATGCTCAAGCAGCCCCACCCGCGCGAAATCAACTAGAATTCCGGGTGCCTCCGGTCCCCATTCGCGAGCGATGCGCCCCTACCTCGAACTGATGCGGCACGTGCTGGAGCACGGCGCGCGCAAGAGCGACCGCACCGGCACCGGCACGCTTTCCGTCTTCGGCGCGCAGCTGCGCTTCGACCTCGCCGCGGGATTTCCGCTGCTCACCACCAAGAAGGTGCACCTCAGGTCCATCATCCACGAGCTGCTGTGGTTCCTGAAGGGCGACACCAACACCCGCTACCTGAAGGAGCACGGCGTCACCATCTGGGACGAGTGGGCCGATGCCAACGGGAACCTGGGACCGGTGTACGGATACCAGTGGCGCTCCTGGCCCGCGCCGGACGGCCGCCACATCGACCAGGTGAGCCAGGTCATCGAGCAGCTCCGGAAGAACCCCGACTCGCGGCGTCTCATCGTTTCCGCCTGGAACGTCGCCGACCTGCCGAAGATGGCGCTCCTGCCCTGCCACGCGTTCTTCCAGTTCTACGTCGCGGAGGGGCGGCTCTCGTGCCAGCTCTACCAGAGGAGCGCCGATCTCTTCCTGGGGGTGCCGTTCAATATGGCCTCCTACGCGCTGCTCACCCTGATGGTCGCGCAGGTGTGCGGGTTGAAGGCGGGCGATTTCGTGCACACCTTCGGCGACACGCACCTCTACATGAACCACCTCGAGCAGGCGCGCGAGCAGCTCTCGCGCACCCCGCGGCGCCCGCCGGTGATGCGGCTCAACCCGGCGGTGAAGGACCTGTTCGCGTTCCGCTACGAGGACTTCACGCTCGAGAACTACGACCCCCACCCTGCGATCCGCGCGCCCGTCGCCGTCTGACGCGTGATATCCATTATTGTTGCGATGGCGAAGAACCGCGTCATCGGCGCGAACGGGGCGATTCCCTGGCACCTGCCGGAGGAATTGAAGCGGTTCAAGCGCCTGACCCTCGGCCATCACCTCGTCATGGGCCGCAGGACGTGGGAATCGATCGGGCGCCCGCTGCCGGGGCGCACCAGCCTCGTCGTGACGCGCCAGCGCGGCTTTCGCGCGCCCGGCGCAAAGGTCGCCCACTCCCTGGATGAAGCGATTGCCGCCTGCGGCGCCGATGACGAGATCTTCGTGATCGGGGGCGCCGAGCTCTATGCGCAGGCGCTCCCGCGCGCTGCGCGGCTCTACCTCACGACGGTGGAAGCGGACGTCCCGGGCGATACCCGGATGCCCGAATACTCAATTGGCGACTGGCGCGAAGTCTCTGCGGAGTCCTTCCCCGCCGACGCGCGGCACCGCTACTCGTTCCGCTGCGCGGTGTATGAACGGCGAGAAACACCACCCCCACCCTAGCCCTCCCCCTGAGGGGGAGGGAATTCTTAGATGACCCGGACTTCGGGCAGCGGGAAGCCGTTGAAGTTGCTGGCGTAGGCCGTCGTGTAGGCGCCGGCGTTGGCGATGTAGATGAAATCCCCTTCCCGCACGTCCTCGGGAAAGAGCTCATCGCGCATGCAGACGTCCACCGAGTCGCAGGTCGGCCCCGCGATATTCCAGGGTATGAGCTTCCCGGAGCGGTCGGTCTGCACGTCGTAGCGCAGACCCTCGGTGGTCTCGATGACGCCGCCGAACACGCCGGCGTCCCAGTACATCCAGCGCTTGCCCGCGCGGGTGGCGGTGCCCACCACGCGGCAGACGAAATAGCCGGCGTCGGAAACGAAATAGCGGCCCGGCTCGGCCATCACGCGCACGCTCTGGGGCACGTCCCGCAGCGAGTGGTTCACGACCTCGGCGATCTTCTCGATCGAGGGGATGGGCTTCACGTGGCGCACCGGGAAGCCGCCGCCGATATTGAGCAGCCGGGGGTTCAAGCCTGCCAGGCGCATCTTCTTGAATACGCGCTTCGCGCCCTGGATGCCGACCCTCCAGTTCTCGGGATTGCGGCACTGGGAGCCGACGTGAAAGGTCACGCCCGCGAGGTCGGCCTTGAGCGCCACGGCCTCGGCGACGACCGCGTCCACTTCCTGGGCCTTCATGCCGAACTTGCCGGTGAGCGGCCAGTCGCTGCCGACGTTGGGCGCCTCGATGCGCAGGTAGAGCCTGGCGTCGGGCTTGACGCTGTGGATCTTGCGCAGCTCCTCGACGCTGTCCAGGACGAACCATTCCACGCCCTTTGCCGCGGCGTACTCGATGTAGGCCCGCGACTTCACCGGGTTGCTGTAATAGATCTCCGCGGCCGGCACCCCCAGCTCGAGCAGGAGGTCGAGCTCGGCAATGGAGGCGATCTCGAAGCCCGCGCCCTCCTCGATCAGGACCTTCAGCACCCGGGGATCGGGGTTGGCCTTGACCGCGTAATGCGGGTTCACCCGCGGCATGGCGGCCTTGAAGCGGCGGATCTTGGTGCGAACGATGCCGCTATCGACCAGGAGGAACGGCCGGGTGTAGCCCTGCTTGAGCGACTTGCGTACGTGCTTGAAGTCCAGGCGGACTTCGGGGTGGGTGTCGAAGAGCTGGGACTGTTCGAGTTCGGGGGCGGGGGCAGGCTGCGGGTTCTGGGCGACTGGGCGCACGGCCATCAAAGCTCTCCTTGAGACCTAGGACTCGGGCAGGCGCCCGGCAACCGCGTCCGCCTCGAGGCGGAGACTTCGTGGCACTTCCATCGTTCGTCGCTTCACCAACCTCGCTGATGTCACAAAACTGCAAAACGTGGAGAAATTATAGGGCCGCTGTACCAGGAATCAAGAGTTTTTCCGCGATTTCGTGAAAATTTTCCGCGCGCGTGTCGTGTACGCAACTCGGCGAGCGCCGACGACGCGGAAAAGCGTGGTCGCAGTTTCTAGAACCTATCTCAGAAACCAGATCGTTTGCCCTTCGGCTCCGACCGTTCATCCTGAGCGCAACGCGCAGGCCGCGGGGCGGGTCCTGTCAGAGCGGCCGTGATCTTCTCCGGATTTCCGAGCCCACTCGGTCAATTGATCAGGACAACTCTCCGGGACAGTCAGTACCAGTACCGGAAATCCGGAACCAGATCCCAACCGCTCCGCCACCCGTCCCGCGGGAGTGTTGAGTTGCGCGGGTGGCAGAAGGGTCGGGTCGGGGTTTGATCCGAGGCTTCCGGTACTGGTAGCGACTCCAGATAGCGCGATGGCCAAGTCAATTGCCCGGATGCGCGGGAAGCCTCGGAGCGGGCCCCGACCGTTCTGACAGGACCCGCGCGGTGCCGTACCTCTCGGATGCATGCTCATACTGCTCCGAGAGTGTTCTCGACATGGGTTCTAGTCGGGCGGGGCCGCGAGTCCAGGATTGCCCTGCACGCCCGCAAGCGCCGGGCGGTTGGGTCGGACCGGACGGATGACTTTCTTCGCACGAAGATAGCGCGCGACGACCTCCCAGACCGGCTCGCCGCTCGCGCCCTCCGCGACCGGCGCCCAGCTCGCCACCTTGTAGCGCCGGGCCGCCTCGAGCGGCTGTCCCTTCAACGTCATGCCGCTGATGCGCGAGCCGATCTTCTGCGTCGGGTCGCACCGGTAGCGCATGCCGCCCACGCGCACCATGTCTCCGCCCTGCTGGTAGTAGGGGTCGGGGTTGAACAGGTTGTCGCAGACGTCCTCGAGGATGCTCTTGAGGGCCTCTCCCGTCATTTCCGTGACGGTGGTGTAGGGATAGGTGACGGCGGTCTGGTCCATCACGCGCTCGAGCGTGATGGCCTCGCCGGGGAGAATGGTCGTGCCCCAGCGGAATCCCGGCGAGAAGGCGATCTCGGCGCCTTTCACCTCCATCAGCGCATCGAGGATCACCTGGTCGAAGGTGCCGACGAAGTTGCCGCGCCGGTAGAGGAGCCCCTCGGTGAGGGCGAGCTTCTCGGCGAGCCGCGCGGCGTAGGGCTTGCGCACGCGGGCGATGAGCGCCGCCATCTCCGCGTCGGGCTCGATGAGGCTCGCAAACACCGGCAGCAGGCGGTAGCGGCAATCGCGCACGCGGCCGCCGCGCACATCGAGGTCGGCCACGGCGAGGAACTTGCCGTTCGACCCGGCGTTGGTGACGAGCGTCGTGCCGGCGCGGTTGCGGACCGCGAGCGGCGCGGGAACGGCGTCGTGCGTGTGTCCGCCGAGTATGAGATCGATGCCGGTGACGCGCGAGGCGAGCTTCAGATCCACGTCCATGCCGTTGTGCGAAAGCAGGACGACCGCCTGCGCGCCCTTCGCCCGCGCTGCATCGACCACTTTCTGCAGGTTCTCCTCCTGGATGCCGAAGGTCCAATCCGGCACGAAGTAGCGGGGGTTCGCGATGGGCGTATAGGGGAATGCCTGGCCGATGATCGCGACCGGCACCCGGTTCACCTCTCGGATCACGTGCGACGGGAATACCGGGTCGCCGAAGTCTGCGGTCTTGACGTTCTGCGCGACGAACGCGATCCGGCCGGCGAAGTGCTTCTTGATCGCCTCCTCGACCCGGGCGGCGCCGTAGGTGAACTCCCAGTGGCCGGTCATGATGTCCACGCCGAGAAGCTTCGCTGCCTCGATCATGTCCTGCCCGCGGGTCCACAGCGCGGTGGCCGAGCCCTGCCAGGTGTCGCCGCCGTCGAGCAGGAGCGCGCCGGGGCGCTGCGCGCGCACTTGCTTGACCAGCGTGGCGAGGCAGGCGAACCCGCCGACCGCCCCGAAGCGGCGCGCGGCGGCCTCGAAGTCGAGATACGTGAACGCGTGCGCCGAGCGTGTCCCGGGCGCGATCCTGAAATGACGGAGCAGGGCTTTGCCCACGAGATGCGGAGGCCTGCCGCGTGCGTCACCGACCCCGATATTGACGTCGGGCTCGCGGAAGTGGACCGGCAGCAGCTGGGCGTGGCAGTCGGTCAGGTGGAGCAGGGTGACGTCGCCGCGCGGCCCGGGCAGATCGTAAATCGTGTCGCCGCGCGCGGCCTCCGCCGCGCGGCCGGCGAGCGGCATGCCCTGCGCCGCCGCGACGGCCAGTACTTGCAGGAACTCACGCCGCGTGAGGGACATGTCCCAAGACGGGTCCCGCTTACTGCTTACTGCTCACTTCTTACTGTTAATGGGTGACTGCGGGTCGATCAGGTACGCCACCAGGTGGGTGATCTGCTCCGGGGTCAGGTGGCGGGTTGCGCCCAGGCGCGGCATGTTGGAGCAGGGGACGAACGCCCACCCGTTGAAGATGCGCTCGTAGGTCAGCTTCGCGATCGCCTCCGAGCTTCCCCGCTGCAGGCCATAGCCGGTCAGGCTCGGACCGACGTTGCCGACGTTGATCTCGCCGGGCGCGAGGGCATGGCAGTTCTGGCAGAGCCCCCCGTTCTCCCTGCGCTTCTCGAGCTTGCCGCGGAGGATCCGGTCGCCGGCGCCGTCGTGCGCCAGCTTGTTGCCGATCCTCCAGTCGCCCGCGAGCTTGCCCGAGGCCGGATACCGGATCGAGGCGCGCGCCAGCTTCACCACCTCGGCGGCTTCCTCCTGGGTGAGGGGAGCGCCCGCGATCTTGCTGCAGATCTGCTGCGACCGGTCCTGCTCGAGACGCTTCGCGTGCTCGGGACTCGCGTTGAAGCCGGTCTTCACCATGCCTTCGGCGATCTGGCGCGTGGCCGCCGGATCGGGGAAGGTCGCGCAGCCCGCTGCGATCAGCGCCGGGACGCCGAGAGCCATGCAGAGCCAGGGTAGTTTTCGCATAGGGGTCCGTTCTCCTCAGCGCTTGAACCCGGGCACGCCGATGACCGCCCCGTTTCCCTGATAATGGAGAAAGAGGGTCAGCGCAATCGACATGTCCGAGCCGTACTTCATGTCGGGCAGCCGCATCTGCCAGAAGCAGTCCGTGAGCCGCCACTGCATGGTGCGGACGACGAAATGCGCGCCGCGGTAGGCGGGCCAGGTCGAGGCGACTTCCTGCGCCCCTTTCTTGTCGGTCATGTGGACGAGATCCTGCAGGCGGATGCGCTTCGCGGCCTCGCCATGGCACTGCACGCAGCCGAAATCCGTCTGGCCGCTGCGCCGGAAGAAGATGTATTCGCCGGCCTTGTACGCCTCGTACTCCTTCTGGTGCGAGAGCGCGACGTCGACCTTCATGCCGTTCGAGCGGGAGGTGATGTAGAGCGCCAGGGCCTCCACATCCGAGCCGCTGCTGCCGCCGGGACTGATGGCGCGCCGGACGACATCGGCTTCGTTGAAGCCCTGCAGCCGCACCATGCAGGTGATGAGCCTGGTCTCCAGGTCCTGCACCTTGTCGGTATCCGCGAAATAGCGCGGCAGCCGGGCGGCTGCGCCCTCGAGCTTGCCCGGCCCCATCCCGAAGTCACATTGCTCGAGCGAGGCGCCCTTGGGGCCCCGCTTCTGGTGGAAGAGCGCCTTGCCGCGCTCGATCCACAATTCACCGGGATTGTCCTCGGCCAGCATCTTGCGCCCGACCCCGAGCGGATCGTCGGTTTGCGCGTGCGCCGGGACGACGCCCCACGCCGCAACGAATCCCAGCAGGATCGCGGCAAGCCCGCCGCGCGTTTTCGGCATGTTCTCCTCCTCCATTCGATCCTTCGGTAAATGGGTAACCTGCCATTTACCGCTTTCCATTTCCCCTCTCCGCTCGATCCCTCATCCCCGCCCTTCTCCCGAGTGGAGAAGGGAGGCTCGACCCTTCCTCTCTCCACCCGGGAGAGAGGGAAGGAGTGAGGGGACCGAGGGGGAAGGGGTGAGGGGGCGGCCGGCTCCCGCTCAGGATGCCGGCGCCACCGTTGCTTCGTCCGTGCGCTTGTCGCCCTTGTTGTCCGTCCAGGTGACGCTGATCTTGTCGCCCGCTTTCGCGCCCTTGATGCGCAGACCCAGGAAGGGATTGCGCGCCACCGCCTGGCTCCACTGCGTGTCGAGCACCGTCTTGCCGTTGTGCGTGACCACGACGCTCTGGATGAAGTGCAGCGGCACGATAGCGCCCTTGGAGTCCTTGCGCTGGCCCGTCTCCATGGGGTGCATCATCAGGATGCGCACGTCGGCGACGTCGCCCTGGAGGGTTGCGCGGATTTTCATCGGTTCAGCCATTATCTCGTTCTCTCCTCGTCCTGTGCCCGCTCAGCCGCAGCCGCCGACCGTGACCTTCACTTCCTTCCTGGCGACGTAATACTTTCCGTCCGCCTTGACCACCGCCCACACGTCGGAGGTCTGGCCCATCTTGATGCGGGCGGAGACGTAGCCTTCGCCGCCGCCGGCAAGGTCGAACGTCGCCGCCAGCGGAAACGGGTTCTTCTCGGCGACGATCGAGATCTGCTGGGTGTTCGCCAGCCGGCTCGTGACCGCGATCGGCACGACGGCGCCGTTCTCGGCGATATCGGGCGCGGTGATCACGATCTCCTTGCTCTCCGCGGCGCCGGCCGCGCCGAGGCTCTTCATCACATCGGCCATCGACTTCGACTCGAAGCCCGCCTTGTTCCAGGTTGCGGCCCGGGCCCACCCGCTCGCGAGGAGGCCGGCGGACCAGGCGGCCGCGAGCGCGCCCGCCCGGGCGGCCAGTTGCAGGAAGGTTCTGCGCGGTAGGTTCATCACTTCTCCAATGTCGGAAAATCAGGGGGATATTAGTGCGACTTCCCCGATGGCGTCCACCACCCAGTCCTTATCGGCCCATAAGAAAAACTGAAGCGTTGTCAGGACCCCGCTCAACGCGTACGGGCGACCCAATGACCTGATTTGCCGCCCCTTTTCTCGAGCAGCCCGATGCCCTCGAGGCGCATGCCGCGGTCGGCGGCCTTGCACATGTCGTAGATCGTGAGCAGGCCCGCCGCGACCGCGGTCAGCGCCTCCATCTCGACTCCCGTGCGCCCGGTCGTGGCAACGGTTGCCTCGCACCGCACTGCGCCGTGCTTCCGCTCCAGCGTGAAATCCACGGCGACGTGGGTGAGCGCAAGGGGGTGGCAGAGCGGGATCAGCTCCGAGGTACGCTTCGCGGCCTGTATCGCGGCGATGCGCGCAACGCCGAGCACGTCGCCCTTGGCCGCGGCTCCGGCTGCAATTCTTCGCAACGTCGCGGGCTGCATGCGGATGCGCCCGGCCGCGCGCGCGACGCGCTGCGTGACGTCCTTGCCGGCGACGTCGACCATCCGCGCCTGTCCGCGCGCGTCGAAATGAGTGAGCTTGCTCAAGTTCCGGATTTCGGCGTGAAATTCGGGGTTTCCGTTAGGAACTCCCGCGCGTCGGAATTATCATATCATCATGGCCTTGCGCATCCTCATCGCGCTCCTCGTGCTCGCCATTCCCCGCGCGGCTGCCCAGGGGCTGCCCGACCTCGGCGACGTTGCGCAGGCGGGCTTCACGCCCCTGCAGGAGCGGCGGCTCGGCGAATCCATCATGCGCCAGATCCGCGCCGACCGCGCCTACTACGACGAGCCAGAGGCGACCGACTACATCAACAACCTGGGCAACCGGCTCGCCTCCCGCAGCACCGACACGCGCCAGGACTTCGAGTTCTTCCTGATCCGCGACTCCCAGATCAACGCCTTTGCGCTGCCCGGCGGTTTCATCGGCGTCAACACCGGGTTGATCCTCTCCGCGCAGGCCGAGTCCGAGGTCGCGGGCGTGATGGCCCATGAAATCGCCCACGTGACGCAGCGCCACATCGCGCGCATGCTGATGCAGCAGGACCAGAGCGCCCTCGCAACGCTCGGGACAATCGCCGCCGCGCTGCTGCTCTCGCGCGTGAGCAGCGAGGCGGCAGAAGCCGCCTTCGCGTTCGGCCAGGCGGCCGCGATCCAGAACCAGTTGAACTTCACGCGCGACAACGAGCGCGAGGCCGACCGCGTGGGCCTGCAGATCCTCGACCAGGCCGGATTCGACCCGCGCGGCATGGCCGACTTCTTCGAGCGCCTGCAGCGCGCGACCCGCGTCTACGAATCCGGCGCGCCGTCCTACCTGCGCACGCACCCGCTCACCTTCGAGCGCATCGCCGACATGCAGAACCGCACCGAGGCGCTCGGTTACCGGCAGGTTCCCGACAGTCTGGAATTCCAGCTGATCCGCGCGAAGCTGCGGGCGCAGCTCGACACGCCGCGCGACGCCGCCGCCTTCTTCGAGCAGAGCCTCGCCGAGCGCAAGTTCCTGAGCGAGGCTGCGAGCCGCTACGGCCTTGCCGCGAGCCTGATCCGCACCCGGGACTTCGAGCGCGCGCGCGCGGAGCTCGACGCCCTGCGCGGCCTCACACCGCCCAACCCGATCGTGGAGACGCTCGCCTGCGAGTACCAATACGAGGCCCGGGGAGCGGAGCGGTCGCTGCCCTGCTACCGCGAGGCGGTGAAGCGCTATCCCTCCTACCGCGCTCTCATCTACGCGCATGCCAATGCGCTGCTGCAGACGAATCGGCCGCAGGAGGCGCTCAATCTGGTGGAGGCGCGCCTGCAGCTGATCACGGACGACCACCGGCTCTACCTGCTGCAGGCGCGCGGCTATGCGGGGCTCGGGAAGCGGCTGGCCCAGCACCGCGCCCAGGCCGAGGCCTATGTCCGCGTGGGCAACCTGTCGGCGGCGATCGAGCAGCTGCGCCTCGGCCTGAAGGCGAACGACGGGGACTTCTACCAGCTCTCGAGCGCGGAGTCGCGCCTGCGGGAGCTGCGCAAGCTCGACGAGGAAACGCGCCGGGAGGCGGCCAGGCGGTAGGCCGGCCCGGTCGTCCGGACGCCGGACGGGGGAGGCGCGGCCCGGCGCGCGTCCCCAGGACGTGAAGAACGCAGTCAGGGAGTCGCAATGACGATCGCTCGCCCGCGCGTGCAGGCCGGCCTGTGGCTGCTGGGGGCGTGCGCGGTCGCGCTGCTGCCCGACCTGTACGCTGCGGTGGATCCGCGGTGGACCTATTACTTCCGGGACTTCTCGCTCGCGTTCCTGCCGCTGCGCCAGTTCCAGGCCGCCGAGCTCGCGGCGGGACGCCTGCCGTTCTGGAATCCGTACGTGCACGAAGGCGAGTTCATGCTGCCTTCGTTCTATCCCCTCGACCTGCTGCATCTCCTCGACGCGAGCCCCCAGTTCGTGTCCTGGCTCATGACGCTTCATTTCCCGCTCGCCGCGCTCGGCGCCAACGCGCTCGCGCGCGCGCGGGGGATGTCGCCGCTTGGCGCGTTCACCTGCAGCTCGGTGTATGCGGTCGGCGGCTTCGCGCTCTCGACGCTCAATCTCTATGTCTTCCTGCAGGCGCTCGCCCTCGCGCCTTTCGTCGTGCTGACGTGCGAGCGGGCAGCAACCCGCGGCGGCCGGTGGATCGCCGGCGCCGCGCTTGCGGTTGCGGTCAGCCTCACGACGTTTGCGCTGGAGATCGTCGGGCAAGCGGTCCTGCTCGGCGTGCTG
>DATBMB010000148.1:0-5158 GCA_036555035.1 Burkholderiales bacterium | reverse complement strand
ATCGGACCGCGATAGGCGTTCACGTTCTGCCCGAGCAGGTTCACTTCCCTGACGCCCTGCGCAGCGAGCGCGCGGATCTCCGCCATCACCGATTCGAAAGGCCGACTGACCTCATCGCCGCGCGTGTACGGAACCACGCAGAACGTGCAGTACTTGCTGCATCCCTCCATCACCGAGACGAAGGCGGTCGCGCCCTCGGCGCGCGCGGGCGGCAGGCTGTCGAATTTCTCGATCTCGGGAAAGGTGACGTCCACCTGCGGCTTGCCGCTCCCGCGGCGCGCCTCGATCATCTGCGGCAGCCGGTGCAGCGTCTGCGGCCCGAACACGAGGTCCACGAAGGGCGCGCGCGCGACGATGGCCGCGCCTTCCTGGCTCGCCACGCAGCCGCCGACTCCGATCAGGAGCCCCGGATTGGCGGCTTTGAGGTGCTTGACGCGCCCCAGGTCCGTGAACACTTTCTCCTGGGCCTTCTCGCGCACCGAGCAGGTATTGAAGAGGATGACGTCGGCGCAAGCGGGGTCCGCGGTCACCTCCATGTCATCGGATGCGCGCAGCACGTCGGCCATCCGGGCAGAGTCGTACTCGTTCATCTGGCAACCGAAGGTGCGGATGTACAGGCGGCGCGGCACGTCGGGCGAGGATGCGAGGGTCAGGGCTACTGGGTCGCAGCGGGCTTGGCGGGGGCGTTGAGCTTCACCCGCTCGACCTCTTCCGGCAGCAGTATGTACAGGCGCGCAATGTCGCCGTGCATGTCGGGGATGAACAGCACGGGGGCGGCGTCGGGCAGGGCGCCGTGCACGATGGTGCGGTTGTGCTGATCGTAGATGCGCCCCCCGGGGGCGAGGCGCAGGACCTTCTGGTCGATCTGGAGCAGGGGATAGGGCAGTTGCTGCTGGCCGCTCATCTCACCGAGCTGCCCCTGGCTGGGCAGAAAGCGCTGCAGCTGGGCCGGGCTTGCCTGTGCAAACGCCAGTGCCGCTGTCAGCACCCATGCGCCACGTCGCATCAAGCCACGGTAACACAACCCCATCAGGCTTCAACCGTACAAAAACTGGTGGCGAGTCAGGGATTTGAACCCCGGACCAACGGATTATGATTCCGCTGCTCTAACCGCTGAGCTAACTCGCCGTGGAAAGCGGGCGAGTCTAAAGAGGGGGGTGCCCGCTGTCAAGTTAAGCCACTGAATTTCTGCCGGATTCCCGTTTGGTTTCCACAGGTTGTAGGCGCGAGGGCGACGGTGCTATCCTCGTTTTGAATCTCGATTCCATATCCCATATAGCGAAATCCAGGAAACCAGACATGCCTTACAAGATACTGATACTCGGTGCATCCTACGGGTCGCTGCTGGCGACCAAGCTGCTGTTCTCGGGCCATACGATCAAGCTCGTGTGCCTGCCGGCCGAAGCGGACCTCATCAACAAGGAAGGCGCGCGCGTCCGCCTGCCCATCAAGGGCCGCGAAGGCCTCGTGGAGATCGACACGCGCAAGCTCCCCGGCAAGCTCTCCGCCGATGGCCCGGGAGCGGTCAAGCCCGGCGACTACGATCTCGTCGGATTGGCGATGACGGAGCCGCAGTATCGCGCGCCCAGCGTGCGCGAGCTGATGGATGCGGTGGCACGCGCCAAGGTGCCCTGCATGTCCATCATGAACATGCCGCCGCTCACCTATCTCAAGCGCATTCCCGGCCTCAACACGGATGGGTGCCGCGTCGCCTACACGGATCCCTCGGTCTGGGACAACTTCGACCCGAAGCTGATGACCTTGTGCAGCCCGGACCCGCAGGCGTTCCGTCCCCCCGATGAGAAGGTGAACGTGCTGCAGGTGCGGCTCGCGACCAACTTCAAGGCGGCGCGCTTCGAGTCGGACGCGCACACCGCGATCCTGCGCCGGCTCGAGGCGGATATCGAGGCGGTGCGATTCGACACCGGCTCCGGGAAGATCGAGCTGCCGGTCAAGCTCAAGGTGCACGATTCGATCTTCGTGCCGCTCGCGAAGTGGCCCATGCTGATCGCCGGCAACTACCGCTGCGTGCAGAAGGACGGCATGCGGCCCATCAAGGACGCCGTGCATTCCGACATCGAGGCGTCGCGGGCGGTCTACAACTGGGTGGTGAAGCTGTGCGTGGCGCTGGGCGCAGCCGAAAAGGACCTGGTTCCTTTCGAGAAGTACGCCAACGCGGCGCTGTCGCTCGGCAGCCCGTCGTCCGCGGCGCGGGCTCTGTTCGGCGGCGCGCCCTATATCGAGCGGGTGGACCGACTGGTGCAGGCGATCGCGGCGCAGAAGGGCGTGCAGTCCAAGGTGCTGGACGAGACCGTCGCCCTCGTGGATGCCCGGCTCGAGTCCAACCGCAAGAAGGCAGCCTGATTCTCGATGCCGTAATCATCGGCGGCGGGCTCGTCGGCCTCTCCCTCGCCCGCGCGCTCTCGGACAGCGGCCTGACGCTCGCGCTCGTCGAGCCGCAGCCGCCCGCGCCACCACCGGCCGGCCCCGGGTGGGACAGCCGCGTCTATGCACTGAGTCCCGGATCGGCCGCGTTCCTGCAAGCCTGCGGCGCGTGGCAGCGCCTGGCCCCGGAGCGCATCGCCCGCATCGAGCGCATGCGGGTGTACGGCGACGACCCGGGCGCGCGCCTGGAGTTCAGCGCCTACGACGCCGGCCTGCGCGAGCTCGCCTTCATCGTCGAGAACCGCCGGCTCCAGCACGCGCTGCTCGAAGCCGCGCGCGGGCAGGACCTGCGCGTGCACTGCCCCGCGGGCTGGGCCGCGCTCGAATACCACGACGACCACGTGGCGGTGCGGCTCGACGACGGCACCGAGCTCGCCGCGCGCCTGCTGATCGGGGCCGACGGCGCGGAATCGCGCGTGCGCGCGAACGCGGGCATCCCCGTGCGCGCATCCGACTACCGGCAGTTGGGCGTGGTCGCGAACTTCGAATGCGAGCGCCCCCATCGGGACATCGCGTTCCAGTGGTTCATGCGCGACGGCGTGCTGGCGCTGCTGCCGCTTCCGGGCAACCGCGTCTCCATGGTGTGGTCGGTTGCGGAGGAGCGGGGGCGCCGGCTGCTCGCGGCGTCGAAGACGGCACTCGCATCCGAAGTCGAAGCCGCGAGCGGCGGCGCGCTGGGCGCGCTCAAGGTCGTCACGCCGGCCGCCGGCTTCCCGCTGCGGCTCCAGCGCGTGACGCAGTTCACGCGCCCGCGCCTTGCCCTTGTGGGGGACGCCGCCCATAATGTGCACCCCCTTGCGGGGCAGGGCGTGAACCTGGGCTTTCGCGATGCGCGCGAGCTCGCCGGCGTGCTGAAAGACCGCGGCCCGCAGGCCGATTGCGGGGATCATGCGCTATTGCGCCGCTACGAGCGGGCGCGCAAGGAAGATGTGCTCGCGATGCAGGTCGCAACCGACGGGCTGCAGAAACTTTTCAACAACGAGGGTGTCTTGCTGGGGAGGGTGCGCAACCTGGGTCTCGCGCTGGTTGACCGGCAGCCGTGGTTGAAGAGCTTCCTGGTGCACCGCGCGGCCGCCTGATATACGAAGGATGAAGATGATGCTACGAACGCTTGCGTTGACACTCGCAATTGCGGCCAGCCTCGCGGCCACCAGCGCCGCCGCCAACGAAGCGGCCATCCGCAAGGCGTTCCAGGCCCGGTTCCCCCAATCGGCGGTGGAAAGCGTCGCGCGCACGCCCTTCGCCGGGATCTACGAGGTCGTGTTCAACGGCCAGATCGCCTACACCGACGAGAAGCTCAGCTTCGTGTTCTTCGGCAACCTCGTGGACCTGCGTGCCGGCTCCGAGCGCAACCTCACGCGCGAGCGCAGCGCCCAGCTCAACGCCCAGTCGCTCCGGAAATCGGCGGACAACGCGGTGAAGCGCGTGCGCGGCAACGGCAAGCGCGTCATCTACACCTTCGAGGATCCCAACTGCGGCTATTGCCGCGAGCTGCAGAAGGAGCTGATGAAGGTCACCGACGTCACGATCTACACCTTCCTGTGGCCGATCCTGTCGCCCGATTCGGTCGAGAAATCGAAGGCGGTGTGGTGCGCCAAGGACCGCGCCAAGGCATGGGACGATCTCATGTCGCGCGGGGTGGCGCCGCCCGCCGGCACCTGCGACGTCCCGTTCGAGAAAAACTTCGAGCTCGCGCAGCGCTTCGGGATCCGCGGCACCCCGGCGGTCTTCCTGGTGGACGGACGCCAGGCCGGCGCGGGATACCTTCCTGCCGCCGAGCTCGAGAAGGCCCTCAGCACCGTCGCTTCAAAATAACCGCACCTGACGTAACGACCTCCCCTCCTGCCTGAGTAGGGGTGCGCCCACAGCGCGCGGGGTGGTGGGAGGAAGGCTGCACAAGCGCCTGGCGCACTAAGCAGTCAACAGGGGACGGCGGCAGCCGTTATCCCTTGTGTGAATTGCACCGTCCGTTTCCGTCCCGCTCCGGCGAGCTGTCCAGCCGCCCGGCTCGGCGTTGCGCTCGCAGCATCCGCGCTCGCGCATTTGATGCTTCTGTCTCATCCACCGGAAGGTTGGCCGCGGCAGGGAAGGGCGTCATTTCCCGGCCTCGCGCTGCTGACGGTACGGCTTGCGCCGATGCAGGTCCCCTTGCCGGAAGTTCCGGAACCTTCCGCTCCGCAAGCACTCCGCGTTCCCGCGCCGGTGGAATCGCTAACGGTACACGCGGAGTCTGTGCGGACAAAGGACCCCGTTTCCGCCACGGTGCGATCCGCAGCGAAGTCACTAACCCTGCCGCCAGCTCCTGATTCCCGCTACTACCCGGCGCACGATCTCGACACCTATCCCCGGCCGATTGCTCCGCTGCAGCTCGACGTGCTGCGAGAGGGGCGCACCAGCGAAGTGCGCTTCGAATTGCTGATCGATGAAGCGGGCGTCGTGCGGGACGTAATCTTCTTCGAACTATCCCGACCGGGCGCACTTGAGGATGGACTGCGCGCTGTGCTGATTGCGGCCCGCTTCCAGCCGGCGCTCAAAGACGGCCGCGCCGTTCGCAGCCGCCTCGTTCTGAGCATCGGCCTGGATTCGGCAAGCGAGCGGTAATCCAACGCCAGTATCTAATTCCCTACTTCAGGTTTTGAGACCTAACTACCTGAATAACGAAACGGATCCAAAACCTAACAAATTGATAGATTTGATTTCTTATACCGTCGGT
>DATBMB010000118.1:0-16319 GCA_036555035.1 Burkholderiales bacterium | reverse complement strand
AGCGGCCTCTTCACCGACCTCTCGACCTTCGAGAACGTCGCCTTTCCCATGCGCGAGCGCACCAACCTGCCGGAGCCGGTGATCCGCGACCTGGTGATGATGAAGCTCCACGCCGTGGGGCTGCGCGGCGCCCATCACCTGATGCCGAACGAGCTCTCCGGCGGCATGCAACGGCGCGTCGCGCTGGCGCGCGCCATCGCGCTCGATCCCAGGATCATCATGTACGACGAGCCGTTCGCCGGGCTCGACCCGATCTCGCTCAACGTGATCTCGAACCTCATCCGGCGCCTGAACGACGCGCTCGGCGTGACCTCCATCGTGGTGAGCTACGACGTCGTTGAATCGTTGAAGATCGCGGACACCGTCTATTTCATCTCCGACGGCGTCGTCGCCGCGCATGGAACGGTCGCGGAAGTGAAGGCATCGAAGGACCCCTTCGTGCGCCAGTTCGTGGACTGCCTGCCCGACGGGCCGGTGCCCTTCCACTACCCCGCCCGGCCGTTCGCGGCCGACCTGCGGCTGCGCGCCGCGGGCTAGGCCTCCAGCGGGAGCTGTCCGCCGACGTCATAGACGAGCCGCTCGCCCTCGATCCGTGCGAGCCGGCTCAACGCGTGCTCGCTCGCCTGCCCCGGGCCGATGAGATGGAGCACGCAAACCCCGCGCGCGACGAGGCTGTCGGCGATCAGATTGCGGTGGCACTGCCACGGCAGCCGTTCCGCGCACATGACGGCGCTGCGCATCGCGCGCGCGGTTTCGACCAGGCGGTCGAGCCCCTCCCGGAATGCCTGTGTCTCCATGTGGCCCGCATAGGCGCGGAAGCCCGCGTTCTTCAGCGCGAGGTGCGGCGAGCTCCCATCGGGCTTGCGGCGGCCGCCGAGGGCCTTCCCCTCCCAGACAGTGCGGATGCCCGCGTCCGCGAGCGAGCCCTCGAGCGCCTCGCGCGTGAACTGCGGATGGCGGCGCGAGGCAGGATACGCCCGGACATCCACCAGGCACTCGATGCCGGCCTCGCGCAGCAAACTGATGAAGTCAGCGATGGCGCGGCTGCCGTGGCCGATGGTCCAGATCACAGGCGATCGCCGACCTTGAGGCCGAGCTGCTCGCGCGCGCTCGCGGAATTGGCCGCGATCTCGACCAGCCCGAGGCTGTTCTCGTACCAGAAAGCTTCGCCGGGGCGCACCTCGGAAAACACCCGCGCGTGGGGGATGTTCCGCCCGCCGACGGCGAGAGTGCGGCCCTGCGGTAGGGCGCCCGCGCGCAGCCCGGTGACCAGGTTCCCGAAGGGGTCGACGTAGATGATCTCGGCGAGATCGCGGGGACCGAGGCCGACCGAGAGCGCAGCCTTCCCGAGCTTCGCCTGCCTGCGGGCCCCGCGCGCCAGCATGGCGGCGACGGGCGCAAACAGGTCGCGGCCGTGGAAGGAGGCGGAGAGCGCCCGCGGCCGCCACCCGATCGAATACACCTCGCACCGCCCGGCGCGCGCCGCCAGTACCGAGGTCAGGCCGTTGTCGGGCCCCACGAACCAGCGCCCGTCGGCGGCTACCGCCACCGGCTGACGGGGCCCGCCCACGCCCGGATCCACCACGGCGAGCGTGACGCTCCCCGCGGGCAGCCGCGCCGCGAGCGCCGCAAGCAGGTGCGCGCTCGCCCTGACGTTGAATGCGGGCGCCTCGTGCAGCAGGTCGATCACGGGCTGCTTCGGCGCCTCGCTCTGCAGCACCGCCTTCACCTGCCCGACGTAGAGGCCGGCGGCCCCGAAATCCGTGAACAGGAAAATCATGCGCGGATTCTAACCCGCGCGCTGAAAAGAAAAGGCCGGCTAGATGCCGGCCCCAATCTGGAACAGAGTGCTCGTTATGCAGCCTTCGCAGCCGCCTTCTCTTTAGCCCCCCTGCGGGCCCCCTCCTTGTCCGTTGCCGCCTTCGCATCCTTGCCCTGCGCGCCCTGCGCAGCTTCCTCCGGGCGATCCATCAGCTCGACGTAGGCCATCGGTGCGTTGTCGCCCTTGCGGAAGCCCGACTTGAGGATGCGGAGATACCCGCCGTTCCTCTTGGCGTAGCGCGGGCCAAGCTCGTCGAACACCTTCACTACCACCTCGCGGTCGCGCAGCCGGTTGAACGCAAGACGGCGGTTCGCGAGCGAAGGCTTCTTGCCGAGCGTGATGATGGGCTCGACCACGCGCCGCAGCTCCTTCGCCTTCGGGAGCGTCGTCTGGATCGCCTCGTGCCTCAAGAGCGAGTTCGCCATGTTCCGGAACATCGCCAGGCGGTGGCTGCTGGTGCGGTTGAGCTTCCTGAGTCCGTGTCTATGACGCATGGGTATGCCATCAACCTTGCAGCTTTTCGAGCCCCACCGGCGGCCAGTTCTCGAGCTTCATGCCGAGCGTGAGCCCGCGCGTCGCGAGCACTTCCTTGATCTCGTTCAGCGACTTGCGGCCGAGGTTCGGGGTCTTCAGAAGCTCGGTTTCGCTGCGCTGGATGAGATCGCCGATGTAGTAGATGTTCTCGGCCTTGAGGCAATTGGCCGAGCGCACCGTCAACTCCAGGTCGTCCACCGGCCGCAGCAGGATGGGATCGATCTGGGTCGCCTTCTTCTCCTCGGTCTGCGTCGGCAGCCCCTTCAGGTCCGCGAACACGGTCAGCTGCTCGACCAGGATGCGCGCGGCGTAGCGCACGGACTCCTCGGGGTCGATCGCCCCGTTGGTCTCGACATCGATCACCAGCTTGTCGAGGTCGGTGCGCTGCTCGACGCGCGCCGCCTCGACCGCGTAGCTCACGCGGCGCACCGGGCTGAAGGAGGCGTCGAGCAGGATGCTGCCGACGCTGCGCCCCTCCTCGGGATTGGTCTTGCGCGTCGTCGCCGCCACGTAGCCGCGGCCCTGCACGACCTTGATCTCCATGTCGAGCTTGCCGCCGGACGCGAGGTGCGCGATGACGTGATCGGGATTGACGATCTCCACGTCGTGCATCGGCTCGATGTCGCCGGCGGTGACGACGCCCTCGCCCGACTTCTTGAGCGAGAGCAGCGCCTCCTCGCGGTTGTGCATCTTCAGCACGATGCCCTTCAGGTTCAGCAGCAGGTCGACCACGTCCTCCTGCACGCCGTCGATGGTGGAGTACTCGTGCAGCACGCCGCCGATCTTGACCTCGGTCGCGGCATAGCCGGGGAGCGAGGAGAGGAGCGTCCTGCGGAGCGCGTTGCCCAGCGTGTGGCCGTAGCCGCGCTCGAAGGGCTCCATCGTCAGCCGGGCGTGGTAGGGCGAGATGTTCTGGACATCGATGATGCGGGGCTTGAGAAAGGTGCTGCTTGGCATGGTTCGTTGACCTCTTGCGACGATTATTTCGAGTAGAGCTCGACCACCAGCGATTCGTTGATGGTGGACGGGAGCTCGCTGCGTTGCGGCCGCGCCTTGAATCTTCCCTTGAGCGCCTTGGCGTCGACCTCCAGCCATTCCGGAAAGCCGCGTCCTTCCGCCGCTTCCGCCGCGCCCTTGACGCGCAGCTGCTGCTTGGCCTTGCCGGCGACCTCGATCACGTCGCCGGGCCGGCAGACGAACGACGGAACGTTGACGCGCCGGCCGTTCACCAGGATGCCGTTGTGGCGCACGATCTGGCGCGCCTCGGTGCGGGAGGATCCGAAACCCATGCGGTAGGCGACGGTGTCGAGCCGGCTCTCCAGCAGCTGCAGCAGGTTCTCGCCGGTGATGCCCTTCTTCTGCTCGGCATCGTGGTAGATCTTGCGGAACTGGCGCTCGAGCAGGCCGTAGATCCGCCGCACCTTCTGCTTCTCGCGCAGCTGCACGCCGTAGCCGGAGAGGCGGGTGTTCTTCTGGCCGTGCTGGCCCGGCGGATAATTGCGGCGCTCGATGGCGCACTTGTCGGTGAAGCATTTCTCGCCCTTGAGGAAGAGCTTTTCCCCCTCACGGCGGCACTGCCGGCACTTCGCGTCGAGATTCCTGGCCACTAGCGGTTCTCCTGGGGTCCTAGACGCGCCGCTTCTTCGGCGGGCGGCAGCCGTTGTGCGGCACCGGCGTCACGTCGGATATCTGGGTGATCTTGAAGCCGGCCGCATTGAGCGCGCGCACCGCCGACTCGCGCCCCGGTCCCGGGCCCTTGATGTGCACTTCGAGGTTCTTCACGCCGCATTCCTGGGCAAGCGCCCCGGCGCGGCCGGCCGCCACCTGCGCGGCGAAGGGCGTCGACTTGCGCGAGCCCTTGAAGCCGTTCGAGCCGCACGTCGCCCACGCGAGCGTGTTGCCCTGGCGGTCGGTGATGGTGACGATGGTGTTGTTGAAGGACGCGTGGATGTGGGCGATGCCCTCGGCCACGTTCTTCTTGACCTTCTTGCGTACCCGGGTGCTGGCTTTGGCCATGTCTGAATCCTCGTTAAGCGGTGACCGCGCGGATGATCTTGATGGCGGCCTTGCGCGGGCCCTTGCGCGTGCGCGCGTTCGTCCGCGTCCTCTGGCCTCGCACCGGCAGCCCCAGGCGGTGGCGCTTGCCGCGCCAGGTGCCGAGATCGATCAGGCGCTTGATGTTCATCGAGACCTCGCGCCGGAGCTCGCCCTCGACCGTGACCTTGGACACCTGCTCGCGCAGCTTGTCCATCTGGTTGTCCGAGAGATCCTTGACCTTGGCGGCATGGCTGACGCCGGCGGCGGCGCAGATCATGCGCGCGCGCGCGCGGCCGATGCCGAAGATCGCGGTCAAAGCGATCTCCGCGTGCTGATGGTTGGGTATGTTGACTCCGCTTATCCGGGCCATGCCTCGTTCCTCTCGCCTCTCGTTCCTCGTCAGCCCTGGCGCTGCTTGTGGCGGGGGTTCTTGCAGATCACCCGCACCACGCGCTTGCGCCGCACGATCTTGCAGTTGCGGCAGATTCGCTTCACCGATGCCAGCACTTTCATCGTTTCCTTCCCTCGGTACTACCGTGCGCGGAACACGATGCGCCCGCGCGTCAAGTCGTAGGGCGTCAGCTCCACCGTCACCTTGTCCCCGGGCAGGATGCGGATGTAGTGCATGCGCATCTTGCCCGAGATATGCCCGAGCACTACGTGCCCGTTCTCCAGCTTCACCCGAAACGTCGCGTTGGGCAGGGTTTCCACGATCTCGCCCTGCATTTGTATGGTCTCTTCCTTCGCCATCAGCGCGTCGGGAACATGCCACCCCTGAAGTTCGCCTTCTTGAGCAGGCTTTCGTACTGGTGGGACATGACGTAGGCCTGCACCTGCGCCATGAAGTCCATGGTCACCACCACGATGATAAGGAGCGAGGTGCCGCCGAAGTAGAACGGCACGTTCTTCCACACGATCAGGAATTCCGGCAGCAGGCACACCAGGGTCACGTAGATCGCCCCGGCGAGCGTCAGCCGCATCATGATTTTTTCGATGTAGCGCCCGGTCTGCTCGCCCGGCCGGATGCCGGGCACGAACGCCCCGCTCTTCTTGAGGTTGTCCGCCGTCTCCTTCGGGTTGAAGACCAGCGCGGTATAGAAGAAGCAGAAGAAGATGATCGCGGAGGCGTAGAGCATCACGTAGACCGGCTGCCCGGGCGAGAGCGTCGCGGCGATGTCCCGCAGCCACGTCGTGCCCTCGGCTGCGCCGAACCAGCCCACCATCGTGGCCGGGAAGAGGATGATGCTGGAGGCGAAGATCGGCGGGATCACGCCGGACATGTTGAGCTTCAGCGGCAGGTGCGAGCTCTGGCCGCCGTAGACCTTGTTGCCGACCTGGCGCTTGGCGTAGTTGACGAGGATCCTGCGCTGGCCGCGCTCGACGAAGCACACGAAGGCGGTGACGCCGAGCACGAGCGCGAAGATGAAGAGCGCGATCAGGATCGAGAACGCGCCGGTGCGCACGAGCTCGAGGGTGCCCCCCACCGCCTGCGGCAGCCCCGCCGCGATGCCGGCGAAGATGATGAGCGAGATGCCGTTGCCCACGCCCCTCTCGGTGATCTGCTCGCCGAGCCACATGAGGAACATGGTGCCGGTGGTGAGCGTCAGCATCGTGGTGAGGCGGAACGCGAGCCCGGGGTCGACGACGAGCCCGCGCTGCGACTCGAGCGCGATCGCGATGCCCATGCCCTGGAACAGCGCAAGCCCGGCGGTGAAATAGCGCGTGTACTGGGTGATCTTGCGCCGGCCCGACTCGCCTTCCTTCTTCAGCGCCTCCAGCGTGGGCGAGACCACGCTCATCAGCTGCATGATGATCGAGGCGGAGATGTAGGGCATGATGCCGAGCGCGAACAGCGAGAAGCGCTCGAGCGCGCCGCCCGAGAACATGTTGAACATGTCGAGGATGCCGCCGCGCTGCGAGCGGAACAGCTCCGCGAGCTGCTCCGGGTCGATTCCCGGCACCGGGATGAACGTGCCGATCCGGTACACGATCAGGGCCCCGAGCAGGAACAGCAGGCGGCGCTTCAAGTCGCCCATCTTGCCCAGGCCCAGCAGTGAGTTGGTCGCAGCCAAGTCTTAGTTCCCCGGTCCTTGCTTGCCCTTCGCCTGGGCGGGCACGGGCTTCCCGCCGCCGGCCGCATCGCCCTTGCCCTTCCGAGCTGCGGCAGGCTGCGCGGGCGCGGGCAGCTCCACGCTGCCGCCGGCAGCCTCGATCGCCGCGCGCGCGCCTTTCGAGACGAGCAGGCCCTTCAATGCGACCTTGCGCTTGATTTCGCCCGCGAGGATCACCTTGGCGCGCAGCGCCGGCTGAGCCACCACGCCCGCCGCCTTGAGCGTGGCGAGGTCGATGGCCTCCGCCGCGATCGCCTGGAGGTCGGAGAGCCGCACTTCCGCGGTCTCGCCCTTCTTGTGCGAGTTGAAGCCGCGCTTCGGCACCCGGCGCTGCAGCGGCATCTGGCCGCCCTCGAACCCCACCTTGTGGTAGCCGCCGGAGCGGGACTTCTGGCCCTTGTGCCCGCGCCCCGCGGTCTTGCCGTGGCAGCCGAATCCCCGCCCGACGCGCTTGTGCTCGCGATTCGAGCCTTCCGCCGGTTTGAGCTCGTTCAGCCTCATGTCAGCCCTCGCACTTCACCAGGTAGGCCACCGCGTTGATCAGTCCGCGGTTCGCGGGTGTGTCCGCGAGCTCCACGGTCTGGCGGATCTTGCGCAGGCCCAGCCCGCGCACGCAGGCGCGATGCGACTGCTTGGTGCCGATCGGGCTTCTCACCAGCGTCACCTTGATCTTCTTGCCGCTCGCAGCCGCCATGCTCACCCCGTGATCTCCTCGACCTTCTTGCCGCGCTTGGCGGCGATCGCGGCCGGCGTGGTCATTTCCGTCAGGCCGTTGATGGTGGCGCGCACCACGTTGTAGGGATTGGTCGAGCCCAGGCACTTGGCGAGCACGTTCTGCACGCCCATCACCTCGAAGACGGCGCGCATCGGGCCGCCGGCGATGATGCCGGTGCCGTCGGACGCGGGCTGCATGTAGACGCGCGAGGAGCCGTGATGGCCGATTACCGCGTGCTGCAGCGTGCCGCCTTTGAGGCTGACTTTCACCATCCGGCGGCGCGCCTCTTCCATCGCCTTCTGCACCGCCACCGGCACTTCGCGCGCCTTGCCCTTGCCCATGCCGATGCCGCCGTCGCCGTCGCCCACCACGGTCAGCGCGGCGAAGCCGAGCACGCGGCCGCCCTTCACCACCTTGGTCACGCGGTTGATCGCGACCATCTTCTCGCGCAGGCCGTCGCCGCGCTCCTCGCCGGTCTGCATCTTGGATGCCTGCAATTTCGCCATGGCCTGTATCCCTAGAACTTGAGGCCCGCCTCGCGCGCGGCTTCCGCCAGCGCCTTGACGCGACCGTGAAACTTGTAGCCCGCGCGGTCGAACGCGACCGCCTCGATGCCGAGCTGCTTCGCCCGCTCGGCGATGCGCCGGCCGACCTCGGCCGCCGCCTTGACGTTGCTCCCGCGCGCGGCCTTGCGCGCCTCGGGCTCGACCGTGGACGCGGCGGCCAGCACTTTCGCGCCGCTCGCATCGATGACCTGCGCGTAGATATGGCAGTTCGAGCGGTGCACCGTGAGTCGCGCCGCGGCCTGCTCGGCGATCCGGGCGCGGGTCTTGCGCGCCCGGCGCAGGCGTTGAGCATTCCTGTTGTACATGGCTCGGCGGGCTCCCGTTACTTCTTCTTGGTTTCCTTGATCACGACCTGCTCGGCGGCGTAGCGCACGCCCTTGCCCTTGTAGGGCTCGGGGCTGCGGTATGCGCGCACTTCCGCGGCCACCTGGCCGACGAGCTGGCGGTCCGTGCCCTTGATCACGATCTCGGTCTGCGTCGGCGTCTCCACCTTGATGCCCTTGGGCATGGGATGGGCCACGGGGTGCGAATAGCCCAGCGTCAGGTTGAGCTTGTCGCCCTGCGCCTGCGCCCGGTAGCCCACGCCGACCAGCGTCAGGCGCTTCTCGAAGCCCTGGGTGACGCCGGTCACCATGTTGGCGACGAGCGCCCGCAGCGTGCCCGACATCGCGTCGGCCTGGCGCGAATTACCGGCCGCCTTGAACTGGATGCGGTTCTCCACCTTCTCGACCTGAACCTCCGGCGTGATGCGCTGGGAGAGGCTGCCGAGCGGGCCCTTCACCTGGATCTCGCCCGGCGTGATCGTCACCTCGACCTTCTGCGGCAGCACGACCGGGGATTTTCCGATTCTCGACATGGCGCGCTTCCCGCTAGGCGACGATGCACAGCACTTCGCCGCCGACACCCATGCCGCGCGCCTTGCGGTCGGTCATGACGCCCCGGGACGTGGAGACGATCGCGACGCCGAGCCCGTTCATCACCTTCGGCAGCGCGTCCTTCGGCCGATAGATGCGCAGCCCCGGACGGCTCACGCGCTCGATGCGCTCGATCACGGGCTTGCCGGCGTAGTACTTGAGGCTGATCTCGAGCTGGGGCCGCCCTTCGGCCTCGCGCACCGCGAAATCCTCGATGTAGCCCTCGTCCTTCAACACCTGGGCGATCGCGCTCTTCAGCTTGCTCGCGGGCATTGCCACCGACAGCTTCTCCGAATGCTGCGCGTTGCGGATGCGCGTCAGCATGTCGGCAATGGGATCGGTCATCGACATGGGGTGGAATCTCCTACCAGCTCGCCTTGATCACGCCCGGGATCTCCCCGTGGAGCGCGATCAGCCGCAACTTCCCGCGCGCGATTCCGAATTTGCGGTAGACCCCGCGCGGGCGCCCGGTCAGGGCACAGCGGTTCCTCAACCGCACCGGGGATGCGTCGCGCGGCAGCTTCTGCAGCTTCTCGCGCGCCGCGTAGCGCTCCTCGGGCGAGAGCCTGGTGTTGGCTGCGAGCGCAAGCAGCTCCTTGCGCCGGGCGGCATACTTCTTGACGATCTCGCGGCGCTTCTTGTCGCGGTTGATGAGGGCGGTCTTGGCCATTCGTTATGCCTCGGGATTCCTAGTTCCTGAACGGGAAGCGGAAGGCGGCGAGCAGCGCCTTTGCCTCGTTGTCCGATTTCGCCGTGGTGGCGATGGTGATGTTCATTCCCCGGATCGCGTCGATCTTGTCGTACTCGATCTCGGGAAAGATGATCTGCTCCTTGACGCCCATGTTGTAGTTGCCCTGGCCGTCGAAAGCCCTAGCCGAAATGCCGCGGAAGTCGCGGATGCGCGGCATCGCGATGCTGACCAGGCGGTCGAGGAACTCGTACATGCGCCGCCCGCGCAGCGTCACCTTGCATCCGATCGGGTAGCCGCTGCGGATCTTGAAGTTCGCGATCGACTTGCGCGACTGGGTGACGATCGGCCGCTGCCCCGCGATCTTGGTCATGTCGGAGACCGCGTGGTCCATGATCTTCTTGTCCGCCACCGATTCGCCCACCCCCATGTTGAGCACGATCTTCTCGAGCCGCGGCACCTGCATCGCGGTCTTGTAGCCGAACTGCTCCATCAGCTGCTTGACCACGGCATCGCGATAGTGGATCTGCAGGCGCGGCACCGGGGCCGGCCGCTCGGGCTTGCGTTCCTTCTGCTCCTTGGGCGCCGGGGCTTCCCGGGCCTCGGGCCGCGGCTGCCGTGCCTCCTTCGGGGCCGCGGGCTGCTGGCCTTCGCGGGGAGGCCGGGCCTCTTTCGCGCCCCTGGCGTCCTTCTGGCCCTTGGCGTCCCGGGCCCCCTTGGAATCCTTGGGGTCCTTGGCGTCCTTCGCCTTGGCTGCACTCATGTGTCGATCACTTCACCATTGGACTTGAAAAAGCGGACGCGGCGGCCGTCTTCCAGCACCCGGATGCCGACGCGGTCGCCCTTCTTGGTCGCCGGGTTGTAGAGCGCCACGTTCGATACGTGAAGTGGCATGTCCCGGTCGACGATTCCGCCGGTGACTCCCTTCATCGGGATCGGGCGCTGGTGCTTCTTCACTCGGTTCGCGCCCTCCACCACGACATGCTCCGCGTCGACGATCTTGAGCACCGTGCCGCGCTTGCCCTTGTCGCGCCCGGTGGTCACGATGACGTCGTCGCCCTTGCGGATCTTGTGCATGGCCGCCTCCCTCACAGCACGTCCGGCGCGAGCGAGACTATCTTCATGAAGCGCTCGGTGCGCAGCTCCCGCGTCACCGGGCCGAAAATGCGGGTTCCGATCGGCTCGAGCTTGGGCGTCAGCAGCACCGCCGCATTCGAGTCGAACTTGACCAGCGAGCCGTCGTTGCGGCGCACGCCCTTCGCGGTGCGCACCACCACGGCGTCGTAGATCTCGCCCTTCTTGACGCGTCCGCGCGGGGCCGCATCCTTCACGCTCACCTTGATGACGTCGCCGATTCCGGCGTAGCGGCGCTTCGAGCCGCCCAGCACCTTGATGCACATCACCCTGCGCGCGCCGGTGTTGTCGGCCACGTCCAATACAGACTGCATCTGAATCATTGTTCTCTCGCTTGTTCCTGCTTCCCCAACTTGGCCGCTCAGCTTCCTCAGCTCGGCCAGTATTGGAGCCCGTCCGGGTCGGTCGCCGCGCGCCTCGTCAACGTCACGGGGCGCGGCGAAAAGGTTGCGGATTATACGTCTACGCCGCTGATACCGCAACGCAAAATCGGGGTTTCACACGTCCTTTGCCGGCTCCACCCGCTCCACCACGCGCCAGCTCTTGGTGCGAGATATCGGCCGGCATTCCTCGATCCGCACCAGGTCGCCCGCCTTGCACGCCCTGGCTTCGTCGTGGGCATGGTAGCGGCTCGAGCGCGTGACGATCTTGCCGTAAAGCGGGTGCTTGACGCGCCGCTCGACCAGCACGGTGACGGTCTTCTGCATCTTGTCGCTGACCACGCGGCCGACCAGCTGGCGCTTGTTCGCTGCCTCGCTCATGCTCTTCCCTGCCCCCCGGTAGTCCCGGCCTTCCCGGCCAGCACGGTGCGCACGCGCGCAATGTCGCGCCGCACCTTCTTCAATTGGCTCGTGTTGGTGAGCTGCTGGGTGGCCTTCTGCATGCGCAGGCCGAACTGGGCCCTGAGCAGCGCATTCAACTCCTGCTCCAGCTCCTGCGGCGACTTCGCCTTCAGCTCGGATGCCTTCATTGCCGCGCCCCCAGCAGCCGCGAAACGAACGTCGTCCGCAACGGCAGTTTCGATGCGGCCAGGCGCAGCGCCTCACGCGCCTCCTGCTCGTCGACGCCGTCCATCTCATAGAGCACCGCGCCCGGCTTGATCTCGGAGACCCAGAACTCCGGATTGCCCTTGCCGTTGCCCATGCGCACTTCTGCCGGCTTCTGCGACACCGGCTTGTCCGGGAAGATGCGGATCCAGATGCGCCCGCCGCGCTTGATCGCACGCGACATCGCGCGCCGCGCCGCCTCGATCTGGCGCGCAGTGAGGCGCCCGCGGGTGGTCGCCTTCAGCCCGTACGCGCCGAAGCTCACCTTGTCGCCGCGGGTCGCGATCCCGCGGTTGCGGCCCTTCTGCTCCTTGCGGTACTTACGCCTTGCGGGTTGCAGCATTCTTCGCTCCTGACTTCGCCGGGGCCTTGCGCGGCGCCCGCGGCTTCTTCGCCCTGCCCTTGCCGTCGGGCGCGGCCGACGGCGCCGGTTTCTCCGGCGGCGGGGGCGGCGGCGCCGCCAGCGCCGCGGCAACCGCAGCGGCCGGCTGCTCGCTCTTGTGCATCACCTCGCCCTTGAATACCCAGACCTTGATGCCGATGACGCCGTAGCTGGTCTTCGCCTCGGAGACGCCGTAGTCGATCTCCGCCCGCATCGTGTGCAGCGGCACGCGGCCTTCGCGGTACCACTCGGTGCGCGCGATCTCGATGCCGTTCAGCCGCCCCGCGCTCATGATCTTGATGCCCTGCGCGCCCAGCCGCATGGCGTTGGTGATGGCGCGCTTCATCGCGCGGCGGAACATGATGCGCTTGGCCAGCTGCTGGGAGATCGAGTCCGCGATCAGCTGCGCGTCGATCTCCGGCTTGCGCACTTCCTCGATGTTGACGTGCACCGGCACGCCCAGCATCTTCTGCAGCTCCACCTTGAGGGACTCGATGTCCTCGCCCTTCTTGCCGATCACGACGCCCGGGCGCGCGCTGTAGATTGTGATGCGCGCGTTCTTCGTCGGGCGCTCGATCACGACGCGGGAGACCGCCGCGTGCGCGAGCTTCTTCTTCAGGTGCTCGCGCACCCTGATGTCCTCGAGCAGCATGCCCGGGAAGTTCTTGTTGTTGGCGTACCAGCGCGACGCCCAATTGCGGTTGAGCGCGAGTCGGAAGCCGATCGGGTTGATCTTCTGGCCCATTCCTACTTTCTCCCGTCGCCGACCGTCACGAAAACGTTGCAGGTCGGCTTCATGATGCGCGCGCCGCGGCCCTTCGACTGGGCGCGGAAGCGGCGCAGGAAGGTGCCGCGCTCGACGAGGATCTGCGTGACCTTCAATTCGTCGATGTCGGCGCCGTCGTTGTGCTCGGCGTTGGCGATGGCGGATTCCAGCACCTTGCGGATGATGACCGCGCCTTTCTTCGGCGCGAAGTGCAGGATGTTGAGCGCCTGCTCGACCGGCTTGCCGCGGATGAGATCGGCCACCAGGCGGCCCTTCTGGGCCGAGAGCCGCACACCGCGCAGGGTCGCTGTCGTGTTCATGCTTGCCACCTATGACTTGGCCGGTGCCGAAGCGGCCGGCGCGGCTGGGGCCGGGGCTGCGCCCGGGGCCGGTGTCGGCGCCGACTTGCGGTCGCCCGCCGCCGCGGCGGCGGCGGCCGCGGCCGCCTGCGCCGAGCCCGCCTTGGAGTGGCCCTTGAAGATGCGGGTGTGGGAAAACTCCCCGAGCTTGTGGCCGACCATGTTCTCGGTCACGTACACCGGCACGTGCTGCTTGCCGTTGTGCACGCCGATCGTCAGCCCGACGAAGTCCGGCAGGATGGTCGAGCGCCGCGACCAGGTCCGGATCGGGCGCTTGTCGTTCGACTTCTGCGCGGACTCCACCTTCTTCAGGAGATGAAGATCCACGAACGGCCCCTTCTTGATCGAGCGTGCCATGTTCAGGCTCCCACTGCTTTCGCGTTGCGGCGGCGGAGGATCATGGCGTCGGTGCGCTTGTTCTTGCGCGTCTTGTAACCCTTGGTCAGCACGGCCCAGGGCGAGACCGGGTCGCGCGCCGCGGCCTTCTTGCCTTCGCCCCCGCCGTGCGGGTGATCGACCGGGTTCTGCGCCACGCCGCGCACCGTCGGGCGCACGCCGCGCCAGCGCACGCGCCCCGCCTTGCCGATTGACTCGAGCGAGTGCTCCTCGTTGCCGACTTCGCCGATGGTGGCGCGGCAGTTGATGTGCACCTTGCGGATCTCGCCGGAACGCAGCCGCACCTGCGCGTACTCGCCTTCGCGCGCGAGCAGCTGCACCGAGGCGCCGGCGGCGCGCGCGAGCTGCGCCCCCTTGCCGGGAAGCATCTCGACGCAGTGCACGGTGGTGCCGACCGGGATGTTCTTCAACGGCAGCGTATTGCCGGCCTTGATCGGCGCCTCCGGCCCCGAGACGATCTGCGCGCCCGCGGACACGCCCTTGGGCGCGATGATGTAGCGCCGCTCGCCGTCGGCGTACAGCAGTAGCGCCAGGAACGCGCTGCGGTTGGGATCGTACTCGAGGCGCTCGACCCGCGCCGCGATGACGTCCTTGTCGCGCTTGAAATCGACCTTGCGATAGAGCTGCTTGTGGCCGCCGCCCTGATGGCGCATCGTGATCTCGCCGTGCATGTTGCGCCCGGCCCGGCGCAGCTTGTGCTCCACCAGGTGCGGCACCGGCCGGCCCTTGTGGAGGTCCGGGTTGACCGCCTTGACGCGCTGGCGCTGGCCGGGGGTGATGGGTCTCGACTTGACCAGCATTACTTGGCCTCCGCCTGTTCGGCAAAGTTGATTTCCTGGCCTTCCTTGAGGCAGACGTAGGCCTTCTTCCAGTGGCGCCGCCGGCCGGCAGTCATCCCGAAGCGCTTGCCCTTGCCGCGCACGTTGACGATCTGCACGGACTCCACCTCAAGCTTCTTGTCCTTCGGGCTGAACATCAGCTCGATCGCGGCCTTGATCTCGGGCTTGGTCGCGTCCTGCGCGACGCGGAACACGTACTGGTTGCGCTTGTCGGCGACATAGGTGCTCTTCTCCGAGATCACCGGCGCCAGCACGACCTGCATCAGGCGGGCCTGCTGTTGGAGATTCACGGCGGCGCTCATCGGGCGAGCTCCTCAATCTTGGCCACGGCGCCCCGGGTGACCAGCACTTTCGCATGCTGCATGAGGACGACCGGGTCGGCCTCACCCACCGTCACCACGCCGACCCCGGGCAGGTTGCGCGAGGCGAGCCGCAGGTTGTCGTCGACGCGGTCGGTGATGATCAGCACGTCGTCGAGCCCCATGCCACGCAGCTTCTCGGCGAGGAGCTTGGTGCGGGGTGCGTCCACCGTGAACTTCTCGACCACGGCGAGCCGCTCCTCGCGCGCAAGCTGCGAGAGAATCGAGAAGACGCCGGCGCGATACATCTTCCGGTTCAGCTTCTGCGAGAAATTCTCGTCCGGCAGGTTGGGGAAGATTCTGCCGCCGCCGCGCCACAGGGGCGAGGAAGCGCGCCCGGCGCGCGCGCGCCCCGTGCCCTTCTGCCGCCACGGCTTCTTGTTCGACTTGTTGATCTCGCCGCGCGCCTTCTGCGCCCGCGTGCACTGCCGCGCGTTGGCGAGGTACGCGGTGACGACCTGGTGCACCAGCGCCTCGTTGTACTCGCGCGCAAACGCCGCGTCGGACGCGGCGACCTTCACGGTGGGTTTGCCCTGCTCGTTGATCAGCTGGAGCTCCACGGCGTCCCCTATTTCGCGGGCTTCGCCGCAGGCTTGGCTGCGGCCGGCTTGGCCGCGGCGGGCCTGGCTTCGCCGGCCTTGGCGGCGGGTTTCGGGGCCGCTACGACCACCCTTGTCGCCCGGGTCGTCGGCCTCACCGTCACGCCGCCCCCGCGGGACCCGGGCAGCGCGCCCCGGATGAGCAGCAGCTGCCGCTCCGCATCGATGCGAATGATCTCGACGTTCTGCACCGTGCGGTGAGCGGCGCCCATGTGCCCGGCCATGCGCTTGCCGGGAAAGACCCGGCCCGGGTCCTGGTTCTGGCCGATCGAGCCCGGCTTGTTGTGCGACACCGAGTTGCCGTGGCTCGCGCGGTTGGAGGAGAAGTGGTGGCGCTTGATGACGCCCGCGAATCCTTTACCCTGGGACGTGCCGGAAACGTCCACCAGCTGCCCGACTTTGAATATGTCGGCCCCGACCGTGCCCCCCAGCTTGAGGGTCGCGAGCTGATCGGGCTTGACCCGGAATTCCTTCAGGGTATGGCCGGCCACGACGCCCGCCTTGGCGAAGTGGCCCGCCGCGGCCTTGACCACGCGCGTCGGCCGCCGTTGCCCGTAGGCAAGCTGCACCGCGCTGTAGCCGTCGGTTTCCGGCGTCTTGATCTGGGTCACGCGGTTATTCGACACGTCGACCACGGTCACCGGGACGGTGTCGCCGTCATCCGTGAACACGCGGGTCATGCCGACCTTGCGCCCCACCAGTCCCAAGCTCATGTTCTGGCCTCGTTACAGCTTGATTTCGACGTCCACACCGGCGGGGAGGTCGAGCTTCATCAGCGCGTCCACCGTCTTGTCGGTGGGATCGATGATGTCCATAAGGCGCAGGTGGGTGCGGATCTCGAGCTGGTCGCGCGAGGTCTTGTCCACGTGCGGCGAGCGCAGCAGGTCGAAGCGCTGCTTGCGCGTGGGCAGCGGAACCGGCCCCTTGACCACGGCGCCGGTGCGCTTGGCGGTATCCACGATCTCGAGCGCGGACTGGTCGATCAGGCGGTAGTCGAACGCCTTCAACCGGATGCGGATTTTCTGACTTTTTACCGTCGCCATTGCTGTCCC
>DATBMB010000091.1:0-13945 GCA_036555035.1 Burkholderiales bacterium | reverse complement strand
CTCCCCTCCTGCCTGAGGGTGAGCCGGGAATTCGAGGAGCATTGCTCCGAGCCGGCGAACGCCCAACTCGATGCAGCGAGTTGGGACGGGCGGGGTCGCCCCAGAGTAGCGGGGGTGGTGGGAGGAAGCGCGCCGCCGTGCGCCTCGGCTTCCGAATGATCAGCGGCTTCTCCGAGACCGCGGCCGGGCGCATTTGCGAAGCGCGACACGAGCGCGCCTTCGACTCGGTCGCGGACCTCGCCCGGCGCGCGCGCCTCGATCGCCGCGACCTGAAATTGCTTGCCTCTGCCGGCGCGCTGCGCTCTCTCTCGGACCACCGCCGCCTCGCGCACTGGGAAGTCGCGGGCGTGGAGCGCGCGACACCCGTTCTCGCCGGCGCCCCGATCGAGGAATCGATGCCGCGGCTCGCGCCGCCAACCGAGGGCGAGGAGCTCGTCGCCGACTACGCGAGCCTCGGGTTGACGCTCGGCCGCCATCCGCTGTCGCTGCTCCGCCCGCGGCTCGCGCGCATGCGGCTCGCCACCGCGGCCGAGCTGCGCGGGCTGCCGCACGGGCGCCCCGCCCGCGCCGCCGGCATCGTCGTCGGCCGCCAGCGGCCGGACACCGCCTCGGGCGTCATCTTCGTGACGCTCGAGGACGAGACCGGCAGCGTCAACGTGATCGTGTGGCGCGACCTCGCCGACCGCCAGCGCCGCGAGCTGCTGGGCTCGCGCCTGATGGGGGTCCACGGAACGCTCGAGCGCGAGGGGGAAGTGGTGCACCTCATCGCGAATCGGCTGGTGGATCACAGCGCGCTGCTCGGGAAGCTGCAGACCTCCAGCCGGGACTTTCATTAGCGGAGGCACTCGCGGCTGAAGTAGAATCAAGCCTGTTGCAAACCCCGCATGGAGGCGAACATGCAACGCACCTTTGCCCGGATCCTGGCGTTTACAACGGCGATAACGCTGGCCGCGATGTTCGCGGGCTGCGACACCAGCCCGCCCACGAAGGAACAGATGGATTCCGTGAACTACGGCCCCAAGCCCGACGACTACCAGCAAATCATTCGCGATTATCTGAGAAACCGGATGACCGATCCGACCGCCGGTATCATCGACTTCAAGGCCGGACCCACGCAGATGTACCAGAAGGACGCGGTGCTGCGCGACGTGCAGTTCGGATGGGCGGTGTGCGCGATGGTGAACGACAAGAACACGCGCGGGGCATACACCGGGTTCTATCCGGCCGTCTATTTCATCCGCAACGGCAAGGTCATGGCCTCGAACGGCGGCCCGGGAGACGGGCCGGTCGGAACCCAGTTCGCGCGCCGGCAGTGCAAGGAGCTGGGCTACAACGTACCGTAGGCACGCTGCAACGAATATCGGAGGGACGCGGTGAAGAACAGGTTCGTCATCGATCTCCACGCAATGGAAAAAGCGCCCACGCTGGGCAAGACGTCCACCGGGGAGGGGGCGTCGTTCAACGGCGAGCGCATATACTGCGGCGTCGTCACCAAGAAGCGCGGCACCGGCTCGAAGCCCCACTTTCACCCGGATGAGACCTTCAACTACGTGCTGAAGGGCGCGCTGCAGGTGAACATGGACGACCAGGATTTCGTGGTGCCGACTGGCTGCCTGCTGCATATCCCGGCCAACATGGTGCACACTGCCGTTGCGACCGCGGACGGCGACGCCGTCTATCTCGTCTGGCGCGACCGGGTCAACGAGAAGGCCGGCAAGCCCGTCACCATCGAGGTCTGACCTGGAGCGGATGTGGCGTCGGAAATCCGCGTCCTGTCCGCGACCGGCATCCTCGGATCGGGCTTCCGCGAGGAGACGCTCCGGCGCGCGATGGCGCTCCGGCCGGACTTCATCGGCGCCGATTCCGGCTCGACCGATCCCGGGCCGCACTATCTCGGCTCCGGTGAGACGCTGTTCTCCGATTCCGCCTACAAGCGCGATCTCCGGCTGATCCTGCTCGCTGCACGCGCGGCGAAGATCCCCGCCATTATCGGCTCGGCCTGCACCGCCGGCACCGATGGCCAGCTCGAGCGGCTGGCGGGGATCGCGCGCGAAATTGCCCGCGAAGACAAGCTCTCCTTCAAGCTCGCGACGATTGCAAGCGAGCAGGACAAGGGCTACCTCAAGAAGAAGCTGCGCGAAAGAAAGATCACGCCGCTCGCCAACGCGCCGGTGCTGGACGAGGCTGTAATCGACCGCAGCGCGCACATCGTCGGCATGTGCGGCATCGAGCCCTACGTCGAGGCGCTCGCCAATGGCGCCGAAGTGATCCTGGCGGGCCGCTCGAGCGACACCTCCATCTTCTCGGCACTGCCCGTGATGAGGGGCTTCAACCCCGCGACGGTGTGGCACATGGCGAAGATCCTGGAGTGCGGCGCCGCCTGCGTCGTGCTGCGCAAGTATCCTGACTGCATGTTCGCGACGGTCACGAACGGGCACTTCGTCGTCGAGCCGCCGAACCCCGAGTACCGTTGCGACCCGGTGAGCGTGGCCTCCCATAATCTTTACGAGAACTCGACGCCCTATGAGCTGGTCGAGCCCTCGGGCGTGCTCGACACCCTGCACGCGAAATACGAGGCGGTCTCGGACCGCGCGGTGCGGGTATCGGGCAGCGCCTTCAGGCCGGCGCAGCGCTATACGATCAAGCTCGAGGGCGCGGAGCTCGCCGGCTACCAGAGCCTGATCGTGGGCAGCGTGCGCGACCCGATCATCCTGCGCCAGTTCGACTCGTGGCTCGGTGGCCTCGTCGCAGCGGTGAAGGACCGCATCCGCGCGGTGTTCGGCGACGGCATCGAGCGCCAGTACCGGTTCGATGTGCGGGTTTTCGGCAGGAATGCGACCATGGGGCCGCTCGAGCCCGAAACCGGCATCGGGCACGAAGTCGGATTGCTCTTCCAGGTGACGGCGGAGACACAGGCGCTCGCCACCGCGCTCGCGAAATCGGTCGGGCACATCGCCGTGCACTATCCGGTGCCGGAGTGGAGCGGGCTCATCACCTCGATTGCCTATCCCTACTCACCGCCGGAGATCGCGCGCGGAGCGTGCTACCGCTTCAACATGAACCACGTGGTCGAGCCCGCCTCCCCGCTCGAGATGTTCCGCATCGCCTACGAGAACGTGTGAGGCCTTCATGGCGAAGCTGTGGCAGGTCGCGAAGCTGATCCGGAGCAAGAACTCCGGCCCGTTCGAGCTCACGTTCGACGTGATCTTCAAGGACCGGGAGATCTATGAGAAGGTGCGCGACGCCCGGGTTATCAACGCGCAGTGGTTCGCGCTGACTTATCGCCTCACTCCCGAGGTCGTATCGGTCATTGCGTACGACGCGGCATCCGCGATCAAGGTCACCATACCGCGCCCGGTAATCTCGGGAGATGTGGACGACACCGACGTGTTCGGCGGCCAGCAGTACGGGCCGTTGGTGGACCTGGAGGTTCCATAAGCCATGGCACGCACTCTCAAGATTCTCTCTTCGAACAGTATTCGCGCCGCGATGGGCGAGCTCGTGCCGCAGTTCGAGCGTGCAAGCGGGATCAACATTTCCGTGACCTACGACCCCGCCAAGGTCATGCTGGCCCGCATCGCGAAGGGCGAGACCGCGGACCTTGCCATCACGGGCTCGGGCGCGATCGACGAGCTCGTGAAGCAGGGAAAGATCCTCCCCGGGAGCCGCCGCGTCCTCGCGCGCTGCCGGGTCGGCGTCGCCGTGCGCGCGGGCATGCCCAGGCCCGACATCAGCACAGTCGAATCGCTCAAGCGCGCGCTGCTCGCCGTGAAATCGGTCGCGTACACGCAGGAAGGCGCGAGCGGCATGCACTTTTCGGGCGTGATCGAGCGCATGGGGATCGCGCAGCAGATCCAGGCCAAGGCCGTGCGGCAGCCCGGCGGGCTGATCGGGGAGCTCGTCGCCGCGGGCAAGGCCGAGATGGCGATCCAGCAGATCCCCGAACTGCTGGCCGTGCCCGGCATCGAGCTCGTCGGCCCCCTGCCCGCGGAGATTCAGCTCGTCACCGTTACCTCCGCCGGCATATTCGCCGGCACGCAGCAGGCGCAGGCCGCGCAGTCGCTCATCGACTTCCTCTCGGCGCCGGCCGCGATGCGGGTGATGCAGGCGCGGGGCCTCGAGCCCTGACCCGGCCGGTCAACCGACGCGTAGCTTTGCAATGACCGCCGGATCGGGATCCACGCCCAGTCCCGGTCCCTGCGGCACCGCGAGGTGACCGTCCCGATCCGGCAGGATCGCGTCGTGCAGGGGATTCACCGCGAAATCGGCGTCGTAGCGCTCGACCAGGCTCTCGCGCGCCATGGCGGCGATGCAGTGGATGGACGCAAGCAGGCCCGGCCCGAAGTACGCCGAGTGCGGCACCACCTCCACGCCGTGCGCCTCGGCAAGGGCGGCGACCTTACGCATCTGCGTGACGCCGCCGACCTTGGTCACGCTCGGCTGGGCGTAGGCGATGGCGCCCGCCGCGAGCAGGCCCCGGAACTCGGGCAGCATCGCGTTCTCGCCCGCCGCGGTCGGGATGCCGCCCTGCTCCTGCACGCGCGCGAGTCCCGCGTGGTCCTCCGGCGGCCACACCGGCTCCTCCAGCCACTTCAGGTCGAGCGGCTTGAGCTTCCGCGCCACCGCGATCGCCTCGGCGACCGTCCAGGGGCAGTTGCAGTCCACCATGATCGAGACGTCCGGCCCCGCCGCCTTTCGCGCGGCCTGGATCGGCGCGAGCGTGATCTCGTGCAGCTTGATGTGGCGGTAGCCGCGATTGAGCGCGCGCGCGGTGTAGCGCGTCACCGCCGCAGGGTCGCCATAGCGCAGCAGGCTCGCATAGGCGGGCAGCCGCTCGCGCTTCGGCCCGCCCAGCAGGCGATAGAGCGGCAGCCCCGCGAGCTTGCCGGCAATGTCCCACAGGGCGATGTCGATCGCGGAGAGCGCATACAGTGCAGGCCCGTTGCGCCCGACGCCGGCCAGGTTGCGCTGCAGCTCATCCGCGAGCGCCGAGATCGCCGTCGGATCGCGCCCGACGCACATCGGGCCGATAAGGGTATCTATCGCCGCTTTCGTCGCGGGGAAGATGCGGTGGCCAAAGCCCTCCCCCCAGCCGGTCACGCCGGCATCGGTTTCCACGCGCACGAGGAGCGTGTCCATGCTGGTGCGCGGCCGGCCGCCCTGCTGCGGGATGACCGTACCCTCGATCACCATCGGCATGTTGACGACGACAGTCTCGACTTTCGTGATTTTCATTTGCGCTATAGTTTAACCATTTCGCCGGGGAGTCCCATGAAGATCGCCCGCACCACCGCGCACACGCTGCGCGTGCCATACCAGTTCCCGCTCATCAAGGAGACGCAGCACGCGCTCATCACCTTTGTCGAGATCGAAACCGATGACGGCCTGAAGGGCCACGCCTTCGCGGGCTATCCGCTGCGCTTCAGCATTTCGGACTTCATCAACCGCGAGGCGGGCCCCGCGATCGCCGGCATGGATCCCCTGCGGCCCGAAGCGGTGCGCTCGACGCTCTACTGGAAGCTCTCCAACAAGCATTACATGGGCACGTGGTCGTGCGCGGCGAGCATGATCGACGTCGCGCTGTGGGACGTCCGCGGCAAGAGCCTGAAGCAGCCGATCTGGAAGCTGATGGGCGGCGCGCGCCAGAAGTGCCCGGTCTACATCACGTGGGGACTGCCCCGCTACAGCCGGGAGCAGCTGGTGGAAGCGGCGAAGCTGATGATCGCGGAGGGGCACACGCAGCTGAAGATGGCGATCGCGGCGGGAGCCGACCCGACGGCGCACATGTACGGCGAGCCCACCGACGACGACATCCTCGAGGACGCCGCACGCATCCGCCACGTCCGCGACGCGCTGGGCGACAAGGTGACGCTCATGATCGATGCCAACAAGAACGCGAAGCTGCCGCAGGCGATTCGCCTCGCGAAGATGGTGGAAGACTGCGGGCTCGCGTGGTTCGAGGACCCGGTGCTCAAGGCCGACCCGCGGCTGATGGCGAAGCTGCGCCGCGAGACCACCATACCGATCGCCGCCGGCAGCAGCGGGACCTACGACCTCGCCTGGCTGCGCGAGTACTTCGTGCACGAGGCAATCGACATCGCGCAGCCCAACGTGCGCGACATCGGCGGCTTCACCGGCGGGCTTTACGCGGCGGGACTCGCCCAGGCGTTCAACATCCAGCTGGAGATGGGCGGCAACTACCCTCACCTCAACATGCACCTGCACGCGGGCGTTCAGAACGGCGGGCGCATCGAGTTTCACCTCGGAGGCTGGAGGATTGGTGAAACGCTGTTCGACGGCACGCCGAAGCCGGTCAGGGGCTGGGTCACGCTGCCCGAGGCGCCCGGTCTCGGGTTCACGCCCAGGTCCGGCATTCTCGATCTGGCGGTCAAGTAGCGGCGGTCAGGCGATGAACCTGCAACTGAGCATCGGCATCACGTCGAACCCGCGCACGTGGCCGGTGCTCGACGGCCGCGTGAAGCCCGACGGCATCGACTTGATCCCCAGCCGCGTGCACCCCTCGGAGCTGTTCTGGCGCCAGCTGCGGTTCGCGGACTTCGACGTCTCGGAGATGTCGTTCTCGTCCCTCATGATGGCGAAGGCGCGCGGGGACGAGCGCTGGGTCGGCGTGCCGGTCTTCACCACGCGAAAGTTCTACCACGCCGCGATCCTGGTGCGAAGAAGCGCGGGCATCGCCTCGCCCGCGGACCTCAAGGGCAAGCGCGTCGGCGTCCCGGAGTACCAGCAGACCGCGGCGCTGTGGGCACGCGGCGTGCTGCAGGAGGAGTTCGGCGTCGAGCCGCGGCACATGGAATTCTGGATGGAGCGCGGGGCATCGATCAGCCATGGCGGCGCCGTCGGCTTCTCCGCGCCGCCGGGCGTCACGATCCATACCATCCCGCCGGAGAAAAGCCTCGGCGGCATGATGCTCGCGGGCGAGCTCGACGCGGCGCTCCACTACATCGTGGACCGCAACCTGGTCGACCGCAGTACCGCCGACCTGTGGAGCCACCCGGACATCGGGCCGCTCTTTCCCGATCCCGTCGCCGAGGGCGTGCGCTACTACCGCAAGACCGGGATCTTTCCCATCAACCACGGCATGGTCATCAAGCGGGAGATCCTCGAAAAGCACCCGTGGGCGATCCTCAATCTCGTGAAGGCCTTCGACCGCGCCAACGACATCGCGAACCATGAGCGCGTGGAACACGTCGAGTACTACGTCGCTACGGGCTTGCTCCCACCGGGCGCGACGGAGGCGGTGCGCCCGCCGCTCGTGCGGCACGGCATCCGCGCGAACCGCAAGACGCTCGAGACCGCGGCGCGTTATTCCCTCGAGCAGGGCCTGACGCCGCGCCTCGTCAAGCTGGAGGAAGTGTTCGCGCGCAGCGCGATGGAGCAGTAGTCACTCGACCCTGAGATTGATCTCCCGGATGATCCGGCCGTTGCTGCGGATCTCGGCGCGGATGAACGAGTCGAACTCCGCGGTGCCCATGGTCGCGACGGAGAGTCCTTTCCGATCGAGCGCGTCGCTCACTTCCGGAAGCCGGACCGCGCGGGTGATCTCGGCGCTCAACCGGTCGATCGCGCCCCTGGGCACCGCCGCGCGCGCCACGACGCCGTACCACATCAGGGCCTCGAACCCCGGATAACCGGACTCGGCGACCGTTGGGACTTCCATGAGCGAGCGGTTGCGCTCGAGCGAGGTCACGGCGAGCGGGCGCAACCGGCCCGAGGGAACGTGCGGCACGGTTTCGGAAACATTGACGATGAGAATGGGAGTGTGGCCTCCGAGCACGGCGGCCACCGCCGGCGCGCCGCCCTGGTAAGGCACGTTGACGATATCGATGCCGGCTGCCGCCTTGAAGCGCTCCGCGTTGAGGCGGAGCCCGCCCGCGGCGGTGCCGGATGCGAACGTCAGCTCGCCTGGATGCGCGCGTGCAAGCGCGACCAGTTGCTTCAGCGACTTCGCCGGGAGCGACGGATGGACGGAAACCACCAGCGGGTTCGATGCGACCCGCGCGACCGCGGTGAAGTCCTTCTCGGCATCGAACGGCAGCTTCGCCCGCAGCGCCGGGTTCATCGTGAAGCCGTTGCCGATGAAGAGGACGGTGTGGCCGTCCGCGGGAGCGCGCGCCACTGCCTCGGTGCCGATGATGCCCCCACCGCCGCCGCCGGGCCGGTTGTCCACGATCACGTTCTGGCCGAGGGCCCGGGCAACCGGCTGCCCCAGCGTGCGCGCGATGATGTCCATCGTCCCGCCGGCCGGCAGCGGGACGACGAAGCGCACCGGACTCGACGGGAACTCCTGGGCGGCGGCAGGCGCGGCGAGCGCTGCCGCCGACACCAGGATCAGTACGAGCGGGAATTCGCGCACTCTGGCCCCCGGCTGCGGATGTTCGAAGCGTATACCAGTCGCGCCGCGCCCGCCACGCGTGCCCCGCGGGTCTTTATGGGAAAATGAATGCCATGGAACTGCAAATGCTGGGGCCGGGCTTCGCCGCGGAGGTTCGCGGGGTCGGGCTCGCCGAGGTTGCCGAGCGCGACGACGCGTACGCGTACGTGCGCGCGGCGTTCGAGGCGCATTCGGTGCTGGTATTCCGCGGCCAGCGCATCACCGACGAGCTGCAGGTCGCCTACTCGAAGCGCTTCGGCCCGCTGGAGATCGCCAAGGCAGCCTCGCGCGGTGAAGGCACGCCGTTCAGCATTCTGACCAATCTCGAGCCGGACGGCAGCCTCGTGCCGCCCGACCACAAGGAGGCGCTCCGCGCGCGCGCGAACCAGCTTTGGCACACCGACAGCTGCTTCAAGGACCCGCCGGCGCTCGCCTCCGTGCTCTCGGCGCGGGTCATCGCGCCGGTCGGCGGGGAAACCGAGTTCGCGTCCCAGCGCCTCGGCTGGGAGCGCCTGCCGGAGCCGACGCGCGCGCGCCTGGCCGATGCCCGCGCCTGGCACGATTACGCCCACTCCCGCGGGAAGATCGCGCCGCACCTCGCCTCCGGGCGCGAGCGGTCGACGCTGCCGCCGGTGCGCTGGCGGATCCGCTGGCGCAACCCGGTCAACGGGCGCGACTCGCTCTACGTCGCGTCACACACCTGCGGGATCGACGGGATGCCGAAGGAAGAAGCGCTCGATCTCATCGAACAGCTGATCGAGCACGTGACGGCGCCGGGGCACACCTACCTCCACCGCTGGCAGCCGGGCGACGTCATCATGTGGGACAACCGCTGCGTGCTGCACCGCGGGCGGCCGTGGCCCGACGATCAGCCGCGCCACGTCGTGCGAACCACGATTTCCGCGACCGACGCAGATGGCCTCACCGAGCTGCGGCCAAAGAGCCCTTAAAAGCGCCACCTGAACTCCACGCCGTACTCCCGCGTCCAGTTCTCCGGCTCGTACGCGAAAGTGTTGGGCGCGATCTGGTCGCGGTCAGAATCCTTGATCTTCCAGTAATGCGTATACGGGCCGAGCGCCCAGCGCCGGGTCTCGAACATCAGGTAGGCGCGATAGCCGCGGCCGTCTTTCTGCTCGTTGGAGGCGTCGGAATAGCCGAGGCCGGTATCGCTCAAATAGGATTCCTGCCAACCCCTCAGGAACCAGTCGTATTCCAGGGTGGGCGCGATGACCAGCCGCTCCGCGGCGCGAAATCGCAAAGTGACCCCGATGGGGACGTAGATGTAGTGGGAATAGCGTTCATAGCCGACCGCGCCGGTGGAGGAGTATCCGGAAAGGTCGTTGTAGAGATAGCGGTAGCCGAATCCGATGTAGGGTGACAGGGCCACACTCTCCCCGGCGAGATAGTCCCAGCCGACCGCCACCCGCGCCTCGGTAATGAAGTCCGGGACATCGTCCTTCGTGCCGCTGCCCACGCTCTCGTACTCCAGCAGCCCAAAGGACGCGCGCAGGTCGATGCGGGTGTACACGCGGCTGGGATGGGTGAACGTGTAGGCGCCGACCCCGCCGATCCGCCCCCCGGTCAGCTTCATGAAATTGGGCTCTTCGTAGCGATAGCTCGAGATCTGCCCGCCTGCCTCCCAGCCGCGCCGGTTGAGGAGAGGATTGGGCTGCGCCGCGTCCAGTTTAGGCTGTGCCGCGTCAGGTTTAGGCTGCGCCGCCTCCTGCGCAAGGGCGGCCCCGGAAACCGCGGCGAGCAGCCCCGCCGCCAGGACCAGCGTCCATTGATGCCTGATTCTCACGGGACCTCCCCGCATGGGTGACGGGGACAGCGTGACGGAAATGGCGCCGCACGTAAAGTGCGCCGCCGGGGCGAGGGGCGGCGGGCAGAACGCCGCCGCGGCTTGGGTGCTATTCTTTCGGCTTGCTGTTTCTCTCTGTGTGCCAGAGATAGACGAAGAAAGCGATGATCGAGCCGATGAAGATAACGGCAAATATGGCGACCCAGATCACGTCCACGGTGTCGGCGGGCGCGGTGGCCGCCTCCATCTCCTTCGCGGCGGCGAACAGCGGACTCGACATCAGGAACAGCGCGATTGCGGACACAATCTTTGACATGAGGCTCCCAAACAGTCAGCGATAACAGTGGGGGCTCGATCATGGGCCGTCCGCCTTACGCCACCCTGACTGTATTAGTCCATATTGCGAAACCTGATCATGCCAGCCGTGGTCGCGCTCCATCGCTATCCCGTCAAGGGTCTCGCGCCCGAGTCCTGCAAGGCGCTGACCGTGCTCGCCGAGGGGCGCATCGCGGGCGACCGGGTGCTCGCCTTCCGCTTCGCGAACTCGGCCGCCCCGGACGCCGCCTGGAGCCGCAAGCAGGAATGCGTCGTGCTGATGAACACGCCCGGTCTCGCGCGCCTCGAGGCGCGCTTCGACCACCGTGCGCGGCGGCTCACCCTCAGTCACGGCGGAACGGTCCTGGCCGAGGCGCCGCTCGATGACGCGGGGCGCCGGCGGCTGGCGGCCGCATTCCAGCAGTTCGTGCTGGCGCTCCCCGAGAACCCGCTCGCCGGTCACCCCGAGCGGCTGCCGTTGAAGCTCGTCGGCGACGGCGCGACGCCCCGCTACCACGACAACGAGGGCGGACAGGCCACCCTGCACAGCCGCGAGAGCCTCGCCGCGGTCGCCGCGGCCGCTGCCGATCCGGCGCTCAGCGAGATCCGCTTCCGCTCGAACATCGCCATCGAGGGCGTAGCGGCGTGGGAGGAGCAGGACTGGATGGGGCGGCGGGTGCGCATCGGGCAGGTCGAGCTCGACGTGGTGCGGCGGAAAGTACGCTGCCTTGCCACGCACGCGAATCCGCGGACGGGCGAGCGCGACGTGCCGGTCATGCGGGTGCTGACGTCGGCCTTCGCGCAGAAGGAGCCGACCTTCGCGGTGGGCATGGTGACGCGCGGCGCCGGCGGCGAGATCCGGGTCGGCGACGAGGTGCGCCTGCTGGACTAGCTCACCAGTCCGGCGCCACCTCGCGCAGGAACACCGGGAGGTCCGTCGTCGGCGGGCGCGCGGGCACCTGGTAGAAGAGGTCGGCGACGAAGCCGCGGTGATAGGAGGTGTGATTGACGACGTGGAGCAGGATCTCCCCGCGCGTCATCTCGCCGCGGTTGCCGCCGATCAACGTGAAGCTCACCCGCTCATCCAGCGCCGCATCGGACAGCGCGTCGCACCAGCCCGCATACCACCGGTCGATTTCCTGCTGCGCCCGCCACAGCTCTGCAAGCGGAGGATGGTCCGGTGTATTGCGCGCCGCGTAGCCGTGGCTGCGCCCCTCGAGATGCGCCTGCCAGATGCGGTCGATGACGTAGTTGTGGTTGAGCGTGTGGACCATGTTCTTGAAGAGGCTCTTGCGCTCCCGGGTCGCCTCCCCCTCCGGCAGCGCGGCCACGGCATCGAACAGGAGCCGGTTGGCCCAGGCGTTGTAGCGCGCCAGCATGCGCGCGGTGCGGGTCGTGATCATGGGGTCGCCCTTCGGGTGGGTCCGTCCAAGGGATTATGACACCTGCAGCAAGGGCACCGGCCGGTGCGGGATATCCGGTATCTCGCATGTCACATCTCATATTATGATTAGCGGCTGAACCCCCGAGCGATCGACGGAGCGGCACATGCCCTCAAGCGTGACACATGACCTGGCGCGGTTTGCGGCGACTCTGGGCTACGACCGGATTCCGGAGCGCGCCCGGGAGCAATGCAAGAGCCTGCTGCTCGACGCCGTCGCCTGCGCGCTGGCCGGGCACCAGGGCGAGGAAACCCAGCAGGTCGCCGCGCTCGCCTCGGGGCTGGCCCAGTCGCGGGAGAGCAGCATCATCGGAGGCGATCGGCTGTCGCTCGCCGGCGCGACACTGCTCAACGGCTATCTCGTCACCGCCGTCACGATGTGCGACGTGCATCGTGCGACGCTCACTCACATCACGCCGGAGGTCATGCCGCCGGCGCTGGCGATCGCGGAGCGCGATGCGCTCTCCGGGCGCGAGCTGCTGGTCGCGCTCGCTGCCGGGTGCGAGGTGATGACCCGCATCGGCGTGGCGATGGACTGGCCCGCGGCCCGCGCCCGGGGCTGGCACGGCCCCGGCGTCCTCGGCCCGTTCGGGGCCGCCGCGGCGGTCGGGCGCCTGCTCGGATTCGACGAGGAAACCATGGCGCGGGCGTTCGGCCTCGCCGGCAGCCAGTCCGCGGGCACGTTCGCCGCCTGGGGCACGCCGACGGTGAAAGTCCACCAGTGCCGCGGCGCGCTCTCGGGCCTGATGGCGGCGCTGCTCGCCCGGCAGAAATTCGTGGCCACCCGCGATTTCCTCACCGCGCCGGACGGGGGACTCTTCAACACCTACTCGAACGGCGGCCACCCGGACGCGCTGACCGACGGCTTGGGCACGCGCTGGGAGCTGGAGAGCATTGCGCTGCGCCTGTGGCCCTCCGCCTCCACCATCCAGGGCTTCGTCACGGCGATGTTCGACCTGGTCGAGAGGCACCGCCTCACCTTCGGGGAGGTGCGGCGGCTGCGCGTCGCCATGAGCAAGGCGGCCGTGGACCTGCACGGGATCTTTCCCCGCTACCAGGGCAAGTTCGAGGCGCTGCTCTCGACGCATTACTGCGCGGCGGCGATCCTGCACGACCGCGCGCTGACGCTGGCCCAGTTCGAGCCCGCCCGCTACAACGACCCCGCGCTCGCGCGCTTTGCCGCCGAGCAAGTGGACATACGGGCCGATCCCGCGCTCTCCGGCGTACAGTGCGTGGTGGAAGCGCAGACCGTGGATGGCCGCACTCTCAGCGTCCGCTGCGATCATCCGCGGGGCTCGCCCGAGAATCCGCTTTCGCGCGCGCAGATCGAGACCAAGTTCCGCACCTACGCCAAGGGGGTGCTGCCGGCGGCGGCCTTCGAGGAGGCGATCGGGGCGATCACGGAGCTCGAGGAGCTAACCTCTGTGCGCCGGCTGATGGACCTCCTGCGGGGAGGCGATGAGAAGCGGGCGCGGCGCTCGGCGTAGCGGACCGGTCGAACGGGGGATGGGGGAGGGACGATGAAGATCAAGACGGTAGCTCAGGTTCACGGGGCGGGACGGCGCGGCGGCTTCGTCCTCTTTTCGACTTCGGCCTTGCTACTTGGGTGGGCCCTCGGGTCCGGCGCCGCGATGGCGCAGCCGTACCCGTCGCGGCCGGTGCGCATTGTCGTGCCGCAGGCCGCCGGCGGCGGGGTGGACATCATGGCGCGCTCCATCGGCCAGAAGCTCACCGAGACCTGGGGTCAGCAGGTCGTCGTGGAAAACCGCCCGGGCGCGAACGGCATCATCGGCATCGAGGCCGTCGCCAAGGCCAAGCCCGACGGCTACACGCTCTCCGGCGCCTTCACCTCGGTGCTCACGATCAACCCCCACGTCTACAAATCGCTGCCGTACGACACCTTCCGCGACTTCGCGCCGATCTCGCAGACGGTGACCAACACCATCGTGCTGATCGTGCATCCGTCGCTTCCGGTGCGCTCGGTCAAGGAGCTGGT
>DATBMB010000090.1:0-16641 GCA_036555035.1 Burkholderiales bacterium | reverse complement strand
CGCGGCGATCCAGGACTTGAAGAACCGCATCGAGCAGGGAAGGCTCACGCGCGGGGCGGGGGCGCTGCGCTCACGGAGCATCCGCGAGGACTACCTGCGGCGCATCACCTCCGACGTCAAGCTCGCGCGGCCGATGCGGCTGGTGGTCGACTGCGGCAACGGCGTCGCGGGCGCCACCGCCCCCGAGCTCTACCGCCGCCTCGGCTGCGAGGTCGCCGAGCTCTATTGCGACGTGGACGGCAGCTTTCCCAACCACCACCCCGATCCCTCGCACCCGGAAAATCTCGCGGACGTTCAGCGCGCGCTCGCGCAGGGCAAGGGCGAGCTGGGCCTCGCCTTCGACGGCGACGGGGACCGGCTGGGAGTCGTCACGAAGAGCGGGCGCATCATCTACCCCGACCGGCAGTTGATGCTCTTCGCCGCCGACGTGCTCAAGCGCAACCCCGGCGCCGAGGTGATCTTCGACGTCAAGTCCACGCGGAATCTCTTCCAGTGGATCCGGGATCACGGCGGCCGGCCGGTGATGTGGAAAACCGGGCACTCCTTCATCAAGCAGAAGCTGCAGGAGACCGGCGCCCCGCTCGCCGGCGAGATGAGCGGCCACGTCTTCTTCAAGGAACGCTGGTACGGGTTCGACGACGCGCTCTATGCAGGCGCGCGGCTGCTCGAGATCCTGTCGCGCGAGCGCGACCCGGGCGCGGTGCTCGAGGCGCTCCCCGACGCGGTGAGCACGCCCGAGCTGCATCTCAAGCTCGCCGAGGGCGAGAACTACGCGCTGATGGATGAGCTCAAGGCCCGCGCGCGCTTCGACGGCGCGCGCGAGGTGATCACGATCGACGGGCTGCGCGTGGAGTACGCGGACGGCTTCGGGCTCGCGCGCCCTTCCAATACCACGCCGGTGGTCGTGCTGCGCTTCGAGGCCGATAGCGAAGCCGCCCTGAAGCGCATCCAGGGCGACTTCCGCCGCGCGATCCTCGCGGTGAAGGCCGACGCCGCGTTGCCCTTTTGACCCGCGGAAGACGTGAACTCGCCGTCGCGCAGGTGCTCCAACCCTTGTCAACCGCCGACTACATCAATCCCATGAACGCACGCTGCTCAGTCCCGCACGCGCTTCGATCGGATCGCGGCTTCACGCTGGTGGAGGTGATCTTCGTCATCGTATTGCTTGGAATCATGGCCGCCGTCGCGCTGCCCAGATTTCTGGACTTGCGGGAGGAGGCGCACCAGAGCTCCGTGGCCGGGACCGCGGGGGGTCTCAAGAGCGCCGTGGCCCTCGCCAACACGGCCTGCGTCTACGATGAGCACGCAGGTCTCGACAATCTGGAGAGCTTCGGCGACGGCAACGTGGACTTCAACGCGAACTGCTTTCCCTCGTCCACGAACGGCAACAACAACCTGAACGTCAATGCCAACCGCTGCCGGCAGGTCTGGATCGGCCTCCTGAATCCCGCGCCGTCGATCAGCACGCTGGCAGCCGACGACACCGATTACCGTGCGCAGGGCGGCGGCACGACCTGCCGCTATACCTACCGGCACGATACCGATGTCCTGCGCCGCATTTTCTACAACGCGGCCACGGGGCAGGTCAGCGTCACCAACCCCTAGAGGCGTTGCTCGACCCAGCCGCGCACGGAATCGAGCGCGCCGGGCAACTTCGCGGGCTCGGTGCCCCCGGCTTGCGCCATATCCGGCCTGCCCCCGCCCTTGCCGCCGACCTGCTGCGCGACGAAGTTGACGAGCTCGCCGGCCTTGACCTTCGAGGTGAGGTCGGCGGTCACCCCCGCGATCAGCGCGACCTTGCCGCTTTCGACTGCGGCAAGCACCACCACCGCGGATTTCAGCCGGTCCTTCAGCTTGTCCATTGTCTCGCGCAGCGCCTTCGCGTCGGCGCCGTCGAGCGCCGCGGCGAGCACCTTTGCCCCTTTCACCACGACGGCCTGATCGGCAAGCTCCTCGCCCTGGGAGGATGCGAGCTTCGACTTCAACCGCGCCAGCTCCTTCTCCAGATTCCGCACGCTGTCGAGGATCTGGGCGATCTTCTGCGCCACCTCCTGGGGCGGTGCCTTCAACGCGGCGGCGGCCTCGGCGAGCCGCGCTTCCTGCGACTGCACCCAGGCGAGCGCGCCCTCGCCGGTCGTCGCCTCGATGCGGCGCACGCCCGCGGCGATGCCGCCCTCCGAGATCACCTTGAAGAATCCGATGTCGCCGGTGCGCGCGACGTGCGTGCCTCCGCACAGCTCGCGCGAGGAGCCGATGTCGAGCACGCGCACCTCGTCGCCGTACTTGTCCCCGAAGAACGCCAGCGCGCCGGCCTTCAGCGCCGCGTCGTGCTTCATGATGCGCGCGCTCGTCGGGGCGTTGGCGAGTATCTCCGCATTGACGACCGCCTCCACCCGCCGGATCTGCTGGTCGGTCATCGGCTCGTTATGTGAGAAGTCGAAGCGCGTGCGCTCGGCGTCCACCAGCGAGCCCTTCTGCTGCACGTGCGGTCCCAGCACCTCGCGCAGCGCCTTGTGCATCAAATGGGTTGCCGAGTGGTTGCGCACCGTGCGCGCGCGCCGCAGGGCATCCACGCCTGCCATCACCTTGTCGCCCACGCGCAGCCGCCCGGTCTTGAGCACGCCCTTGTGCCCGAAGACCGTGGGCTGGATCTTCTGGGTGTCCTCGACGGCGAAGGTGCCGGAGATCCCCGCCAGCTCGCCGCGGTCGCCGACCTGCCCGCCGGACTCCGCGTAGAAGGGCGTGCGGTCGAGCACCACGATCGCCTCCGCGCCCCCGGCGACCTCCTGCACCTGCACCCCCTCGCGGTCGTAGAGCGCGACGACCTTCCCCTCGAGCGCGAGCGTGTCGTAGCCGTGGAACTCGGTGGCGGCGCCGCTGTACTCCACGGCGGCAGCCGCGGTGAACTTCGAAGCCGCGCGCGCCCGCTCGCGCTGGCGCTCCATCGCCGCCTCGAAGCCGGCGTAGTCCACGCGCACGCCGCGCTCGCGCGCGATGTCGGCGGTAAGGTCCACCGGGAAGCCGAAGGTGTCGTAGAGCTGGAACACAGTCTCGCCGTCGAGCATGCGGTCCTCGCGCGTCAACGCCCCTTCCAGCACGCGCATGCCGTTCTCGAGCGTCTCGGCGAAGCGCTCCTCCTCCTGCTTCAAGACCTGGGTGACGCGCTCCTTCGCCTTCTGCAGCTCGGGATAGGCACCGCCCATCGTGCGCGCGAGATCATCGACCACCCGGTGGAAGAAGGGCCGCGTCTGGCCGAGCCGGTAGCCGTGGCGGATGGCTCGGCGGACGATGCGCCGGAGGACGTAGCCGCGGCCTTCGTTCGAGGGAATGACGCCATCCACGATCAGGAAGGAAGTCGCTCGGATGTGATCCGCGATCACCTTGAGCGAATTGCTCGAGAGATCCTTCGCACCGGTCTCCCGCGCCGCCGCCTGGATGAGCTGTTGAAATAGATCGATCTGGTAGTTGTCGTGCACGCCCTGCAGCACCGCCGCGATACGCTCGAGGCCCATGCCGGTGTCCACGCAGGGCTTGGGCAGCGGCGTCATCACGCCCTTGTCGTCACGGTTGAACTGCATGAACACCAGGTTCCAGATCTCGACGTAGCGGTCGGCGTCGGCATCCTTCGATCCCGGCGGCCCGCCGGGGATGCCCGGCCCGTGGTCCCAGAAGATCTCGGTGCACGGGCCGCAGGGGCCGGTGTCGGCCATCTGCCAGAAGTTGTCGCTCTGGTACCTGGGCGCGCCGGGCTTGTCGCCGATGCGGATGCATCGATCTTTCGCCACGCCGACGTCCGTCGTCCACAGCTCGAAGGCCTCGTCATCCTCGTGGTAGACCGTCGTCCACATGCGGTCCGCGGGCAGCTTGTAGACCTTCGTCAGGAGCTCCCACGCGAAGCGGATCGCATCGCGCTTGAAGTAGTCGCCGAAGCTGAAGTTGCCCAGCATCTCGAAGAAGGTGTGGTGGCGCGCGGTGTAGCCCACGTTCTCGAGGTCGTTGTGCTTGCCGCCCGCGCGCACGCAGCGCTGCGCGGTGGTCGCGCGCGTGTAGGCGCGCCTGTCCTGCCCGAGAAACACGTCCTTGAACTGGACCATGCCCGAATTGGTGAAGAGCAGCGTCGGATCATTCGCGGGCACGAGCGGGCTCGAGGCAACGACCGCGTGGCCCTTGCCCGCAAAGTACTCGAGGAAGCTGCTGCGGATCTCGTTGCTCTTCATCCGGTGAAATCTAGCGCAACCGCTCCGTTTCTTCCACACGCAGCTCGAGCGACCACCCGACGCCGCGGGAGACGACGCTTCTCACGATGCCCTTCACCGCCACGTCGGCATCCTGCGCGGGAAGCTCGCCTTTCGTCATCACCATGATCTCGCCGCTGCCGTCCCGCAGCAGGAACGCATTCGCCCGGCCCGGCTGGCTGGTCCTGGCAGCGGTGCCCTGGAGCCGGACTTCCTTGTTCACGAAGCTGTCCGGCAACGCCTTGATCTCCCTCACTCTCGTGTAGCCCGTACCGCAGCCCGCAAGCACGACGGCAGCTGCCAGCGCGAATGCCATTGCAGCCACCCTCATGTCAGTCATCCTCGCCGCCCTTGATGACCTTCAGGATCACCTCGAGGTCGAAGCCCCGGCCCTGCAGGAAACGCACCTGGCGCGCGCGGTCCGCGGGGCGGCCCGGCTGCCTGCCGCCGAATTTCCTGCGCCAGACCTCGCGCGCCGCTTCGAATTCGCCCGCCTTGAGCCCGGTTACCGCGGCCGCCACCGCGTCGTCGGATACCCCCTTCTGGCGCAGGTCGCGCTCGATGCGCCGCGCCCCGTAGCGTTTTCGAAGCGTGTGCACCCGCTGCTCCACCACGCGGCGCTCGGACACCCAGCCGCGGCTCTCGAGATCGTCGAGCACGCGCTCAAGCTCGCCCGGGTCCTCGGAGTGGGCCGAGAGCTTGCGCGTGAGCTCGGCCCGTGTATGCTCGCGCCGCGCGAGGAGCCGGAGCGCCCGGTCCCGGAGGCTTTCGGCCATCGCCACACCACCCCCACCCTATCCCTCCCCCTGAGGGGGAGGGAATTCAAGTTCAGTGAGCGGCCCTCCGCGCCTCCACTTTCGCCTCAGACTTCGACTCGGCCCTCGGCTGGGCGGAGGCGGGTGGCGCGGCGGCAGCGCCCACGGCAGCGCGGATCTTCGCCTCGATCTCCTGCGCGATCTTCGGGTTCTGCTTCAGGAACTCGCGGGCATTGTCCTTGCCCTGGCCGATGCGCTCCTTGCCGTAGGTATACCAGGCCCCCGTCTTGTCGAGGATGTGATGGAGGGTCCCGAGCTCGACGATCTCGCCCTCGCGCGAAATCCCTTCTCCGTACAGGATGTCGAACTCGGCCTGCCGGAACGGCGGCGCGACCTTGTTCTTCACCACCTTCGCGCGCGTCTCGGAGCCGATCACCTCCTCGCCCTTCTTGATCGCGCCGATGCGCCGGATGTCGATGCGCACCGAGGCGTAGAACTTCAGCGCGTTGCCGCCGGTGGTCGTCTCCGGATTGCCGAACATGATGCCGATCTTCATGCGAATCTGGTTGATGAAGATCACGAGCGTGTTGGAGCGCTTGATGTTGGCGGTGAGCTTGCGCAACGCTTGGCTCATGAGGCGCGCCTGCAGGCCCATCTGCGGCTCGCCCATCTCGCCCTCGATCTCGGCCTTGGGCACCAGCGCCGCCACCGAGTCGATCACCACCACGTCGACCGAGCTCGAGCGCACCAGCATGTCGGCGATCTCGAGCGCCTGCTCGCCGTTGTCGGGCTGGGAAATGAGCAGCTGCTCGACATCGACCCCGAGCTTGCCGGCGTATTGCGGGTCGAGCGCGTGCTCGGCATCGATGAAGGCCGCGGTGCCGCCCTGCTTCTGCATCTGGGCAATCACCGAGAGCGCGAGCGTGGTCTTTCCCGAGGACTCGGGACCGTAGATCTCGCACACGCGGCCGCGCGGGAGCCCCCCGACGCCGAGCGCGAGATCGAGGCCGAGCGAGCCGGTGGACACCACCTTGATGTCCTTCGATACGTCGGACTCGCCAAGGCGCATGATCGAGCCCTTGCCGAACTGCTTTTCGATCTGCGACAGCGCCGCCGCAAGCGCCTTGGATTTGTTGTCGTCCATGTGGGATTCCCCGGTTGTATATAGCTGCATATTTTAAACCACCTGCGCCGCGCGGATTGCGCCTTGACGCTCCAGTGCGTCTCAACGCCGCCGCGAAATTTCCGTTGACGCCACCCTCGCCCCCGTCCTTACCATACGGTCCTCACCTCCAAACGGGGATCGCGCGCATGGCACGGATCGCATTCATCGGACTGGGCGTCATGGGATACCCCATGGCCGGGCACCTGAAGAAGAAGGGCGGGCACGACGTGACGGTGTACAACCGCACGTCCGCCAAGGCCGCCCAGTGGGTCAAGGACTACGGTGGCAGCTCCGCTCCAACCCCGCGCGAGGCCGCCCGGGACTGCGATTTCGTCATGATGTGCGTCGGCAACGACGATGATGTGCGCGCGGTGGCCTACGGCAAGGACGGGGCGCTCGCCGGCATGAAGCCGGGGGCGACACTGGTGGACCACACCACGGCCTCGGCGGTCGTGGCGCGCGAGCTGCATGCGCGGTGCAAGGAACAGGGGGCGGGCTTCGTCGATGCGCCGGTCTCCGGAGGCCAGGCCGGCGCGGTCAACGGCCAGCTGGGGATCATGTGCGGCGGCGAGGAGCGCGACTTCGCCCTGGCCAAGCCGGTGCTGGATGTCTACGCCCGGATGTGCGCGCTGATCGGCGGTCCCGGCTCGGGCCAGCTCGCCAAGATGGTCAATCAGGTAGCGATCGTCGGCCAGCTCCAGGGCCTCGCGGAGGCGCTCAATTTCGGGAAGCGCGCAGGTCTCGACATGGAGAAAGTGGTCTCGGTGATCTCCAAGGGGGCGGCGCAGTCCTGGCAGCTGGAAAACCGCTGGAAATCGATGGTCGAGGGCAGGTTCGAGGGTTTCGGCTTCGCCTCGGACTGGATGCGCAAGGACCTCAACATCGCGCTCGCCGAAGCGAAGACGAACGGCGCTTACATGCCGAACACCGCCGTGATCGAGCAGTACTCCGGCCGCCTCAGCGCCGCGGGCCACGGACGCTGGGACAATACGGCGTTGATCGATCTCCTCGCGCGCGGCTGACCGGCCTTGCGGTGCATCCGGAATGGATGCATAATGGATGCACAGCTGCCATGCCCGTCACCCTGACCATCAAGCACGTGCCCGACCGCGTCGCGGACAAGCTGCGCCTGCGCGCGGCCGCGAGCCATCGCTCCCTGCAGGGCGAGCTGACGGCCATACTCGAGGAAGCGGTGTCGCAGGTTGCGCCGCAGGCCCGGCAACCCGAACCGCCCTATATGGTGAAGCCGCCGGGCAAGGCTTCTTCGAAGGCCCTTCCGGCGCACGGCAGGCCATTGACGCTCGGCGAGCTGTGGGAGCGTGCCCGCCGGCTCGGCCCGCCCTCGCGCGGCGACTCCGCCGCCATCGTCAGAAAGATGCGCGATGAGCGTTACGGTCGTTGACGCCTCGGCCGTCGCGGCGGTGCTCTTCGACGAGCCGGAGGCGGCGCCGGTCATCGCCGGAGCGAGCGGCCCGTTGCTCGCGCCCCCGCTGCTGCGCTACGAGCTGGCAAATGTATGCGAGACCAAGCTGCGGAAGAATCCCCGGCAGGCGAAGCTCACGCTGCAGCGCTACCAGCTCCTCTCCGGACTGGACATCGAGTTCGCAGAGCCCGACTGGGGCACGCTTCCCCTCCTCGCCCGCCAGTGGGACCTGACCGCCTTCGACGCCGCCTACCTGCAGCTCGCGCTCAAGCGCAAGGCCCCGCTCGTCACGCTCGACGCCCGTCTCGCGGACGCTTTCGACAAGGCCGCCGCGCGCGGGTGAACGTCAGCGGCGCGCAAGCAGGGCGAGCACGCCTCTGAGCGCGTGCTCGACCGACTGCCGCCGCACCGACTCGCGGTCACCGGAGAATCGCCGCGTTTCGCTGCGCGGCGTGCCGTCCTTCATGCCCCACGCGAAGCACACGGTGCCGACCGGCTTCTCGGGCGTCCCGCCGGAAGGGCCGGCGACTCCGCTCACCGCCACGGCGACCTGGGCATGGCTGCGCGCGAGCGCCCCTTCCACCATCTCGCGCACGACCTCCTCGGACACGGCGCCGTGCGTCCCGAGCGTCGCCTCCTTCACGCCCAGCATCTCGCGCTTGGAGATGTAGGTATAGGTGACGAAGCCGCGCTCGAACCAGTCCGAGCTGCCCGGCACCATCGTCACCGCCTCGGATACCCAGCCGCCGGTGCACGACTCGGCGGCCGCCAGCATCAGCCCGCGCGCTCTCAGCGCCGCGCCCGTATCCTCAGCCAGCTGGTACAGAACGGAGTCCCGCATAGGCCCTCACTCGATCACTGCTTTGAACACCGCGAAAGCGAGCAGCGTGTAGAACGCGGCGAGAAGATCATCGAGCATCACGCCGAAGCCGTTCTTGAACGACCGCTCGAGATACCGGATCGGCGGCGGCTTGAGGATATCGAGCACACGAAAGAGCAGGAACGCCGCCGCCTGCCAGGCCAGGATGGCCGGGACGAAGAACAGCACCAGCAGGAACGCCACCGTCTCGTCCCAGACCATCCCGCCGTGATCGGGCGCGCCGATGGCGCGCCCGGTCAGCTCGCAGGCCCACACCCCGAGGGTGAACAGCACCCCGACCATCAACAGGAAGTTCACGGGGTCGAGCCGCGGCGCGACCAGCCAGTACACCGGGAAGGCAAGGAGGGTGCCCCAGGTTCCCGGCGCGACCGGCGCGAGCCCAGCGCCGAAACCGAACGCGATGGCGTGCGCAGGGTGGCGCAGCAGGAAACGCCACGAGGGACGCAGGACGAGTTCAGTGCTCACAAGCGGCCGTCCACCTCGATGCCGCGGTAGAGCCAGTCGGCTTCCCAGGGATGATCGGGATCGCGGCGCCGCGCCAGCTCGTTTCTGAGCTCGCGCGCGCCGCCGTCGGCGTGGATGTATTCGCCGAAGAAGCGCGAGGAGAGCACCACGCGCGCCGTGCGGTTCATCCGTTCCCGCTGATAGGCAAGGAAGGCGCGGCCACAGTCATTCCCCGCCGCGGAAATCTTTTCCGCCAGCACCACGCCGTCCTCGATCGCCATGTTCGCGCCCTGTGCCAGGTACTGCAGCGTCGGGTGCGCGGCGTCGCCCAGGAGCGTCACGCGACCGCGGGTCCAGTTGGTGACCGGCTCGCGGTCATGCAGGACCCAGTTCCGGTCGCGCCCGAAGTAGCGCAGCATGTCGCGCACCCGGGAGTCGGCGCGCGCGAAGACCTCTTCGAGCTCGTCCCACCCGCCGAAGTCCTTCTTCTCGCCGCGGCGAAAGCGCCGGCTCGAGACGGTCGCGACGTTGTTCATCACTGCGCCCCCGCGCAGACGATACTGCACCAGGTGCAGATCGGGCCCGATCCAGATCGTCATCGAGTCGAGATGGCTGCGGTCGATGATCTCACCGGTCGGCACGACCCCCCGGTAGGTCACGTGTCCCGCTACGCGCGGCGCCCCGTCGCCCACGATCGCCGCGCGCGTCGGCGACCACAGGCCGTCGGCGCCAACCAGTGCCGCGCCTTCGTACTCCGCGCCGTTCTCGCAGCGCGCGATGACCGAGCTGCCGCGCTCCTCGAAGCTCGCCAGCCCGCGCGAGGCTTCCAGCGTGATCTCCTCGCGCCGCTTGCATGCCTCGAGGATCTCCCCGTGGAGATCGCGGCGGTGGATGACGAAATAGCGGTATTGATAGCGCTCGAGGAATTTCTTCCCGAGCGCGATGCGCGTGATCTCGCGGTTGTCGAGGGCATCGACCAGGATCAGCGCGTCGGGAAACACGGAGTGCGGCTCGAGCGCCTTCAGCAGCCCCAGGCGGTCCAGCATCCGGCTCACGTTCGGCCCCATCTGGATGCCGTAGCCGATCTCGCCGAACTCCTGCGCCTTCTCCAGCACGCGCACGCGCCGGCCCTTGAGGGCGAGCGCGAGCGCCACCGACAGCCCGCCGATGCCCCCGCCCGCGATCAGGATCTCAGCCACAGAGAACTCAAAAATGCCGGTAGCCGCCCTGCCCGGCCGCGACCGGCCTGCCGGCCGCATTGCGCACCGTGACCAGCGGCGCGCCGGCCCGCCGCCGAGTGATTCTACCGATACGGGTCAGCTTCAGGCGCACGCGCCGCGCCACGCGGCCGATCGCCGCGCGCTGCGCGCGAGCGGACGTGAAGACCAGCTCGTAATCATCGCCGCCCGCCAGCAGCGCCGCGCGCGCCGCGGGCCGGTCGAGGCGCCGCGTCATCGCGGCCGAGGCCGGAATGCGCGCGAGCTCGACCACCGCGGCAACCCGCGAGCGCTCGCAGATGTGGCCGAGATCCGCGACGAGGCCGTCGGAGACGTCGATTGCGCTGCGCGCGATGCCGCGCAGCGCGACCCCGAGGCCGACGCGGGGCGCCGGTGCATCGAGCTTCAACTGGAGCGCGCGCCGTTCGCGCGGCGACAATCCCGCGCGCCGCCAGGCAAGCGCGAGCGCGGCGTCGCCGAGCACGCCGGAAACCCACACGTCGTCGCCCGCCCGGGCCCCATCGCGCCTCAGGGCGCGCCCGCGCGGCACCTCGCCAATGACCTGCACGCAGATGTTGAGCGGGCCGCGCGTCGTGTCCCCGCCGACGAGATCCACGTCGTGACGGCGCGCAAGGTCCATGAATCCCCGCGAGAACGCCGCAAGCCAGCGCGCATCCGCGCGCGGGAGCGAGAGGGCGAGCGTCGCCCAGCGCGGTGTCGCGCCCATCGCCGCGATGTCGGACAGATTCACTGCCAGCGACTTGTGGCCCAGCTTGCGGGGGTCGGCGCCAGGGGAGAAATGCCGTCCCGCGACGAGCATGTCGGTGGTGATGACGAGCTCCATGCCGCGCCGCGCACGCACGATCGCGGCGTCGTCGCCCACGCCGAGCACGGTGTTGCGTGCCGGATGGGTGAAGTAGCGCCGGATGATCTCGAATTCGGAGAGGGCCACGAACCGGTGACGGGAGATGGGCAATTACGTTTCGCCCGCCGTGCTCTTTGCCTGCGCCTCACCCTGGCGCTGCGCGTCGAGCTTCGCCTGGGCCTCGGCCCATTTCTTCTTCAGCACGCGGGGAAACCAGAAATCCACGGCGGCGAACGCAAAGAAGAACAGCGCCAGCCAGCGCACGGTCTCCGGTGCCAGGAAGTTCCGGCCCTCGAACACGACGTAGAGCCCGAGGAAGGCGTTTATGACGCCCGCCAGGTAGAACATCATGATCCGCTTCTGGAGCCGCGGGTCCATGTTCACTGCTTGCCGCTTGCCTGTTCCGCCGCCCGAAGCCGGGCGGCCAGCTTGTCGAGCACGCCGTTCACGTACTTGTAGCCGTCGGTCCCGCCATACTCCTTGGCGAGCTCCACCGCCTCGTTGATGACGGCCCGGTAGGGCACCTCGGGCTGGTGCGCGAGCTCGTAGCCGGCGAGCAGCAGTATGCCGCGCTCGACCGGACTCAGCCGGGAAAACTCCCGGTCGAGATGCGGCGCGATCGCCCGCTCCAGCTCCGGCGCGGCCGCCACCACGCCCTCCAGCAGCCTCTTGAAGTAGCCGGCGTCGATCTTGTCGAAGCCCTTCGCGTCGCCGAGCTGGCGGGCGATGGTCGCCGGGTCGGTGCCGGCGAGCTGCCACTGGTAGAGGCCCTGCACCGCAAATTCGCGCGCGCGCCGGCGGGCAGTCTTCATTCCCCGTCGAGCCTCTTCAGCAGGTTGGCCATCTCGATCGCCGCCGCGGCGCAATCAGCGCCTTTCTGCGCGGCGCGCTCGGCCGCCTGGTCGTCGTTCTCGGTGGTCAGGATGCCGTTCGCGACCGGCACGCCGGTGTCGAGCGCGACCGTGGTAATGCCGCCCGCCGACTCGTTGGCGACCACCTCGAAATGATAGGTTTCGCCCCGGATCACTGCGCCGAGCGCGATCAGCGCATCGTACTTACCGGTGTTCGCCAGCTTCTGCAGCGCGAGCGGCACTTCAAGTGCCCCCGGCACCGAGACGATGTGGATGCCGGATGCGCCCACGCCGTGCTTCTTCAGCGCGGCCGTGCAGGCCGCGAGCAGCGCCTCGCCCACCTCCGCGTTGAAGCGGCTCACCACGATGCCGATGCGCAGCCCCTCCCCGCGCAGTTCGGGCTCGAGCCTCGCGATGTCGTTCCGGGCCGCCATGCGCCGTCACCGCTTCACTTGTCACGGGCCGGCGGCTGAAGGTAGCCGGTGACCTCGAGCCCGAAGCCCGCCATGCTCGGCATGGGCCGCGGCTGCGCCATGAGGCGCATTTTCCTCACGCCGAGGTCCCTCAGGATCTGCGCGCCGATGCCGTAATTCCTCAGCGCAAGGCCCGGCGCGGAGGCCGCGCCCTCGCGCCCGCGGGCATGCTCCAGCAGCTCGGACGCAGTCTCCTGGCCGTGCAGCAGCACGATGACCCCGCAATCGGCGCGGCTGATCGCGGCGAGCGCGTCGTGGAAATTCCAGGAGTGGCTGCCGCTGCGCGCATCGAGCAGATCCATCACCGACAGCGGCTCGTGCACGCGCACGAGCACTTCCCGCGCGGGTCCGGGCGCGCCCTTCACCAGCGCAAGATGCGTGGACTCCCCCACCCGCTCGCTGTAGACGCACAGCCGGAACCGCCCGTGCACGGTCTCGATGCCGCGCTCGGCCACCCGCCTCACCAGCGACTCGGTGCGGCTGCGGTGCTCGATGAGATCGGCGATGGTGCCGATCCTCAGCCGGTGCTGCCCGGCGAACTCGATGAGATCCGGCAGCCGCGCCATCTCGCCGTTGTCCTTGAGGATCTCGCAGATCACGGCCGCCGGGGCAAGCCCGGCCAGCCGCGCGAGATCGCAGCCCGCTTCCGTGTGCCCCGCGCGCGCCAGCACGCCGCCCTCCTGCGCCATGAGCGGGAAGATGTGCCCGGGCTGCACCAGGTCCGAGGGCGAGGCGTCCGGCCGGATCGCGACCTGCACGGTGCGCGCGCGGTCCGCCGCGGAGATGCCAGTGGTGACGCCCTGCGCGGCCTCGATCGAGACGGTGAAATTGGTCCCGAGCGGCGAGCGGTTGTTGACGACCATCTGCGGCAGGTTGAGCTGCCGGCACTTCGCGGCGGTGAGCGTGAGACAGATGAGCCCCCGCCCGTAGCGCGCCATGAAGTTGACCGCCTCGGCCGTGACGAATTCCGCCGCGATCAGGAGGTCGCCCTCGTTCTCGCGGTCCGCCTCGTCCACCAGCACCGCCATGCGGCCGGCCTTGATGTCGGCGATGACCTCCGTGATCGGGCTGATGCCCGTCTCCTGCCTCGAGCTCATTGAGCGAGCCGCTCCGCGTAACGTGCCAGCATATCCACTTCCAGATTGACCCGGTCGCCCGCGCGCAGTCGCCCGAGATTGGTCCGCGCGAGCGTGTGCGGGATCAGGTTCACCTCGAACTCCGCGCCGTCGACCCCGTTCACGGTCAGGCTCACGCCGTTGACCGCGATCGAGCCCTTGCGCGCGACGTACTTCGCGAGGCCCTTCGGGGCCGCCACCGCAAGCAGCCGGTTGCCGCCCGCCGTCTTCGTTCGCGCCACCTTCCCCACTCCGTCCACGTGGCCGCTGACCAGGTGACCGCCCAGGCGATCCGACAGCCGCATCGCTTTCTCCAGGTTGACGCGGTCGCCCGCGGCGAACCCGGCGGTGCAGGCGAGCGTTGCGCGCGAGACATCGGCCTGGAACGTGCGCCCCTTGCGCGCGACCACCGTGAGACACGTGCCGTTCACCGCGATGCTGTCGCCGATCGCGACGTCCCTCAGGTTGAGCCGCCCGGAGTCGACCGCGATCCGCAGGCCCCCGCGCACGGGCTTCGCCTGGCGCACAATTCCCACCGCCGCGACGATTCCGGAAAACATTATACGAACCTTGCCACCGCGCGGATATCCGGCCCGACCATCCTCAGGTCGCGCACCGCGAGCCGCCTGCGCCCCTCGAGATCGGCAAGCTCGGGGAGGTGGAACATCCCCTGCGCGGCATCCCCGATGATGCTCGGCGCGAGATAGACCACCAGCTCGTCCACCAGCCCCTCGGCAAGCAGCGACCCGTTCAGCCGGAAGCCGCCCTCGACGTGCACCTCGTTCAGCTCCCGGCGCGCAAGCTCCCGGAAGAGATCGGTGAGCTCGACCTTGCCCGCGCTGTTCGGCAGCACGACCACTTCGGCGCCCTTCGCCTTCAGCGCGGCAATCCGGGCGCGGTCCTCGCGCGCGGCCGCCACCAGCACGCCACCGCCCTCGAGGATCCTCGCCGTAGGCGGGGTTTCGAGCCGGCTGTCCACCACCACCCGCAGCGGCTGGCGCGGGGTCGCCACCTCGCGCACGGTCAGCTTCGGGTCATCCTCGCGCACGGTGCCGAAGCCGGTGAGCACCGCGCACGCGCGCGCCCGCCAGTGGTGCCCGTCGCGTCGCGCCGCCTCGCCGGTGATCCACTGGCTCCTGCCGTTCGAGAGCGCCGTCTTGCCGTCGAGGCTCGCCGCGAGCTTCATCCGCACCCACGGACGGCCGCGCGTCATGCGCGAAACGAAGCCCGCGTTCAACTCGCGCGCCTCGTTCTCCTGCAGCCCGCACGCGACCTCGATTCCTTTCGCGCGCAGCAAGGAGAGCCCCTTGCCCGCGACCTGCGGATTGGGATCCTCGAGCGCGGCGACCACCCGCGCAACGCCCGCCCGGATCAGCGCCTCGGCGCATGGACCCGTTCGGCCCTGGTGCACGCAGGGCTCGAGCGACACGTAGGCAGTGGCGCCGCGCGCGCGCGCGCCGGCGGCGGCCAGCGCATTCACCTCGGCGTGCGGGGCGCCCGCCCGCTCGTGCCAGCCCTCGCCCGCGACCGCGCCCTCGCGCACGATGACGCAGCCCACCCGCGGGTTGGGCGTCGCGGTATAGAGCCCGCGCTCCGCGAGCTCCAGCGCGCGGGCCATGAAGCGATGATCGTCTGCAGTAAACACAGTGACGATTAAGGGTGATGATTACGGGTGATGATTACGGGTGACGATTACGGGTGACCAATGACAATAGCTGGTTGCACGTCACCCGTATCTCGTCACCTGCACCTCGTCACCCTTATCTCGTCACTTCTCCTTGGCGGGGCGCTGGACTTCCTGGATCGCGTCCTGGAAGTCGTCCACGCCCTCGAAGCTGCGGTAGACGGAAGCGAAGCGGATGTAGGCGACCTGGTCGAGCCGGCGCAGCTCCCGCATCACCATCTCGCCGATGCGCCGCGACTCGATCTCGCGCTCCCCGAGCGAGAGCACGTCCTGCGTGACGGTGGCGATGGCCTCATCCACCAGCTGCGTCGGCACCGGCCGCTTGTGCAGCGCGCGCAGGAAGCCGGTGCGCAGCTTGTCGAGGTCGAACTCGGCGCGGCTGCCGTCCTGCTTCACGACCTGCGGCATGCGCAGCTCGACCGTCTCGTAGGTCGTGAAGCGCTTGTTGCAGGCCGCGCACTTGCGGCGGCGGCGGATGCTGTCGCCGTCATCGCTCACCCGCGAGTCGATGACCTGGGTGTCGGGAGAATTGCAGAACGGGCACTTCACCTAGTTGCCGTAGACCGGATACTTCGCGCACAGCTTCTTGACCTCGGCCGCCACGCGCTTCAGCACCTTCTCGTCGGCGGGCGCGTCGAGCACGTCGGCGATCAGGTTGGCGAGGCTCTCCGCCTCCAGTTCCTTGAAGCCGCGCGTCGTCACCGCCGGGGAGCCGATGCGGATGCCGCTCGTGACCGTGGGTTTCTGGGGATCGTTGGGAACGGCATTCTTGTTCACCGTGATGTTCGCGCTGCCCAGGGCATCCTCGGCCTCGCGCCCGGTCAGCTTCTTGCCGCGCAGGTCGAGGAGGCACATGTGGCACTCGGTGCGGCCGGAGACGATGCGGAAGCCGCGCTCCTGCAGCGTCTTCGCCATCACGCGCGCGTTGGCGAGAACCTGCTCCTGGTACTCCTTGAAGCCCTTCGACATCGCCTCCTTGAGCGCAACCGCCTTCGCCGCGATGACATGCATCAGCGGCCCGCCCTGGATCATCGGGAAGACCGCCGAGTTGAGCACCTTCTCGTGCTCGGCGTTGGCGAGGATCATGCCCCCGCGCGGCCCGCGCAGCGTCTTGTGCGTGGTGGTGGTGACGAAATCCGCGATCCCGATCGGGCTCGGGTAGAGCCCCGCGGCAATGAGCCCCGCGTAATGCGCAATGTCGGCCATGAGGAGCGCGCCGATCTTGTCCGCGATCGCCCGGAACCGCTTCCAGTCGATCACCAGGGAGTAGGCGGAAGCGCCGGTGACGATCAGCTTGGGCTTCTTGACGTGGGCGAGCTCCTCGACCTGCTTGTAATCGATCTCCTCGGTGTCCTTGTCGAGGCCATAGGTCTCCGCGACGAAGTAGCGTCCGCTGAGATTCACCTTGGCGCCGTGCGTAAGATGCCCGCCCGCGTCGAGCGCCATGCCGAGGATGACGTCGCCCGGATGCAGCGCCGCGGCATAGACGGCCTGGTTGGCCTGCGCGCCGGAGTGCGGCTGCACGTTGGCATAG
>DATBMB010000023.1:0-16737 GCA_036555035.1 Burkholderiales bacterium | reverse complement strand
CGTCGCCGACCGTTGCGCGACCCCGCAGGTGCGCGAGGCGTGGATGCGGGTGTTCAACCGCTACCAGGAGGTCATCGACCGGCACAAGACCAGCGACCTGGTGGACTCGCAGCCGACCAAGGGCAACATCGCCGGCGGCCTGACCACCATCGAGGAGAAGGCGCTCGGCAACATCCAGAAGATCGGCAAGCAGTGCAAGGTGATCGGCGTGCTCGACAAGGCGGAGACGCCGACGCGCCCGGGGCTGTGGTTCATGGACTCGTCCTCGGCCGCCGCGGAGATGGTGACGCTGTGCGCCGCCGCCGGCTACGTCGTCCATTTCTTCCCCACCGGCCAGGGCAACGTCATCGGCAACCCGATCCTGCCGGTGATCAAGCTGACCGCCAACCCGCGCACCGCGCGCACCATGAGCGAGCACATCGACCTCGACGTCTCGGGACTGCTGCAGCGGCAGAAGAACATGGACCAGTGCGGCGACGAGCTGCTGGGAGTGATGCTGCGCACCTGCAACGGGCGGTTGACCTGCGCGGAGGCGCTCGGTCACCGCGAGTTCGTGCTCACGCGGCTCTACGAGAGCGCCTGAGCGGCCATGTCCGCGCTGCGCGTTTCCGTCTGGCGCGGCACGGAAAGCGGCCGGTTCCAGTTGTTCGAGGTCCCGCGCCTCGAAAGCCAGACGGTGCTCGATGTCGTGACCTACATCCAGCGCGCGCTCGATTCGACGCTCGCGTATCGATACGCGTGCCGCGTGGGCATGTGCGGCTCGTGCGCGATGACGGTGAACGGGCGCGCGCGCTGGACCTGCCGCACCCACGTGGACCAGGTCGCCCGCGAGGGCCGCCTCGAGATCGGGCCCCTCAGCAACCTGCCGGTGGTGCGCGACCTCGTCACCGACATGAGCGAGTTCTTCGACAAGTGGGCGGCCGCTCGAGGTCGCTTCCGGGGAGCCACGACCCGCAAGGATGATTTCGCGCGAGTGCCGCCCGGCTCGGCGCAGCGGCGCCTGGCGGACGCGGGGATCGAGTGCATCGGCTGCGGCGTGTGCTACAGCGCGTGCGACGTGGTGGCCTGGAACCCCGACTACCTGGGCCCGGCGGCGTTGAACCGCGCCTGGACCCTGATGAACGACGTGCGCGACACCGACCGCCGCGCGCGGCTCGCGGCGGTGGCGGGAGACGCGGGCTGCCACGCCTGCCACACGCACATGAGCTGCAGCGAGCGCTGTCCCAAGCAGATCTCGCCTACTGCTTCGATCGCCGGCCTCAAGCGCGCCGCGGCGATCGCGGCGCTGAAGGGCGAGATCTGACGTGACGAGGTGCGGGTGACGAGTACGGGTGACGAGGTAAAGGTGACGGGTCGCGGGGATTTGAGTGTCCGCGCCCAAGTGCTGTTGTGGACGGCGCAGCGCGCGAGCGCGGCGGTGCTCGCCGTGTGCGTCGTGGTCCACCTCGTGACCATCCTCTACGCGGTGCGCGGCGGCCTGACGGCGGCGGAGGTGCTGGGGCGAACCCAGGGCAGCGTGGCGTGGGCGGCCTTCTATTTCCTTTTTGTCGCCGCGGTCGCGGTGCACGCGCCCATTGGATTGCGCAGCGTCCTGGCGGAAACATTCAACTGGCGCGGACGGAGCCTGGAGGTCACGGTGATCGTGATCGCCCTCGCGCTCGCGTTGTGGGGCCTCCGCGCGGTCTACGCGGTGTTCATATGAAGAGCGACTTCCGCGCCCGCAATCACCCGGCTTACTGGGCCTTCGCCGCGCACCGCGTCTCGGGCGTGCTGCTTGCGCTCTTTCTGCCGCTGCACTTCTGGGCGCTCGGCCAGGCGCTGCACGGGGAGGCGGGGCTCGAGTCGTTTCTGCGCTGGAGCGAGCAGCCGCTGGTGAAGTTCGCGGAGACCGTGCTGGTGCTGCTGCTCGCCGCGCACCTGACGGGCGGGCTGCGCCTGCTCGCGCTCGAGTTCCTCGCCTGGCGCGACTGGCAGAAGCGCCTGCTCGCCGGCGCGGCGGGCTTGACGCTCGCCGCCGGGCTGCTGTTCCTGCTCAACGCGGGCCCGGCAGCCGCGCAGGCCTATCCGGTCAAGCCGGTTCGGGTCATCGTGCCGTTCCCGCCCGGCGGCGCGGCGGACATCGTGGCGCGCGCGATCACGCACGAGATGGGCCGGGCGTGGGGCGCGCAGGTGGTCGTGGACAACCGCGCGGGCGCTGGCGGGCTGATCGGCGCCGAGCACGCGGCGCGCGCGGCGCCCGACGGCTACACGCTGCTCTTCGCCTCCGCGAGCCCGATGACGGTGAGCCCGCACCTCGCTTTGAGGCCCCCCTACCACCCGATCCGGGATTTCACGCCGATCGTCCTGATCGGGTTCTCGCCGAACGTGATCGTGGTGCATCCGTCGCTGCCGGCGCGCAGCATGAAAGAGCTGATCGCGCTCGCCAGGGCGCGGCCCGGCCAGATCAACTATGCCTCCAACGGCGTGGGCACGCTGAGCCACCTCGCGATGGAGCTCGTCAAGCACCAGGCGGGCATTAATCTCGTGCACGTTCCCTACAAGGGCGGCGCGCCCGCGATGATCGACACCGTGGCGGGACAGTGCTCCGTGTTCTTTGCCGCCTATCCCACGCTGTCGGCGCAGGTGAAGGCGGGCCGGCTGCGCGCGCTGGCGGTGACGAGCACCCGGCGCATCGCGCTGGCGCCGGAGCTGCCGACGGTGGCGGAGGCGGCGCTGCCCGGATTCGAGGCGACGCAGTGGTGGGGCGCGTACGGGCCGGTCGGCCTGCCGGCGGCGCTCGTGGCGAAGCTCAACGCCGATATCGGAAGAGCGCTTCAGAGCGCCGAGGTGAAGAGCCGCCTTGCCGCCGATGCGGCGGAGCCCGCGGGCGGCACGCCCGGCGACCTCGCCGCCTATCTCAGGACCGACTACGAGCGGTGGGGGAAAGTGGTGAAGGCCTCTGGAATTCGTGCGGAGTAGAGTGGAAACACTCCCACCGCAACCCGCCCGTCCCAACCCGCTGCATCGGGTTGGGCGCTCGGCGGCTCGGAGACATGCTCCTCGAAACCCCGCCTCGCCCCCCTGAGAGGGAGGGATATACGAATATGGCGAAGCGGCCCAATTTCCTGATCATCCTGGTCGACGACCTGCGCTACGACGAGTTCGGCGCCGGCGGCCATCCTTACATGAAGTCCCCGCACGCGGACCGCATCGCGCGCGAGGGCGCGCTCTTCGAGCGGGCGTTTCACACGACGCCGATCTGCTCGCCCAACCGCGCTTCCGTCCTGACCGGCCAGTACGCGAGCCGGCACGGCATCATCGACAACGTCGCGCGCGACGCTGCGAGCCATCGGCTGCCGAACTACCACCTGGAGTTGAAGCGGCTCGGCTACGAGACCGCGCACATCGGCAAGTGGCACATGGGCAACAGCGGCGCGCCGAGGCCGGGCTACGACCACTGGGTGAGCTTCGACGGCCACGGGCGCCTGAACGACCCGAAGCTGAACGTGCAGGGCACTTACGTACAGCACTCCGGCTACATCACGGACATCCTGAACGCGATGGCGGTGGACTTCGTCAAGCGCGCGCATCGCGGGCCGTGGTCGCTCTTCCTCGCGCACAAGGCGGTGCACCCGGACGCGGAGCAGGCTGCCGACGGCACGGCCATGATGGAAGGCTACCGCCCGGCCGCGCGGCACAAGGATCTCTACAGGGGCGGCGTGTTCCCCAAGAAGCCCAACATGCTTCCGGCTGCCGAGGTCGTGAAGAGCAAGCCGGCGTGGGAAGAAGCGCTGCGGCTGCGGACCAATGCGCAGTCGCGCGCGCTGCTCGATGCGATCCACGCCGGTGAGCAGGAGGAAATACGGCTCCGCGCCTGCATGATGGCGGCGGTGGACGAGGGCGTGGGCATGCTCCTCGAGGCGCTCGAGGGGGCCGGCCAGCTCGACGACACCTTCATCCTGTTCTTCGGGGACAACGGCTATTTCTTCGGCGAGCATGGTCTGGGGCCGGAGCGCCGCTTCGCCTACGAGGAAGGCATTCGCTCGCCGTTCATCGCGCGCTACCCGAAGCGCATCCGGTCCGGCACGCGAATCGCGGATCTCGTCATCTGCCAGGACATCGCGCCGACGCTGATCGAGCTCGCGGGCGGGAAGCCGGGCGCGCACATCCAGGGCCGCTCGCTGCTGCCGCTCCTCGCGGGGCGGCGGGCGGGCTGGCGCAAGTCGTTCCTTATGGAGTACTGGGCCGAGAACGCCTACCCCTGGCTCGTGGCGATGACCTACAAGGCGGTGCGTACGCAGCGCCACAAGTACATCCGCTGGGTGAACCGCGGCAGGAACGGCGAGCTCGACGAGCTCTACGATCTCGACCGCGACCCCTACGAGATCGCGAACGTGATCAACCGGCCCGCGTATCGCGCGGTGCGCGAGCGGCTGCGCCGCGAGCTGCGGCGCCTCGCCGCGGACGCGGGCGGCCTCTAGGCTCCGCGATCTTGCTGCGGCGGGCGCTTATCGGGTAAGGTTGTCCGAAGCCGTTTCCCGTCAAAACGTATCCGAGGAGAAAATCATGCCTATCGCCCGATGGATCGTCGTACCGGCACTGCTGGGGATCGCGTTCGCGGTCCACGCCCAGACCTATCCCGTCCGGCCCGTGCGCATCATCGTGCCGTTCGCGCCCGGCGGCGCGACCGACATCGTGACGCGCGTCATCTCGCCCCGGTTGACCGACATCTGGGGCCAGACCGTCGTGGTGGACAACCGCGCAGGCGCCGCCGGCAACATCGGGGCGGAGCTTGCGGCCAAGGCAACGGCCGACGGCTACACGCTGTTCATGCCCTCGGGCTCGGTGGTGACGGCGAACCAGCACATCTACCGGAAGATCTCCTTCAACGCCGAGAAGGACTTCATTGCAATCACCAACGTCGCGAGCGGTCCGCAGATCGTCGCGGTGGCGAACAACGTGGGGGCAAAGAACCTGAAGGAGCTGATCGCGCTCGCCAAGGCGAAGCCGCGCGCAATCACCTTCGGGTCCGCGGGCATCGGCTCGCAGACCCACCTCGCGGCGGAGAACTTCCTCTACACGGCGGGCATCGACGCCATCCACGTCCCCTACAAGGGCGAAGGCCCTGCCCTGGCCGATCTCGCCGGCGGCCAGATCCAGCTGCTCACGCCCAATCTCTCCGCCGCGATCGGCTTCGTGAAGGCCGGCAGGATCCGCGCGCTCGCGGTGACCAGCCGGCAGCGCTCGCCGCAGGTCAAGGACCTGCCGGCCGTCTCGGAAACGCTGCCCGGGTTCGAGAACCTGGGCTGGTTCGGGCTGGTGGCGCCCGCCGGCACGCCGAAGGCGGTGATCGACAAGGTCCATCGCGACGTCGTCACCGTGCTCGGCAACGCCGAGGTCCGGAAGCGCTTCGAGGAGCTCGGCATGTCACCGGTCGGCAATACGCCCGCGGATTTCGCGAGGGCGATGAAGGAGGAAACCGCGCGCTGGGGCAAGGTGGTCCGGGCACGCAAGATCGAGGTGAACTGAGCACTCAAATCGCGCGCCTCGCAGCAGGCGGGCACGGCTTTGAAAGTTGATCTGAAGCAGATCGAGGAGGCGGCGAAGGAGCTCTACATCCGGGCTCTGAAGATCCTGCCGCCGGATATCAAGCAGGGACTCGCGCGGCTCGACGCGTCCGAGACCAGCGCGCGCGCGAAGAAGGTTCTCGGCACGATCATCAGGAACGTCGCCGTCGCCGAAGCGACCGACAACCTCACCTGCCAGGACACCGGCGTGCCGATCTACAACGTGACGATCGGGCGCAACGTCCAGGTGGACGGCGTCGACCTCGAGGCCGCGATCACGCGGGGCTGCGCCCGGGCGACGAACGAGCACCCGCTGCGCTCCTCGGTCGTGCATCCGATCACCCGGGTCAACGACCAGACCTCGTGCGGGATCCGGATCCCGGCGATCCACTTCAGCTATTCCGACCGCCCGGAGGAGCTGACCATACAGATGATCCCCAAGGGCAGCGGCTCGGAGAATAATTCCTGGCTCAAGATGGCGGTGCCGGCCGAAGGGGTGGACGCCATCAAGACCTTCGTCGTGGATTGCGTGCTGGAGGCCGGCGGCAAGACCTGCCCGCCGACGATCGTCGGTGTAGGCATAGGCGGCAGCGCGGACCTGTGCGTCGCGCTCGCCAAGCTCGCGGCGATCCGCCCGCTCGGCACCCGGAGCGAGGACGCGGAAGGCGCGAAGCTCGAGGCGGAACTGTCCCAAGCGGTGAACCAGCTGGGCGTCGGCCCCCAGGGGCTGGGCGGCGACTCCACCGCATTCGCCGTGCACGTGGAGCTCGCGGCGACCCACATCACGATGAACCCGGTGGCGGTGAACATGCAGTGCCACGCCGCGCGCCGCGCCTCGGCGACCTTCACGCCGCAAGGCATGACTTACGGCTTTTAAGTGGCGCATTACGACTTCACGGCGCCGGTAGGCGAGGAGCAGGTGAGGCGGCTGCTCGTGGGCGACACGGTGACGCTCGACGGCACGCTCTTCGGAATCCGCGACGCGACGTTGATCCACATGTTCGACCGCGGGCGCAAGACCCGCTTCGACCTGCGCGGCCACGCGCTGATCCACACCGCGCCCAACGTGCGCTGGGTCGGCGAGACCCAGGCCGCGCCGACCGGCTACGCGCCGGTGTGCGTCGGCACCACCACCAGCGCGCGCATGGAGCGCTTCACGCGCCCGCTGATGCAGGAATACGGCGCGCGCATCCTGATCGGCAAGGGTGGGCTCGGCGCGGGCTCGGCAGCGGCGTTCCAGGAGTTCGGGGGCGCCTACCTCGCGGTGATCGGCGGAGCCGCCGCGCTCGAGACCACCTGGGTGGAAGCGATCGAGGATGTGGACCTCGACGATCTCAATCCCGAGTCGCTGTGGAAGTTCCGGGTGAAGGGCTTCGGCCCGCTGCTGGTGGCGATGGACGCGCACGGCGGCAGCCTCTACACGGAGGTCAATGCCGAAGCTCGCGCGAAGCGCGCCGCCGCGCTCGCCGCCCTCGGGGTGAAGCGCGACGCGTGACCGGCGACGTGAAGCGGCTCAAGACGGACATCCTCATCCTCGGCTCCGGCGGCGCGGGGCTGTTCGCCGCGCTGCACGCGAACCAGGAGGATCCTAATCTTTCCATCACCATCGCGGTGAAGGGGCTCCTCGGCAAGTGCGGCTGCACGCGCATGGTGCAGGGCGGCTACAACGTCGCGCTTGCGCCGGAGGATTCCATCGAGCGTCACTTCATGGACACGATCGAAGGCGGCAAGTGGCTGCCGGACCAGGAGCTCGCCTGGACGCTCGTCACGGTGGCGATCGAGCGCATTCGGGAGCTCGAGAACGAGCTCGGCTGCTTTTTCGACCGCAATCCCGACGGCACCTTGCACCAGAAGGCCTTCGCGGGGCAGACCTTCGATCGCACGGTGCACAAGGGCGATCTGACCGGCATCGAGATCATCAACCGCCTCGCCGAGCAGGTGTGGGCGCGCGGCATCGCGCGGCTGGAGGAGCATAGAGCGGTCGAGCTCGTCCGCAGCCGCGGCGGCGATGCGCTCGCGGGCGTGCTGATGCTGGACGTGAGAAGCGGCGAGTTCGTGCTGGTGCAGGCGAAGGCGGTGCTGCTCGCGACCGGCGGCGGCCCGACCATGTACAAGTACCACACGCCTTCCGGCGACAAGACCTGCGACGGGCTTGCCATGGCGCTGCGCGCCGGGTTGACGCTCCGCGACATGGAGATGGTGCAGTTCCATCCGACGGGGCTCCTCGCGGGGCCGGGCACCCGCATGACCGGCACCGTGCTCGAGGAGGGCCTGCGCGGCACCGGCGGCCATCTCCTCGATGGCTCGAAGCGGCGCTTCATGCAGGACTACGATCTCAAGGGCGAGCGCGCCACGCGCGACATCGTCTCGCGCGCGATCTACAACGAGATGCGGGACGGGCGCACGACGCCGAACGGCGGCGTCTACATCAGCATGGGGCATCTCGGCCCGGAACGGGTGCGCCGGGAGTTCAAGGGGATGGTCGAGCGCTGCGCCGACTGCGGCTTCGACCTCGCCGGCGGGCTGGTGGAAGTGGTGCCGACGGCGCACTACATGATGGGGGGAGTGATTTTCAAGGGGGATTGCACGACGGAGCTGCCGGGCCTCTTCGTCGCCGGCGAGGACTCCGGCGGCGTGCACGGCGCGAACCGCCTCGGCGGCAACGGTGTCGCCAATTCCACCGTGTTCGGCGGCATCGCGGGCGAGGCGATCGCACCGTGGGTGAGGCGGCAGGGCGAATTCCGCGAGCCCGACGCGGCCGCGCTCGAGGCCGCGGTTGCGCGCGCACGGGCTCCGCTCGGCCGCCGAGCCGGTGATCTCAATGCGATCCGCGAGCGGCTCTACGACGTGATGTGGGACGATGTGGGCATCGTCCGCGACGTCGCGTCGCTGGCGCGCGCGGAAAGCGCCCTGGCCGAGCTCGAGGCGCGGCTCGATGCGGCCGGCGTGGAGGGATCCAACCTCGCGTTCAACCTGACCTGGCACGACTGGCTGAACCTCGAAAACCTGCTGCTGGTCTCGAAGGCGATCCGCGCGTCCGCGGCGGCGCGCGAGGATTCGCGCGGCGCGCACTACCGCTCGGATTTCCCGGAGGAGCGCGACCTCGACCGCTCGCGCTACGTCTGCGTCGGCTGGCGCGATGGCCGGTTCGAGATATCCACGCGCCCGGTCGAGTTCACCCGCGTGAAGCCCGGCGACACGCTGCTCAATGAAATGACCCCGCCGGGGCACGCGTGAGCAGCGATCGGCGGACGCCATTGACCGTCATCGGCTGGGAGCTGCTGCGGCTGGGCGCGGTGGCTTTTGGCGGGCTCGGCGCGACCCTCGCGTTGCTGCAACGCGGCCTCGTCGACCGGCGGCGGTGGCTGCAGGAACGGGACATCGGCGAAGCCCTCGCAATCACCCAGGCTCTGCCCGGCTCCACCGGTGTCCAGGTCGTCGCGTATCTCGGCTGGCGGCTGCGGGGCTGGCCCGGGGCGATAGTCGCCACAACGGCGTTCATCGCCCCGGCCGCGGCGTTGATGGTCGTGGCGGCCGCCGCCTCGCTGGCACTGCCCGACCTGCCATGGGTGCGCGGCGCGCTCGCCGGCGTGCAGGTCGGCGTCGTCGGATTGGTTGCCATGGCAATGTGGCGGCTCGCACGGAGCAACGCCCGCGGGACGGCGCTCGTCGTTGTCCTGTTGACAAGCTGCGTGCTGGGATTCTTCCTTCACGCAGTGGCGATCGTGGTGGGTGCGGGCTTGGTTGGCGCGCTGATCGGCGTCGAGCGCGAAGATGGATGAGACTGTCGAGCTGATCGCGCGATTCCTCGTGGTGGGCGCGATGGCCTTCGGGGGTGGCGGTGCAGCGCTTCCACTGGTCGAGCGCATCACGGTGGCAGAAACGGGCTGGCTCACGCCGCAGCAGTTCGCCATCGGCGTCGGACTGGCGTATGCGACGCCGGGGCCGATCCTGATACTGGCCGCTTTCGTGGGCTATTACGTCGCGGGGGTCGGCGGCGCGCTTGCCGCCACCGCGGCGGTCTTCGCGATTCCGGTGGCGCTGGCAGCCGGATCTGCCGGCATGGTGTCGCGGCTGAACCGTTATGCGCGGTTCCGGGCCTTCGGGCGCTTTGCCGCCGCCGCCGCGGTCGGGCTGCTTGCGGTCACCATCGTGACCCTCGCGCACCCCCTGTTCGATCTGCATCCGGCATTGCTCGCCGGCTCGGCGGCGGTATTCGCAGCCGCGCGCTGGGGCCTCTCACCGGTACTGCTGCTGCTGATCTGCGTGGCAATCGGAGCTGCGACCGCCACCGTGCAAGGATGAGCGAATGCCTTCGAAAAAGGCTGTCGAGGAGCTGACCGCGCTCGCTCGCCGTGCGTTGCAGCGTGCGGGGGCGTCGAAGACGGCGGCGCAGGCGACGGCGCAGGCGCTGGTCGCTGCGGAGGCGGAGGGGCTCTCCGGCCACGGCCTGTCGCGCGTTGCGCTCTACGCGCAGCACCTGCGGCAAGGCCGCGTGGACGGCAAAGCGAAGCCGCGGGTGGTCAAGAAGAAAGGCGCAACCTGCCTCGTGGATGCCGCCGGCGGCCTCGCATTCCCGGCATGCGCGCTCGCGGTGAAGGAAGCGTTGAAGCGCGCGAAGCGCTACGGCGTCGCGTTTGCCGGCGTCACCAACAGCCACCACTTCGGCGCCGCGGCCGATCACCTCGGGCCCCTCGCGCAGGCGGGGTTGATCGGCCTTGCGTTCACCAACTCGCCCGCGGCAATCAATGCCTGGGGCGGCAGGAAGGCATTCTTCGGCACCAACCCGATCGCGGCGGTTTTCCCGCGCAAGGGCGCCGACCCGATCGTGGTGGATCTTTCGCTCACCGAAGTCGTGCGCGGCAAGATCATGCTCCATGCGAAGGAGGGGAGGCCCATTCCGCTCGGCTGGGCGGTGGACAAGGACGGCAACTCCACCACCGATCCGAAAGCCGCGCTGACCGGCAGCCTCTCCGCGATCGGCGGCGTGAAGGGAGCGGCGTTGGCGCTGATGGTGGAGGTGCTCTGCGTCGCGCTGACCGGCGCCGCGTTCAGCTTCGAGAACGACTCGTACTTCGAGCCCGGCGGAAAGCCCCGGATCGGCCACGCCATCGTGGCGATCGATCCGGATGCGCTCGCGGGCGCGGAATCGTATGGCGCGCGCCTGGAGGCGATGATCACGAAGATGCTTGCCGAGGAAGGCGTTCGTCTTCCCGGAGCCCGCCGCCAGGCCGCGGCGGCGCAGGCGCGCGCGGACGGAATCGAGATCGGCGACGCGCTGCTGGCGGAGTTGCGCGAGCTCGGCGGCAAGGCGCGTTGAGCGGAGCGGGATGGGTCCACATGCTGGCAGCGCTTTCCCGGCGGCTGATACACTGGCGCCTCCGGCCTGACCAGACTATGGAACGCTGACATGTACGACCTCACTCTCACCCCGGAGCAGGTGGAATTCCGCGAAACGGTGCGCGACTTCGTCGAGGCCGAGGTCAAGCCCGCCGCCCTCAACCCGAAGCGGCTGGAGCCCTTCGAGAAGCCGCTCCTCGCCGGCTTGCTCGACAAGGCGTCCCAGATGGGACTGCGCACGCTCGCCCTGGCGGAAGAGGCGGGTGGCGCGGGCGCCGATGGCCTCACCTCCTGCATCGTCATGGAGGAGCTCGGTGCCGGAGACGTGGACCTTGCGGCGGTGCTGGCGCAGACCGCCACGCTTGCCCATGTCCTGTTCGACCGCGTGATGACGCCGGAGCAGCGCGCCCGTTTCCTGCCGGAGTTCATCAAGGATGACCACTATCACCTCGCCTGCGCAGGGCGCGATCCCGGCGCAGACGCGGGCTGGAGCTACCACCGGCCGCTGGTCGAGAGCGACGCGCTTCCGGCGGCGGTGAAGCAGGGCAGGGAGTGGGTCATCAACGGGTCGCTTGCCTTCGTCGCGAACGCCGCGGTCGCGAAGCTCATCGCGGTCCAGGCGCGGACCGGCGCAAGCGGCCTTGCGACACTGCTCGTGCCCCGCGGCACCCCGGGGCTCACGGTGCGCGAGCCCCTGAGGGCGATCGGCGAGGTGATCCGCTGGCATCACGGCGCGGGCGCGGGCGTCACGTTCAAGGATTGCCGCGTGCCCGCGGAAAACGCGCTCGGCGGGAGCGCGCCTGCGCTCGCCGCGGAACTGGCGCGCGGGGTGCCGCCGCTCGCGGCGGTCAACCTCGGGCTCGGGCGCGCCGCGTTTGACGCCGCCGTGGACTATTCGAAGATCCGGCGGCAGGGCGGGCGCAACATCATCGAGCACCAGGCGATCGGCACGAAGCTCGCCGATTGCGCGATCCGGCTGGAGCTCGCCCGCAGCATCATCTGGAAGGCGGCCTGGGCGCTCGATCATCCCGGGGCGGTCGCCGACGGCAGCGAGACGCATCTGCCGCTTCCCGTCGTTGCGCGGGTCTACACGGCGCAGGCCGTCAACGAAGTCGCGCTGCTCGCGGCGGAGTGCTTCGGCGCCATGGGCGTGATGCGCGACATGCCGCTGCAGAAGTACGTGCACGATTCGATGGTGTTCCTCCATTCCGAGGACACCGACGGCGCCGCGAAACTGGCGGTAGCGGAAGCAGTCGCCGGCTATCAGCGGCCGCTGGCCGCGTAGGAACGAGGAAAATGCGCTCCCACCACCTCGCTCGCTTCGCGAGCACCCCTCCTCGGGCAGGAGGGGAGATTTATTGAGAGGTAAGTGATGGATTTTTCGCTGAACGAAGAGCAGCGCCACTGGCAGTCCGAGGCGCGGAAATTTTCGGACGAGGAACTGCGCCCGCGCTCGCTCGAGCGCGACCAGATCGAGGGCGGCTTCGAGCCGTGGGACTGGGACATCATCGAGAAGGGCTCGAAGCTCGGATTCCGCACGCTCGCCGTTCCCAAGGAGTGGGGCGGGCCCGGGGCGGACTTCGTGTCGCAGGCGCTGGTGATGGCGGAGCTGGCCCGCGGCGATTCCGCGATGTCGAAGGCCTTCAGCCAGAACTGGAAGTGGAGCCACCTCATCGCGGTTGCCTGCAGCAATGACCAGAAGGAGCGCTTTCTCAAGCCCTTCCTCGCGGACCACCGCTACGTGATGGGCCGGGGCATCACCGAGCCCAACGCCGGCTCCGACAACCGCATGCCGCCGGAGGACGACCCCAAGGCCGGCTACCGGGTGCGCGCGGTGCGCGACGGCGATGACTGGATACTCAACGGCGAGAAATGCTTCATCGCGAACGGCAGCGTCGGCTCGCTCTTCTTCATAGACGCGCGCACCAATCCGGAGGTGGACATCCGCAAGGGGGGCACGCTCTTCATGGTGCCGAAGTCGACGCCGGGCTTTCGCGTCGGCAAGGTGTTCAACAAGCGCGGCTGGCGCTTCTACCAGAACGCGGAGCTGATCTTCGAGAACGCGCGCGTGCCACACGCCAACGTCGTGGGCGACGTCGGCACCGGCTCGGTCAAGGCGGGCAAGGGCGACACCACGGGCGGGGACATCTTCGGCGACCTGGAGCTCGCGGCGAACGCGCTCGGGGTGTGCGACGACGCGTGCCAGCTGGCCATGGGCTTCGCCCGGACGCACAAGCGCGCCGGCAAGTACCTCGTGGAGCATCAGCTCGTGCAGCTGAGAATCAACGAAATGCACGCGTTGACCGAAGCGCTGCGCTCGTTCGTGATGCGGGTCGCGTGGCAGCACGACCGCAAGGAGCACTCCGCCAACGCGGGGCTCGTCATGAACTGGTCGACCGACGTCATCCAGCGCGTCACGCGCCTGAACATGGAGATCCACGGCGCCGAGGGCTGCATGATGAACGCGCGCGTGGACAAGCTCGTGCGCGACGCGATGGTGTGGACGCACCTCGCCGGCGACACGGTGCAGCGGGTGAAGGTCCTGCGGCGCCTGGACAAGGGCGCCCGGGCCGCGGCCGGGGCGAACGCCGACTGAGCCAAACGCCCTCGCCCCCGGCTGGGGGAGAGGGTAAGAATACAGACTCCCTCGCCCCCGGTTGGGGGAGAGGGTAGGGTGAGGGGGCTCGATAGGAGATCGCTCATGAAGAACCTGATCCTTGCCATGACTCTGGCGATTCTCGCCGGCTGCGGCGTTGACACGGCGACCACCGCGGCGACGGGCGCCTCCATCAAGAAGCAGGAGATGGAGGAAGGCAAGCGCAGCCAGGACCGCGCGCAGCAGCGGATCGACCAGATGCAGGAGCAGATGCAGCAGCGCGCGCAGCAGGCGGGCGGCGACCGATAGCGTAGCGGTTGGAAAATGGGGTCTTTCCCCATTTTCGTCGCCGCGCTGCTCGTCGCGGCCTGCGCGACGCTGCCCTCCGCCAGCACAACTCGTGACACCGCGCTCCAAGCGCGCGTGGACGCGATCCTCGAGCACCGCGGCCTCGGCACGGACGCGCTTTTCGTCATCGACAACGTCATCCGCCACGACCTCACGCCGCCGCCCGCGTCGCCACCGATCGTGCGCGAGCTGCTGGCCGGGCCGCTGGCGGCGGCCGATGCCGCCACGCTGTTCGACCGCTCCGTGCCGGGCGCCCTGCGCGCATGGGTAGGCAGCTTGTCCGCGGTTGCGGCGCCACAGCCTGTCCCCGGCATGGCGCAGGCTCCGCTGCGCGAGATCCTCGATGCGTACCTGGCCGAGCTCGCCGAGGCGCAGCGCGTGCTGCGAATGGCGGCGCGCGGTCCCGCGGTTGACGCTGAAGCACTCGTTGCGCAGCTCCGCAATAACCTGCCCTCGCTCAACCGGCTGCAGGAGATTGGCGCCGGCTACGACGAGACTTTGCTCCGACGCGCAACGACGCTGTTCCTGAACGCGACCGCGCGCTTCGCGCATGCCCTGCGCGAGGGCGGCGATCGCATCGAGTTCCCGGAGACGGGGGCGCGGTTCGAATCCGCGGTCGGCGTGGTGGTGATCGGCACGCGCGGGATCGACGTGCACGGCCCGGATGCGGCCGTGATCATCGATCCCGGCGGCAACGACCAGTACCTGCGATCGCCCGCGACGGGCGGAGCGATCTCGGTCATCGTGGATCTGGGTGGCGACGATCGCTATCTCGGCTCCGATGTCGCCGTGCACGGGCTTTCCGCCATTGTCGATCTCTCGGGCAACGACATCTACGCGATGGCGGGACCCGGGCTGGGAGCGGCGATCGCGGGCGCCTCGATCGTCGTGGATTTCTCGGGCGACGATCGCTACTCCGCGGAGCTCTTCGGGCAGGGCGCCGCCGCGCTCGGTCTCGGAGCGCTCGTGGATCTCGCCGGCAGCGACGCCTACCGGCTGCGCGCCGGCGGCCAGGGGTTCGGCCTGGCGGACGGCGTGGGCCTGCTGTGGGACCGCAGCGGCAACGACTCCTACGTCTCGGGAGGGCTCGTCGACGTCTTCGGGCGCGGCGGGGGGCTGAGCTGGGCGCAGGGCGCCGCGTTAGGCTACCGCACGCTGCTGGGAGGCGGCGCCGGCATCCTGCGCGACGACGCGGGCGCGGACCGCTACGAGGCGCAGATGTACGCGCAGGGCGCGGGCTATTACTACGGCCTCGCCCTGCTCTGGGACCGCGGTGGCGCCGATCGCTACCGGGCGACGCGCTACGCGCAGGGCGCCGGGGTGCACGAGGCGGTCGGGGTTCTGCGCGACGAGGCCGGCGACGACCGCTACGCGCTTTCCTACGGCGTGGGGCAGGGCATGGGACTCGATCTCGCGGTGGGCGTGCTGGCCGACGCCGCGGGCGACGATCGGTATTCGGCGTCGCTGCTCGCGCAGGGCGCTGCGACTGCCAATGGAGTCGGAATCCTGTTCGACGCCGGCGGCGCGGACGCATGGCACGTCGACGATTCCTCCCGGGCGTGGGGCCGCGCCGAGTGGTCGCGCGGGCTGCCGACCCTGGGACTGCTTCTCTACGACTCGAGGCGCGCGATCTTCGCGCACAAGGAAGGCACGTTGTCGCCGCCGCTCGACGCTTCCCGCTTCGGCGGGCCGCTCGGCGACGCTCCCGTCAGGCACGAGCCCGTGGAAGCCCGCCGGTGCCCGGAAACGGTTGCCCCGGCCGGCGGCACGCCGTTGCCGCTGGCCGAGGCCTTGCGGAGGCTCGCGCCGGCGTTTGCAGGAGCCGACTTCGATCCGGCGCTCTACGCGCAGGTGCGGCAGCAGCTCCTCGAGGGGCCCGAGGGGAGCCTCGCCGAGTTGCCGCGCGGAGACTTCGACGTCGCCTGGTCGCTCTACGGGGCGCTGCGCTGCGCGGCGGCGGGCGCAACAACGGGCGAAGCGCAGGCGATGTGGAACGCGATGGAGCGCGTGCTGGCCGCGGACCCGGCGACGCCCTTTGCCGGCGCGATCCTGGGCGCGCTGCGCGAGCGCCCGGCGTCGCCGCCGCAGATGGCGCGCATCCTGGCGTCGCTCGACGCGCATCCGGGCTGCGGACTGCGCGCCAGCGCGCTGAGGCTGCGCGCGGACTCTGCGGCGGACGCGGGCTCGAGGGCGTCAGCCGTGACGGCCGCGCAGGCGGCGCTGCGCGCTTCCTGCTGGCGGCTGCAGGCCTCCGCGCTCGCCGTGCTGACCCGTCTCGGCGCACCCACTGCGGACCGCGCCGCGCTGCCCACCTTTCTGCGCGGGGCTCAGTTCGCCGCGAAGCAGTAGATCAGCCCTGCGCCGCCCGAGGCCCTCAGGTTGTCCAGGCTGCAGCCGCGCGAGGGGTGCGAGGAATTCCAGGAGCGCGAGGCCTCGTCGTCGCGCAGGCCCAGACGGTCGTGGTGTCCGACGATCGCCGCGCCCGCGCCGCTCAGCGTCCAGTTGCCGCAGGTGGTCTTGCCGGGATCTCCCGCCATCGCGGTGCCGTCCGGCCGCGAGCCGGTGAGGATGTCGTGCTCGTTGGGCGTGTCGCCGCGGCCGTTCACCATCTGTCCCATCTCGTTCAATGCGGTCTGCTTGCTGAGATTGTTCTTGCCATGCAGCTCGGAGAGATTGTTCGCGATCACCGCGCCCTTGGCGTTCTGCCACGGCCCCTTGCCGATGCGGTCCCTGGCGTGCACGGTGGGCGAGGCGGGGGAGAGCGAGTTGCTCAGGTAGGCGCGCCACGTGCGGTGCCCGGCGCCGACCTTGCCCGCAAGGGCCTGGCAGTGCTGGTCCGCGCCTTCCAGGCCGCCGAAGTCCGCGCCCTTGCCGGTGCCGGTGCTGGTGATGAAGAAAGTCATGGTG
>DATBMB010000042.1:0-27684 GCA_036555035.1 Burkholderiales bacterium | reverse complement strand
CACCTCCAGGTGGCCATGCAGGATTCGATGCTGCACTACATCCGCAATGCATTCGGCGTCACCAGCAAGACCGGCAAGCCGGCCCGGCGTGCCGGCGCGAAGACGCTCGAGCCCAATAATCCGCCCTGTGACATCTATCCGTGCGCGCCGGGCGGGCCGGACGACTATGTCTACGTCTATACCAGCCGCGCCAACCCGCAGCATTGGCCGAATCTGCTCGAAGCGATCGGCCGCAAGGACCTGATCGGCGACCCGCGCTTCGAGACCCGCGAGGCGCGCCTCAAGAACGAGGCCGAAGTCGACAGGATCATCACGGAATTCACCCGCAAGCACGACAAGTACGAGTGCATGCGCGTGATCGGGGCGGCCGTGCCCGCGGGCGCCGTTCGCGACACGCTGGAGCTGATGAACGATCCCAATTTCGAGGAGCGGGGCATCATCCAGACCATCCAGCACCCGACCAATGGCCCGTTCAAGATGGCAGGCTGGGCCGTGCGCTTCAACGGCAGGACGGCGCCCGTGAAACCGGCCCCGCTGCTCGGCCAGCACAGTGCGGAGGTGCTCAAGGACTGGCTCGGCATGAGCGAGGACCAGGTGGCGGCGCTGCGGGCGGAGAAGATCATCCGCGCGTATTCGCCGGCGGAATCCAGCCAGGCGGCGGCCTGACCAATAAGGGAGACGACAATGGCGGACGTGACGGGCTCTGAAATCCTGGGGCGGTCCCTGAAGAACGAGGGGACGAAAGATCTATTCTTCATCATGGGCGGGCCGATGATGCTCGCCGAGCAATCCTGCGTTAAGGAGGGCATACGCCCGATCGACGTGCGCCACGAGCAGGCGGCCGCGCTGATGGCGCAGGCCTACAGCCGGCTGCTCCAGAAGCCGGGCGTCTGCATGGCGGCGAGCGGTCCCGGCGTGATCAATTTGACGACCGGCGTCGCCAACGCCCTGATCGATTGCTGCCCGGTCGTGGCGGTCGGCGGCTCGAGCGCCATCCGCCAGTTCGGCAGGCAGACCTTCCAGGAGATCGACCAGCTCGCGATCATGAAGGGCGTCACCAAGTGGGCCGACCGCGTCGTCAGCCTGAAGCGGATACCCGAGATGGTGAACATGGCTTTCCAGAAGGCGATGGGCGGCAAGCCCGGGCCGGTGTATCTCGACTTTCCGGCGGATATCCTCTACGACAAGATCCCGGAAGAGCAGGTCGACTGGAGCCTCTCCGGCCGCGCGCTGCTCAATCCGCGGCCTATGGGCGAGAATGCGCGCGTCGACGAGCTGGTCGATGCGCTCTCCAAGGCGAAGCAGCCGATCATACTCACCGGCAGCGGCGTCATCTGGTCGCAGGCGTGGACCGAGCTGCAATCCTTCGTGGAGAAGTCGGGCATACCCTTTTACACGACGCCGCAGGGCCGCGGCGTGCTGCCCGACGACCATCCGCTGTCTTTCCTCACCATGCGCTCCTCGGCGTTCAAGGATGCCGACCTTATCCTCATCATCGGCACGCGCATGAATTACATCATCGGCCACGCCGCGCCGCCGCGCTTTGCCGCCAACGCCACGATCGCGCGGATCGATATCGATGCGGACGAGATCTCATCGTCACCGCGCAAGGTGCATATCGGGATCGTCGGAGACTGCAAGGCGGTGCTGCAGCAGCTTCTCGCCGCGATGCCGGGCCGCGTGAAAGAGGGCCAATACTCAAATTGGCGGAAGAAGCTCGGCGAGGGCGAGGCGGAGAAACGCAAGGAGACCGGGGGCGGGATGGCGATGAACGCGACGCCGATCCACCCGCTGCGGCTGTGCGAGGAAGTCAAGAATTTCATGAAGCGCGACGCCATCCTGATCGTGGACGGGCAGGAGATCCTGAATTACGGCCGCCAGTCCATGCCGACCTTCTCGCCGGGCCACCGGCTGAATTCCGGCCCGTTCGGGATGATGGGCGTGGGCATGCCCTTCGGCGTGGGCGCCAAGATCGCGCGGCCGGACAAGCAGGTCATCGTGGTCCACGGCGACGGGTCTTTCGGGCTGAACTGCATGGAGCTGGACACGGCCGTGCGGCACAAGGTCCCGGTGCTCGTGGTGATCAGCTTGAACGGCGGCTGGACGGCCGATCCGAAGCGCGAGAAAGTCGGGCGCGATCTCGGCTATACCCGTTTCGACAAGATGGCCGAATCACTGGGCTGCTACGGGGAGTACGTGGAGAAGCCGGAAGACATCGGACCCGCGCTGCAGCGCGCCCAGAAGAAGGTGGATCAGGGCATGGTGGCCCTGGTCAACGTCAAGACCGACGACAAGGCGCGCGCCGGCACGGTGGCGTTCTCATCGCACTCGACGTGAGCGCCGAGGGGCGGAGCAGGGGCCCCACGTTTCTTGTGGGGATGCGACCCCCGGTGGCGCTCGGCGGCCGACGCGGGAAGGCTCCGGATCGCGATGGTATGTCGGAGGCCGCGGCGTCGCGGGTAAGGCGTCCCAGATAGGGCGTCCCGCGCTAGCGCTTTTCCATTCCCGCGTCCCGGGCGACCTTCTCCCACTTGGCGAGGTCGGCCACGATCATCTTGCGGATCTCCGCGGGCGTGCGGATGTCCACTTCCGCGCTGTCCATGGCGAAGCGCTTCGCGGTCTCGGGCAGCATGAGAACTTTCGCGATCTCGGCGTTCAGCTTGTTGATGACGGGCTGGGGCGTGCCCGCGGTCGTTGCCCATGCCCACCAGATGTCGGCCTGGTAGCTCGGCAGGCCTGCCTCCACCGTGGAGGGCACGTCGGGGAGGGTCGGCGCGCGCTTGGTGGCTCCGACCGCCAGCGCCTTGACCTTGCCCGAACGCAGATGCGGATTCGCGGTGGGGATCGTCGCGATGGCCATGTGCGCCTGGCCCGACATCACGTCGATCAGCGCCGGGGCGCCGCCCTTGTAGAGGGCGATCTCCCCCGTGAACCCGGCATGGCTGCGGAACATGGCCGACACGAAGTGCATGAATCCGCCCGCCGAAGCCATCGTGATGTAGTTCGGCTTGGACTTGGCGAGCACGATGAGGTCCTTGAGCGAGTTGACCGGCGCGGCCGGCCCCACGGTGATAAGGACCGGCGCCCTGCCGAACGTCGCCGCCCAGTCGAAGTCCTTCACCGGATCGTACGGGAGCTTCTTGATCACCGCCGGATTCATCACGAACGCCGTCGAGGCCATGAGCAGCGTATAGCCGTCGGGATTCGCGCGCGCGACGATCTCGGTGCCGATCATGCCCTCGGCGCCCGGGCGGTTGTCGACGACGACTGTGCGGCCGAGGCGCTCGGAGAGCTTGCCCCCGACATAGCGGGCCCAGATGTCGTTGCTGCCGCCGGGCGCCTGCGGCACGATGACGCGGATGGGTCTCGACGGATAGTTCCTTGCCACGTCTTCCGCCGCGGGCCGCTGCGCAGCCTGCGCGAAGTTCGCGAACGCAAGAAGCGAAACAAACACCGCTGCAAGGCTCAATTTCATCTCGCCCTCCCTTAGGAAAAGGTGTCAGGAACCTTTTGAGTTAAGGTTCCTGACACCTTTTATCATACTGCCCGGCGCGCGCCCACGCTTGACAATCACGAACAGCGCGAACGATCATGGCAGATATGTCGATGCTGGCCAGAGCCGAAGCCGCCGATCACGCATTGAGCGAGGCGATGGACCGGCTCGTGATCGTGAAGTCGGTGCTCTACACCTCGGGCGAGCGCGATCCCCGGGAGGCGCCGGCGAAGCAGGACGCCCGCGGCCGGCTTCACCTCATGGGGCACGACCCGCGGCTGTCGCGGATGCCGGACCGCCCGACCCTGCTCGATTTCTTCAGGCACCGCTTTGGGCCCGCGGCGCACCTGCTGCAGAGCGCGCGGCTCGCGCAGAAGAACGGCGCAGCCGAGAAGATCGTGCTGGCGTGCCTGCTCCACGACATCGGCAACATCGGGTTCATCCGCGCCGACCACGGCTACTGGGCCGCCCAGCTCGTCGAGCCGTACGTGGACGAGGAGGTGACCTTCGCCATCCGCTACCACCAGGTCCTGCGCTTCTACCCGGACGAGTCAGTGGGCTACACCTATCCCGAGTCCTACATCCGGCTGTTCGGCGCGGACTTCAAGCCCGAGCCCTACGTCGAGCGCGAGTATCAGTACGCGCGCACGCACAAGTACTACATGTCGGCGCGGCTGCTCACGGTGAACGACCTCTATGCGTTCGATCCCAAGGCGCACGTCGAGCTGGAGGAGTTCACCGACATCGTCGGCCGCCATTTCCGGCAGCCCAAGGAAGGCCTGGGCTTCGACCAGAGCCCGTCCGCGCACATGTGGCGGACCATCAACTGGCCGACCCGCTACCTGTAAGTCGCAAAAAGGTGTCAGGAACCTTTCTTTCCTGTCACCGTTTCACTAAAAGGTTCCTGACACCTTTTTCAGGACCACGTCACTCGCGGCCTACCCAGCCGCCGTGCACCGGGTGGTGCGAGCAGATGAACTCGAGGAAGGCCGGCCGGCCCTTCGCGTTCTCGTCGAACGCGCGCTTCATCGCGGGAATGATTTCCGAAGGCTCGGTCACGTCCTCGGCGTGGTAGCCGACGGCGCGCGCCATCGAGGCCATGCAGGCCGACGCATGGTCCGACACCTTCCAGGTGTAGGGATCGTGGCCCGCGCCCCAGAATCCCGGCCCGTAGCCGGAGTAGCCGCCGTTGTTGATGTGCAGCGTGGTGATGCCGATGCCGTAGCGCGCGGCCGCCTCGAAGCTCCCCATCATGTAGCACACGCCCGCGTCGCCGGTGATGTTGACGCACTGGCGGTCGGGATACGCGAGCTTCGCCGCGAACGCCCCCGCGAAGCTGAAGCCGAGCGTCGAGACGTTGCCCCAGCCCAGGTGGCCTCGCGGGATCTGGGCCTCGTACACCGTGCTGGTCTGATCGCGCGTGTTGCCCGAGTCCGCCGTCACGAACGACTGCTTCGGATCGAGCACCTTCATGAGATCGCCGATCACGCGGTACGGGTTGATCGGCTTCTCGCTCGACTCCATGAGCGGCCGGAACTTGTCCTGGAAGGTCTTGCGCGCGGCGCGGATCTCCTCGAGCACTGCGCCGTTCTTCCTCGGCCCGCCCGCCTTCGAGAGCTCCGCGGCCAGCGCCTTCAAAGTGAGCTTGGCGTCGCCGATCACGGCGTGCCGCGTCTCGTAGCTGCGGTTGATGTCGAGCGTGTCCACTGTGCACTGCACGATGGTCTTCTTCTCCGGCTCGGGGACGGCGTGGCTGAAGCGGTTGGGGAACAGGCTCGAGCCGATGGAGAAGAGCAGGTCGCACTTGTGGAGAAAGTGCGCCGCATGGGAGCCGCGCACGCCGACCGACAGGGGATGGTTCTCGGGGAACGTGCCCTTGGCCTTGAGCGTCGTCAGCACCGGCGCCTGGGCGAGCTCGGCGAACTGCAGGAGCTCCGCCGTCGCGTCGGCGTAGTAGACGCCTTCGCCCACGTGGATGAGCGGGTCCTTCGCGGCGAGGAGCGCCCTGACCGCGCTCTTCACGTCGTCCGGATCGGGACCGGCCCGCCAGCCCTTCACCGGCGTGTAGGGATATTGCGCCTCGTCGTATTCGCCGAGGTCTTTCGGCACGAGCAGCAGCACCGGGCCGGGCCGGCCCGAGCGCAGGTGCGTGAAGGCGCGGCGCATGTAGTCGGGCACCAGCTCGGCGCGGTCGATCGTGCCGGTCCACTTCGTGACCGGCCGCAGCGCCTCGGCGATATCGTAGTGCGTGTGCCGGCTCGCGCCCCGGCCGAGGCCTTCCGCGATCACCAGCACGGGCGAGGAATCCTCCCACGCCTGCGCGATCGCCCCGTAGGCCATCTGGATGCCGGCGGCATTGAGGCTCGCCATGGCGGTGCACACGCCGATGCGCTTGCCGCACGTCACCCGCGAAAAGGCGTCGGCGACCGCGACCCCGAATCGCTCCTCGCCCATCATGTAGATGGGCACGCCCTCTTCACCGCACGCGTTGTTGATATGGCTCGTGGGATAGCAGCTCACCCACCCCACGCCCTCGGCCTTGAGAATGCGGGCGACGCCGTTCGCGGCCTTGATCTTCATTCTCTCCTCCGATTCGCCGTCACGCGGCCACTGGCAGGCCGATCTCGTCGGCCACGGCCTGCTCGACGACCGTGCCCTTGAAGAAGTCCGGGTTGTTGCGCGTGTGCAGGCGCGCGGCGTTGGCGAACGTGAATTCGCGGAAATCCAGCTCCGTGACGTAGCCCTTCTCCACCATCTCGAAAGCCTCGGGGACCACCTCCCTGAAGTCGGGCACGTCGAAATGCGTGAAGTCGGAGCTGAACACCGGGCGCAGCCGGACGCCCATGCGGGGATCGAACGTCCACATCGTTGCCTGGTCGTCCGCCTCGCAGCCGAAGTAGAAGTTGTTCGCAAAGACCGCGCGCACGTCGTCCTTCGAATTGATGCCCGCCGCCTCGAAATCGTCCGTGACGTGCTCGGGGCGCCCGAGCTCCTCCAGGCTGCACTCCGGCCGGAACGCGTCCAGGCTCCCCATGATCGCGTCGGCGTTCGCCTTCAGCCGCTGACCGCCGTAGCGGCCGATGAGGCGGCGCAGCTCGGCGACGCTGGTCGCGGCCGGGTGCTGCAGCCCGGCGCGGCGGCGCTTCTCCCAGTGCTCGATCAGGTCGGCGCACATCTGGCAGGCCCAGCTCACCCCGCCTTCCATGAACCCGAAATTGAGGCTCGGGTAGCGCCGCACAACGCCGCCCAGGAAGACACCCCGCGCGAAGGCGTGGTTCGACTCGGCGAAGTGGCCGACGTGGTTGTAGGTGAAATTGCTGATCGAGGCGCGGTCCACCCAGCGCGGGCTGCCCGCGTGCTGGGTCACGGCGACTTTGAGCTCGACGCACCGCCTCCAGAACGGCTCGTAGTCATGGGGACTGTCGAGGGCGATGGTGTCGCAGTACCACGCGGCCTTCTGCGGATCGATGCCCTCCGCCGCGCTCCGGATCGGCCGCTCCTGGTTCCCCCGCAGCATGATCGCCTTGTAGCCGAGCTGCCCGACCGCGTATTCCAGCTCCTCGATGGCCTGCTGCGGCGTGTGCGCGGGCAGAACAGCCACCGGCGCGAACCTCGCGGCATACGGCGCGAACATCTCCGCCGTCATCCTGTTGTAAGCGCGAGCCGCCGCGCAGATCAGGTCGTCCCGGGGAATGGTGTTGATGGTCAGCCCGAAGCTCGGATAGATCAGCGCGAAGTCTATGCCCAGATCCGGCAGGCGCTCGTTGAGCAGGGCGGGCAGCAGGGCAGTTGCCTTGTCGAGTGTATTGCTGGTCACGCCCCACCAGATCGTCCTGCGCAGGCGCTTGTGGTGGCGTTCCGGCCAGCTCGCGCGATACCAGGCATCCCGTCCGCGCCAGAACTCTCGCATCTGGTCGACCGATCCCGGTCCGCCCACTTCGCTGAGGTGCTCGAGGAAGATCGGGATCGGCTCCATCCAGTGGCCGTCGCCGTCGATGACCGGGTGGTTCAGCCCGGCACGGATTTCTGCCGCTCGATGCTCCATGGTCATCGCTCCGAACTCCCACCACCCCGCGCCCATACTAGAGCACCCCGTCCGTCCCGCCGCGCTGCATCGCGGCGGTCGTTCGGCGGCTCGAATGTGCGCAGGCACATTCTTCGAAACCCCGCCTCACCCTCAGGCAGGAGGGGAGATACCCCTCGGGCAGGAGGGGAGCTACTGTTGCTCTGGCTGCCTCTAGGCGGCGGCGCGGTGCTGCTTCGCGCCCGTCGCGCGGCGGGCGAGCATCGCGGCTGCGTTGCCGGTCAGGATCTGCTCGCGCGCATCCGCGCCGATTTCCGCTTCTTCGAGCGCCTTCTGCGTCCACTTGACGCCGAATTCGGTGCCGTCGGTGCCGCACACGATGTGCTCGGCGCCGTAGAGGCGTATTCCGGCCTCGATCGCGTGCGGGCCGAACGAATTGCAGTCCACGTGCACCTTCGCCTTGCGGAAACGCGCCGACGGCAGCTCCTCCTTCGGGGTGTCGAGGAGGCAGCGGTGGTCCATGCGCTCGACCTCGTAGGGGATGTTGCCGCCCAGGTTGTGGATATGAATCATCAAGTCGGGGTAGGGCGCGAGGTAGTCGGTCAGGCACAGCGTCACCATGACCGATGACAGGCACGCCTGCATGTCGAGCGTGCCGTTGCGGCGCCGCGCGTTGTCGGCGTCGCGCGCGACCTTGGGCCAGGCGTCGCCCGGCCGCGGACCGTGGTGGATGAAGAGCAGCGCGTGATGCCGGTTCGCGACCTCGAGCAGCGGGCGCATGCTCTCGGCTTCCTTCTTGGTGAGGAAAGCATTCCCCGGCAGTTGCGTGCCGATGATGCCGGGGAGCGCCAGCGCTCTCTCGAGCTCGTCCACTGCCGCCGACATGTCCACGAGCGGCAGCGCGGCATAGGCGGAGAAGCGGCCCGCGTGCTTCCTGCAGATTTCGGAAAGGCTGTCGTTGACGGTCCGGCAGAGATGGATGGACGTCTCGAGCGGCTGGGACTCGATCCAGCAGTACTGTCCGAGCAGCGACAGCACGCTCGTTTTCACGCCCAGGCGGTCCATCATGGCGAGGTAGTCGTCGGCGTTGTCGAACGCCTCGGACAGCGGCTCCTCGCCCGCCCGCGACTTCACCACCTCGGTGCCGTCGGGCTTGCGCACGATGCACGGCTCCTTCGTGCGGGAGCGCATCGCTTCGGCCAGCTCGGCGGGCCTCCAATGGGCATGCATGTCGATCATGGCTGTCTCCTAATTTTTACGCGGCTGTAGCTGCCTTCTGCTCACGGGCAAGTGCGGCGGCGGGCCGGGCGATGCCGTAGAGGCGCGCGCAGTTGTCCCACAGGATCTTGCGCCGCTGCTCGTCGGTGAGCGGCAGGCCGAGGAACTGCTGAATCGCCTCGGGGAACGCGCCGTCGGAGTGCGGATAGTCGCTCGACACCACGAAGTACTCCGCGCCCATCTTGTTGATCACGTCCACGGCCGGCTCCTCGTCGACGTCGAGCGCGATATAGCATTGGCGCTTGAAGTACTCGCTCGGCGCCATCTTCAGCTGGTACTCGCAGCCCGGCCCGAACTTCTCCCACTGGTCGTCGAGCCGCCACAGCCACCAGTGGAGCCAGCCCGCCGTACCCTCGAGGAACGCGCAGCGCAGCTTTGGGTGGCGGTCGAGAATGCCGCCGGTGGTCATGCTCGCGATCGCCCCCATCAGCTCGACCGGGTTGCGGATGGCGTGGGCGATTGGATGGAAATTGGCGTGGCCGACGTAGCGCTGCCCGGCGTCGTCCTTGAGCGAGCTATTGCCGGTCGGGTGAAAGCCAATCGGAACGCCGAGCCGCTCGAGCTCGTGCCAGAGCGGCTCGCACGCTGAGTCGTGCAGGTGCTGGCTCTTGACGGGATTGGGCGTGCCGATCACCGCCACGGCGCCGAGCTCCTTGACGCTGCGGCGCGCCTCCTCGACCGCCAGCCCGACGTCGTGCATTGCGAGCTGCGCGGCGAACTTGAGCCGCTGCGGATCGGCCTTGCAATAATCGGCGGCCCAGTTGTTGTAGGCGCGGGCCAGTGCCGCTGCGTAGTCCGGGGCGAGATCGTCGTGGCAAAGGATCTGCCGGCCGCGCGTGCCGTAGAGCACGGCGACGTCGATGCCCTCGATATCCATCGCTGTCAGGGTCGAGGCCGGATCGAAGCCGCGTGCCCGCGCGACGTTGAAGTGCGGGTGGCGTGCGCGGCTGCGGCGCCGCAGCTCGCGGCTCGAAGCTGTCGCGCCCTGCGACTTCGCGAATGCCGGGATCGCGAGCCCCTGCACCTCCATTCCCCGAATCACATCGGCGTTGCCCTTGTCTTCCGCGCTCGGGGCGAGCGGCTGCTGCTGCCCGGCGAAAAACCGCGGGGGGTTCGCCCGATGGGGCGCGTCGAGATAACGGGCCCAGAGGTCGTCGGGCTCGTTCATGTGAAGATCGCTGTCGATGATCAGATAGCCTTCGCGTGCCATGGTGTTCTCCCGATTAGGTCTGGCGCTTCTCCTGAAAGGTGACGGGGGTGTCCCCGCTCATGACCTTGATGGCGCCTTCGATGATGGCGCCCTCGGCCACGGCGATGGACTTTCCCGAAATGCTGCCGGTAATGCGGGCCGTGCGGGCGACCTCGACCCGCTGCCGCGCGATCACGTCGCCTTCGACGGTGCCGCCGACGACGATGTCCGTCGCCTTCATCGTGCCTTTCCATCGTCCGCCGTCGGCGAGCGTGAGATTGCCGTCGATGTCGCAGTCGCCTTCGATCGTGCCGCTGCAGACGTAGGCGCCCCGCCCGGCGATCGTCCCGACGATCCTGGCTGAAGGCGCGATGAACGTCGGCGGCCCGTTGTCGGAATCCTGTATGCGTCGCTTGAACGGGAACATCGCAAATCCTTTCGATCCGGTAGCGCCGGGCAGTCCGATACCATAGGGGCGCGCTATTGCGGCTTGACTCAGCGGCTAACGACGCCCAAGCCGCAGGACGAAGTATCCCCCACCCGACCCCACCGGGACAGACCCCGCCAAAAAAAAGCCGGATTCAGCCACTTGAGCGTCCGATCCCGCTCCGCTCCCCGGTGGGGAGGCGGTCGCGTGGGTTACACTTTTGCCCTCCAAGCGATGAAAGCGATGACTGAAAGAGCTCCGGCGACGCGCCTCAACGAGCTTACAGCGACGGAGATCGTCGAAGCCATCTCGGCGGGCAGGACGAACTGCGAAGCCGTGGCGCGGGCGTGCCTCGAGCGCATCGCGGCGCGCGAGCCGCAGGTCCAGGCCTGGCAATACCTCGACCCCGGGCAGGTGATCGCGCAGGCGCGCGCGCTCGACCGCAACGGCCGGCGCGGACCGCTCCATGGCGTGCCCTTCGGCCTGAAGGACATCATCGACACCTCCGACCTGCCGACCGAGTACGGCTCGCCCATCTACAAGGGGCACCGGCCGGCAGCCGATGCCGCCTGCGCCGCGCTCTCCCGCAAGGCGGGCGCAGTGCTGATGGGAAAGACCGTCACCACGGAATTCGCCAACCGGTATGCCGGCAAGACGCGCAACCCCTTAGATCCGGCGCGCACGCCGGGCGGCTCCTCCAGCGGCTCGGCCGCCGCGGTCGGGGACTGTCACGTGCCGCTCGCGATCGGCACCCAGACGACGGGCTCCACGATACGGCCGGCTTCCTACTGCGGCGCTTTCGGCTATCGCCCGACCTACGGCGACCTGCGCTGCACGGGGGTCAAGGAGGCGGCGGGCTCGCTCGACACGCTCGGCCTCATTGCGCGCTCGATCGAGGACATCGCGCTCTATCGCGACGTGCTGATGGGCATCGAGCCGCAGCCGCTGCCTCCGGCGCCCGGAGTCCCGCGCATCGGGTTCTGCCGCACGCCCGTGTGGCCGAAGCTCGAGCCCACCACGCAGCAACTGCTCGAGGACGCCGCAGGAAAGCTCGCCCGGGCGGGAGCAAAAGTCGTCGACGTCACCCTGCCAGCCGGGTTCGAGCGGCTGGAGGAAGCGCAGCGCTGGATCGCGGCCTTCGAGTTCGCGCGCAATTTCACGTGGGAGATCGAGAACCACTGGGAGCGCATCAGCGAGCAACTGCGCAACGGGCGCATCAAGGACGGCCTTTCCTGCACGCCCGAGCGCTACCTCGAGGCGCGCAACCTGGCGGAGAAGTGTCGCGCCATGCTCCCGGATGCCTTCGGCGACTGCGACGTGCTGCTGGCCGCGTCTGCGCTCGGGGAGGCGACGATCGGCTTGAGCCAGACGGGAAGCGCGGCGCCGTCCGCTATCTGGACTACCGTGCACGCGCCCTCGGTGACCCTGCCCGTGTTCAAGGGCCCGAACGGCCTGCCGGTCGGCGCGCAGCTCATCGCCCGGCGCAACGACGACCGCAGGCTCCTCGCCGCGGGGCAATGGGTTTACCGGCAGCTTGCCGCATACAGGCCGGCGCATTGACAGGGTATCCCGGCGGGCATACGGTACCTGCACCGGTCTCACGCAACTTTCACAGGGGGAGGGCCCGATGAAAGACAATCTTCGCTTCGTCGACTCCGACATGCACGTCATGGAGCCGCCGGACATTTTCGACCGCTACCTCGACCCGAAATACCGGGACCGCGTCAGCGTGAGGGTCGGGGCGGACGGCCGCCCCAATCGCGGCCCGGCCGGGACGATACTCATCGACGGCCAGCCCACCTCGGACATGGACGTTCAGCAATACCGCAAGCGCGTCACCAAGGGGAGTGTCCCGGCCCAGCGGATACAGCTGCTCTCGGGCTCGCGGCTCCAGTCCACCGATCGCCTGAATTTTGCAGTGGAGCGCGACTACGACGCCGAAGCCCAGGTCATGGGCATGGAAATCGAGGGCGTGGACATCGCCGTGCTCTATCCCACGATGGGGCTCGGTCTCCTCGGGCGCAACGGCATCGACCCCCGGCTCTCGCTCGCCGTGTGCCAGGCCTACAACAACTGGATACACGAGTTCTGCCAGCACAGCCCCGAGCGCCTGAAGTTCGTGGCGATGCTGCCCATGCACGACGTGCATTTCGCGTGCAGGGAGCTTGTGCGGTGCGTGCGCGAGCTCGGCGCAGTGGGTTCCTTCATCCGTCCGAACCTGATCAACGGCCACTACTGGCACTCGAATTACTGGGACCCGCTTTACGCCGCGCACCAGGAGCTCAACGTGACGTGGGGGTTCCACGAAGGCGTGAGCGCCCTGTATTCCCACATGATCGAGCTCTACGGCGAGAACCGGTTCTACCGCCACGTGGCCGCCCACTGGATCGAGATGCAGCAGTCCCTCATCGCGATGATCATCGGGGGCGTATTCGAGTTCTACCCGAAGCTGCGGGTGGCGTTCCTCGAATGCCAGAACTCCTGGGTGCCCGGGCTGCTGTCGCGCATCGAGTGGGACTATCCCCAGTACCGCGACTCGCACGCGCCCTATCTCAGCCTGACGCCGAAGGAGTACTTCCGGCGCAACTGCTGGGCCGCGGTCGAAGGCAGCGAGCCGGAGATCGAGGCGACCGCCGGGCTGATCGGCGCCGACCGGATGTGCGTCTCCACCGACTACCCGCATTTCGACTCCAACTTCCCCGACGTGTCGTCGAACGTGCTGAAGAGCTGCTCGCGCGACACCGCCGCCAAGATCCTGATGGGGGGCGCGCACCTCTACGGGTTCACGGAGGCCGACTTCCAGAAGGCGGACCGGGCGGCGGAAGCGCGCGCAAGCAAGAAGGGGAAGCCGGTCGGCAAGCGCGCGGTCGCCGTCGCTGGCTGACGTGCGCGCAGTTGCGCTGCTGGCGGCCCTGGTCGGGCTGGGCGGGCTCGCCCCTGCGGCGATTGCCCAGGGATTCCCGTCGAAGCCGGTGCGGCTGGTCGTGCCATTCGCCCCGGGCGGCACCAACGACATTGCGGCGCGCGGCATCGCGCCGGAGCTCGGCGAGGTGCTCGGCCAGGTGGTGGTCGTGGAGAACCGCGCCGGCGCAGGCGGGCAGATCGGTGCCGAGGCGGTCGCGAAATCCCCGCCCGACGGGCACACGCTGATGATGGCTTCGAGCAGCGTGATGACCAATGCCCCCGCGGTCTATTCGAAGCTGCGCTACGACATCCTCAAGGACTTCGCGCCGGTCGGGCGCGTCGGCGAGCTGCCGCTGGTGATCGTGGTGCATCCCACCGTGCCCGCGAAGACGCCGCAGCAGTTCATCGCGCTCGCCAAGGCGCGCCCGAAGGACATCCGGATGGCGACCGGCGGCCCGGGCACGACGAGCCACCTCATCGCCGAGCTCTTTGCGCTCTCCGCGGGCGTGCAGGTCCTGATCGTGCCGTACAAGGGCGCGGGGCCTGCGCTCATCGATCTGCTGGGCGGGCACGTGGACGCGCGCGTCGACCAGATTTCCTCCTCGCTCGAGCACATCAAATCAAACCGGCTGCGCGCGGTGGCGGTGACGACGACGCGCCGGTCGGCACAGCTGCCCAATCTGCCGACGCTGTCCGAGTCCGGCCTGAAGGGCTTTGATGCGAGCACGGTCAACGCGATCCTTGCGCCCGCCGCAACACCGCAGGAAATCGTGCGGCGCCTCAACGCGGCGCTGGTCAAGACCCTCGGCATGCCGGCGGTGATCGAGCGCTTCAACGCGCTCGGCGTCGAGTTGCGCCCGAGCACGAGCGACGAGCTTGCCACCTTCATCCGCGAGGACCTCGCCAAGTGGAGGCGGGTCGTGCGGGAGACCGGACTCAAGCTCGAATAGTCGAAAGGCGAAGGGGAGATGCCACGCATCAAGCCGGTTACCTCGAAGGACGACCTTCCCGCCGAGCACCAGGGCGCCGCGGAGGCGGTGCTGAAGATCTACGGCAACCTGCGCGGGCCGTGGACCATGCTGCTGCACAGTCCGAAGCTGGCGGAGAAGCTGGTCGCGCTGACCCCGTTCTTCTGGCACGAGAGCATCATCGAGGGGAAGCTGCGCTCGGTCGGCATACTGGCCGCGGTGCGCGAGCGGGACGCCGATTATGTCTGGGCGGCCCAGGTCGGCATGGCCCGCAAGAACGGCGTTTCCGAGGCTATGATCGACCTCCTGCGGGCGCGAAGCGACGCAGGAAAGTTTCCCACGCCCGAGCGCGAGATCGTGACCTACGTCCGGCAGCTCCTGCGCGATAATCGCGTCGAGCAGCCCGTCTTCGACACGCTCAAGAACCGGTTCGGCACGCAATGGCTGGTCGAGCTGACGGCGACGATCGGATACTTCGGGCTCGTATCGGGAATCGCCAACGCATTCGAAGTCGCCGCACCGGCGGACGGTGACAAGCTTCCACAGCGGTGAAAATGAAGGCAGTACGCCTGCTTGATTGGAGGGCGCGATGAATCGAACGATTCCCGCGACTGCCACGGTGCTGTTTCTGGCATCCTGCGCGATGCCGCCTGCGACCGCGCCCCAGGCACGCCCGGGTGCCGGGACAGTGAAGATCACGCCGCTCGGTTCCCATCCCGGCGAACTGTGCGCCAACGACCGCGCAACGATCTTCGAGGATCCGACCGGCGTGCGGCTCCTCTATGACGTGGGCCACAACTTGACCGGCCCGGACGACCCGCGCCTCGGCACGATACACGCCGTGCTGCTGAGCCACGTCCACGGCGACCACATCGGCGACCAGAAACTGAAGGGGACCGGCGCCGGGACGTGTGCGAACTCGGGGCGGGTGCCGGCGGGCCCGCATTCCATGACGGCGGAAGTGGCGGCGGCGAAGAACGCGGCGCTCGTCATGACGACCGACATGGGCAATTTCATCGGCGCGAGGGTCCGGAACATCACCGGCGGCAAGCCGATCACTCCCTGCCCGCAGACCGCGGGTGTGACCACCGTGCCCGTTGCGGCCGTCTGCCGCTCCAACACGCATCTCGGCGGCGCGTTCATCGCCAGGGCGCCCAAAGCCAGCCAGGGCGTCGAGATCACCGTGGTGTTTGCCTCGCACGCGAATAACGTTCCGCTGTCTCTCCTGTCGGAGGCGCAGCGCGCGAAGCTCGGACCCGATGGCGCGGGCCTCGTCATCGGGCCGCCCACCGGCTACGTGGTGAGGTTCACCAACGGCCTCACCGCCTACCTGTCGGGCGATACGGGCATACACACGGAGATGAAAACGGTGGTGAAGGAGTATCACAGGGCGAACCTGGCGGTGCTGAACCTGGGCCCGAGCGCGGGAACCGTCATGTCGGGTGCCTACGCGATGAACGAGCTGGTCCAGCCCGTGTCCGTGATTCTCACGCACGTTAACGAGGCCGCAACCGAGGGCGGCAAGTTGCGCTCGAATTCGCGCACGGCCGCGCTCATCAAGGAGCTGAAGAGCGCGCAGCCGCACCTCGCCATCAGCGGCCGCACCATGGAATTCGACGGCACCGGGAGATGCGTTGCGGGCTGCCAGGCGCAATAATCCGGCGCTCGGTGCCGAGTCACCGTGACACGGTGGGGGGAGGGGGCATGAACGCGCACACGGGCACGATTGCACTGGCTTTGGTCGTTGGACTGCTCGCGCCGGCGATCCACGCGCAGAATTATCCGAGCCGGCCGCTGCGGGTGCTGGTGCCGCTCGCGCCGGGCGGCGGCATGGACACCGTCACGCGCGCGCTGGCGCAGAGCCTGAGCGAATCGCTCGGGCAGACCGTCGTCGTGGACAACCGCCCGGGCGCGGGCAGCCAGATCGCCCTCGAGATCCTGTCGGAGGCGGCGCCGGACGGCCACACGCTCATGATGCTGAGCGCCACCACCGTGATCTACCCGCTGCTCTACAAGTCGCGCTTCGAGATCGTGCGCGATTTCGCGCCGCTTTCGCAAGTCACCGCGCAGGGCTATGCGCTGGTCGTGCATCCGTCGCTGCCCGCGAAATCGGTCCCGGAGCTCGTGAAGCATGCCCGCGCCAACCCGGGGAAGCTCAACTACAGCTCCTCCGGCATCGGCAGCCCGATCCACATGACCACCGAGCTGTTCCAGATCGCGACCGAGACGAAGATGACCCACGTCCCGTACAAGGGCATGGGCGCCGCCTACGCGGATCTCGTCGGCGGCCGGATCGATCTCTCGTTCGCCACCATCATCTCGTCCCAGCCCCACGTCCGCGCCGGGCGCCTGCGCGTGCTGGCGGTGACGCCGCCGAAACGCGTGCCGGCCCTGCCCGATACGCCGACTCTCGTCGAGGCCGGCGTGCCGAGCGCCGCCGTGGTCAACTGGTACGGCCTCATCGCGCCCAAAGGCACCTCGAAGGCGGTCCTCGACCGGGTCGCCGCGGAAACGATCAAGGCGGTGCAGGGGCCCGAAATGAGGAAGCGACTCGTCGCGGACGGCTCCGAGGGCGTGGGCACCCGGCCCGCGGAGTTTGCCGCCCACATCAGCGCCGAAGCCAAGCTGTGGCGCCGCGTGATCGAGCACGCGGGCATCCGCGGACAATGAGAGTGATATGCGCTACGAAGTGATCTCGGCTGACTGCCACGTGGATCTGTGCTGGCTGCCGCCGACGCTCTTCACGGAGAACGCATCGGCCGCAATGCGCGGCCGGATGCCGTATGTTGCCGAGACGCCCGGCGGCCGGCGCTGGACGACGAAAAAAGGCGTCAACCTCGGCCTGGAGAATGGAATGGGCTCGGCGGGGCGGCAGTACATCCCCGGCAAGATCCATCGCTCCGATCGCATGGCCGAGACCGGGCTCTACGAGGACGGCAAGCGCGGCATCCGCCGCCTGACCGAGCCCGATCTTCGCATCCGGGACCAGGACCGGGACGGCGTCCAGGCCGAGGTCCTCTATGGAGTGCTCGGCGCGACCGGGCGGCTGGAGGATCCCGAGGCCGCCGTCGAGGTCCTGCGCATCTACAACGAATGGCTCGCCGGATTCTGCGCGGCGCAACCCGGGCGCTTCGCGGGCCTCGCCTCGATCCCGAACCACCCGATCGATGCCGCCATCGCCGAGGTCGAGCGCGTCGCGAAGCGCGGCGTCCTGCGCGGCCTCGACATCGCCAACTCGGCGGAGCTCAAGCCGCTCTGGGATCCCTACTGGAACCCGCTGTGGGAGGTCATCAACGAGACCGGCCTGCCGCTGCACTTTCATACGGTGAGCGGCTACCAGCCCGACCACATCCGGAAGATCATGATGATCGGCGGCGATCCGACGCGCGCGAGCCTTCCCGGGATGCCCGAGGTGGATCTCGCGGTCGCGCGCGCCGCGTTCGCGACGAACATCACGGCGTTCCAGCTCAACATGTCGAACATCCTCACCTCGATGATCTACAGCGGCATCCTCGAGCGCTATCCCCGCATCCGGCTCGTGCTCGGGGAGTCGGGCATCGGCTGGATTCCGTACGTGCTGTGGCGGATGGACGCGGAGTGGGAGGACCAGTTCAAGGACCTCTCGTTGAGGATGCCGCCGAGCGGCTACTGGAAGCGCCAGTGCTTCGCGACCTACCAGACCGACCCGGTGGGCGTGAAGCTGATCGAGGAGCTCGGCGCGGACAAGGTCATGTGGGGCTCGGACTTCCCGCACCCCGACGGCATCTGGCCGGACTCGCAGGAATACATCCGGCGCGAGCTCGGCGCGCTGCCGGCGGCCACCCGCCGCAAGATCGTGTGCGAGAACGCGGCGAGGCTCTACGGCTTCGCCGCCTGAGGGCGTGACCGGGGCTCAGGACGGGCGGTGGAACCAGAGCAGCGATAACAGCCCCGAGATCAGCGCGAACAGTGCCGCCCCGCCGCCGAAGAATGCGGTGAGCTCGGTTTCCGTTCGCTCCAGCGCGAGCTTCGAGGACAGGTTCTTGTAGACCTTCTGGAGGTCGTCCGCGCTGCCGGCGTGAAAGTATTCGGCCTCGGTGATGCCGGCGATTGCCTTCAGCGCCTGCTCGTCGAATCGCATGAAGACCACCGTGTCCTCGAAGTCGACCAACCCGCCTTCCTTCGTGCCGAAGCCGACGGTATGGACGCGCACGCCGCGCTCGGCAGCCATCCGGGCCGCCATCAACGGGTCCGGGCCGGTGGTGCGGCGCCCGTCAGAGAGCAGCACGATCGCGCCGGCCGTATAGGAGCCCGGCGGCACTGGCTCGAAGTCCTTGCGCTGGGACTTGCGCGCGGCGTCGAGCGGCATCCCGCCCCAGCGCCGGGAAAACGCGCTGTCGTACACCTCCGCCTCCAGGTCCACGCCGGAGTCCGGAAGCAGCAGGGACAAGGCCGCCAGCAATCCGCTCCCGGTCGCGGTACGGCGCTGCAGTTGAAAGCGGTCGACCGCGGCGATCAGGTCATCGCGATTCTGCGTGGGCGTCTGAACGACCTCGGCGGTTCCCGCGAAGGTCACGATGCCGACCCGGACTTGCGGCGGAAGAGTCTCGATGAAGTTCCTCACCGCGGCCTGCGCCGCCTCCAGCCGGCTCGGCTTCATGTCGGTGGCGCGCATGCTGCGGGAGACGTCCACCGCGAGCACGATCGTCTGATACTCGGAGGGGAGGGTGATGACGGCGGTGGGCCGCGCGACGCCGAGCAGCGCGCAGGCAAGCGCCAGCAGGAGCAGCAGCGCCGGCAGGTGGCGCCGCAGCCGCTGCCCGGGCCCGATCGCGTCGCGCACGAGCGCGAGGCTCGCGTAGCGCAGCGCGACTTTCTTGCGCCGCCGCAGCGCGTAGAGGTAGGCCGCGACCAGGACAGGAATCGCCAGCAGCAGCCAGAGCAAATCGGACCACAGGAAACGCATCACGACCCCTGCGCGACAATATACACCGGGCAATACCCGATCGGCGGGCAAGCGTGCTACCGTGTGCAAATGAATCCACGGGTGCTCTACAGCGGTTCACGGCGCGTGCATCCTGCCGGGCCGGGTGCGACCCCGCCCGCGGCCGCTCCGGAGACGGCTGGCGCATCTCCTCCGGATCGAAGCCCCCGCTTCGCGCGCGTTCGTGCTTTCGGGAGGGGGCACGCCGGAGCCCTTCGCTTCATCGGCGGCGGCGTCTGTGTCGCGCTCATCCTGGGGGCTTACCTCTGGTCGCAGCCCCGGCCGCAGCCCCTCACCCAGGATCACATCGACGCCGCGGTGCTGCGCACGCTGGAGGAGAGGACGCTGCCGTCGCGCGCGGCCAGGGCCGCGGAGATCGTGCGCCCCTCGGTGGTGCGCGTGCGCGGTTTCGGGGAAGCGCCACGGTTGAAGGACAAGCCCGGGGCAAAATCGAAGCGCCCGGACGCCGGGCCCGGCAAGGGCACGCCGGGCCATCCGAAGGACGGGGGCAAGAATGATCCGGAAGGCATGGAGGAGTTGTCGGTCGGATCGGGCGTCGTGATCGTGGACACCGGCATCATCCTCACCAACCTGCATGTGGTCGCGGGCGCCAAGCGCGTGCGCGTGACATTCCACGACGGCACCGAATCCGATGCCGACCTCGTCAGCTTCCATCCCGAGAACGACCTCGCGGTCATCAAGGCCCGGACGATTCCCGACGATCTGCCGCCCGCGACGCTCGGGTCGGCTTCCCGGTTGAAGCCCGGCGACGAGGTGGTTGCCGTCGGCTTTCCGTTCGGCATCGGCCCATCGGTGTCGTCCGGTGTGGTTTCCGGGCTGAACCGGGAATTCCGCTCGCCCGAGGGCGAGCGCCTGCTCACGAAGCTCATCCAGTTCGACGCGGCGGCCAATCCCGGCAGCTCGGGCGGGCCCCTGGTGACGATGCAGGGCGATGTCGTCGGCATCGTCACCGCGATCCTGAACCCGACCGAAAGCCGCACCTTTGCCGGCATCGGCTTCGCGGTCACCATCGCGGCCGCCGGCAGCGCCGTCGGCGTCCACCCCTTCTAACTTCCACGGCAGGAGCACCATGAGCGACGATTCGACCGGCAATGTCCGCGGCCTGATGGAGCGGATCCTCTTCGAGATCAAGCGCGTGGTGGTCGGGCAGGACCATTTCCTCGAGCGCGTCCTCATCGCGATGCTCGCGCAGGGGCACCTGCTCGTCGAGGGCGTGCCGGGACTGGCCAAGACGCTCACGGTCAAGACCCTGGCACGTGCGGTTCGCGGCTCGTTCAAGCGCATCCAGTTCACGCCCGATCTCCGTCCCGCCGATCTCGTCGGGACCCGGATCTACAACCAGAAGACCGGGGAATTCAGCACCGTCCTCGGGCCGGTTTTCGCGAACCTGCTGCTCGCCGACGAGATCAACCGCGCGCCCGCGAAGGTCCAGAGCGCGCTGCTCGAGGTGATGCAGGAGCGCCAGGTCACCATCGCCGGCGAAACCCACCGGGTGCCTTTGCCGTTCCTGGTCATGGCGACGCAGAACCCGATCGAGACCGAGGGAACCTATCCGCTGCCCGAGGCGCAGGTCGACCGGTTCATGATGAAAGTGCTGGTCGATTACCCGACCGAGGAGGAGGAGTTCGTCATCGTCGAGCGGGTGACCGGGGCCGCTGCCGAGATCGGCGTGGTGGCCACCACGGACCAGCTTGCAGCCCTGCAGAGCGAGTGCCGCAAGGTCTATGCCGATCCGGTCTTCCTCCAGTACGCGGTGAGGCTCGTGTCGGCCACGCGGCGCGGCGAGCGCTACGGGCTGGGCGAGCTCGCCCGCTACATCACTTTCGGCGCCAGTCCGCGCGCGACCATCTGGTTGATCGAAGGCGCCAAGGCGCTCGCATTCCTGCGCGGGCGCGACTACGTCTTGCCCGAGGACGTCGTTGACCTCGCGCCGGACGTGCTGCGCCACCGCCTGGTACTCTCCTACGAGGCGCTGTCCGACGGCCAGACCGCGGACAGCCTGATCGCGCGGGTGATGCAGGCCGTGGCCCTGCCCGAGAAGCCGCTCGAGACCCGCGTCCGGAGCGCATCGCGTGGCTGAGCTCAAGCTCGTCCACTCGGCGGAAAAGACGGCGCCGGCTGCTCCCGGCGCGGAGAGCGTGCTGCACCGGATCGAATGGACGGTGCTGCGCCGGCTCGACGGCTCGCTCATGGGGGATTACCGCACCCTGTTCCGCGGCTTCGGCATCGACCTCGCGGATCTGCGGGAGTACCAGGTCAACGACGACGCCCGGACCATCGACTGGAACGCGACCGCGCGCCTCCAGGTGCCGCACGTGCGCCAGTACAACGAGGACCGCGAGGTGACGGCGTGGTTCCTGGTCGATCTCAGCGGGTCGGTGAACTTCGGCTCCGGTGCGACGACCAAGCGCGCCATGGCGGCGGATTTCGTCGCGCTCGTCGCCCGCTTGCTGACTCGCCACGGCAACCGCGCCGGCGCCGTGCTCTACACCGACCGCGTCGATCTCGTCGTGCCCGCGCGGGGCGGGCGCCAGCACGTCCTGCACCTCATCGACCGGATCCAGAAGACCGGGGACTCGCGCAGGCTCGGCAAGTCCACCCGGCTGCACGAGCTCCTCGAGCGCGCGCTGCAGGCCATCAAGCGCCGGTCGGTGGTTTTCATCCTGTCGGATTTCATCAGCGAGCCCGGCTGGGCGCGCGCTTTGTCCCACCTCGGGCAACGCCACGAGCTCCTGGCCGTGCGGCTCTACGATGCGCTGGAGATGGCGCTGCCCGATGCGGGTCTCGTCGTCATGGAGGATGCCGAAACCGGGCAGCAGCTGTTCGTGGACACGCACGACACCGCCTTCCGCAGGCGTTTCGCCTCGCTTGCCGCCGGGCGCGAGGCTGCCTTGCGCGCCGCGTTGTCCAGTGCCGGCGCCGACTGCATCGAGCTCTCGACCGAGGACGATCTGGCCGACACGCTCATCCGCTTCGCCCGCCTGCGCAAGCGGCGGGCCCAGCTGGCGAGCGGGGGCGTGGCGCCGGCGTTGATCCGATGAGCGCCCTCGCGCAGCTGAGCGAATTGACCGTACTGTGGCCGGGCATGCTCTGGCTGCTCGCGTCCGTGCCGCTGTTCGTTTTCGCCTACTACCGGCTGCTCGCGCGACGCCGGCGCGCTCACGCGCAGCTGGCCCGCCTGTCGCCGCTCTCCGCAAGCGGCGCCGGCGGCGCCCGGCTTCGCCGGCACGTTCCGCCGCTGCTGTTCCTCGCCGGCCTCACCGCGCTGATCGTCGCCGTCTCGCGCCCGCAGGCGCTCGTGTCGCTGCCCTCGATGCACAACAGCGTCATCCTCGCGATCGATACCTCGGGCAGCATGCGCGCCACCGACGTCAAGCCGAACCGGCTCGACGCCGCGCAGGCCGCGGCCCGGGCCTTCGTCGAGAACCGCCAGCGGCACACGCGCATCGGGATCGTATCCATTGCCGGCAACGCGTCGGTGGTGCAGTCGCCAACCGACAGCCGCGAGGACCTGCTCAAGGCGATCGAGCGTCTCAAGCTGCAGCCCGGCACCGCGGTCGGCACCGGCATCTACATCTCGCTCGCGACGCTGCTTCCCGACGCGGGGATCGACGTGGAGCGTCTCGTGTACGGCTGGTCGTCGCCCCGGTTCCGGCACTGGGGCGGCGACGGGCGCCTGATCGAGCCCCGGAAAACGGTGCCTCCGGGATCGAACCGCTCGGTCGCGATCGTGCTGCTCTCCGACGGCGAGAGCAACCACGGCCCGGATCCGCTGGAAGCCGCGAAGCTCGCCGCGGAGCACGGCGTGCGCATCTACACCGTCGGCATCGGGAGCACGGAGGGCGTGACGCTCGGGTTCAGCGGCTGGTCGATGCGGGTGCGCCTGGACGATTCCACCCTGAAGGGAATCGCCGAAACCACGCACGGCGACTACTACGCCGCGACGTCCGCGCCGGATTTGAAGAAGCTCTACGAGCAGTGGAGCGCGCGCGTGGTGGTCGAGCGCAAGCGTGCGACCGAGGTGACTGCTTTTTTCGTGGGCTTCGGCGCACTGCTGCTCGTCCTCTCGGCGCTGGGGTCGGTCGTCTGGTTCCACCGCGTGCTGTGAGCACAGCGCGGAGGCCCGCTCGCTGGAGCTCCAGTCCGTTCATCAGATCAACAGGTTAGGGCTACCGCCTGGGCCTTGTCACGACCCGAAGCGCCGGACGATTAGCAGGTGTCTTGCTCAATTGTCCAGTCTCAAGACCAGTCGGGTGGGCGCCCCAGTGACCTTGGCAGGTCCGGTCGCTTGCCAATCACGTTTCACCTGGGATAGTGTAGCCACGTTGTGGACAAGAAAGCGCCTCCATCTGAGGAGGACGCGACAGGCGCTCAGGACCCGCGAGGCAGGCGGGCTATGGGCTGCGCAACGTGAGGAGATGGTGCATGCAGCGCTACATAGCGGTGCGGGTGCTCCAGAGTCTCTTGGCCGTCCTGGTCATGAGCGTGATCGTCTTTGGGCTCGCGCGCATCAGCGGCAATCCGATCGACGTCATGTTGCCGATCGAGGCGGAGCAGGAGGATTACGATCGGCTAACCCAGTACTGGGGCCTCGACAAGCCGCTTCACCAGCAATACGTCGTCTTCGTTTCGAAGGCCATCCAGGGCGATTTCGGCCAATCCCTGAAGTACCAGGGCAAGTCCGCCATGGGCCTCGTCATTGAGCGCCTGCCCGCCACGCTCGAGCTTGCGGGATTCGCGCTGCTTATCAGCGCCATCCTCGCGGTGCCCATAGGGGTTCTGGCGGCTGTGGCAAAAGACACCGGATGGGACGCTGCGGCAAAAGTCGTCGCACTCCTCGGCCAGTCCCTGCCCATCTTCTGGCTGGGGATCGTGCTGATGTGGATCTTCGCGGTGTGGCTCGACTGGTTGCCCTCCTCGGGCCGGGGCAGCCTCAAGCACCTGATCCTGCCTGCCATCGCGCTCGGCTGGTTCCAGGTCGCCGCCATCATGCGGCTGGTGCGCTCGTCGATGCTGGAAGTGCTCGACAGCGAGTTCGTGAAGCTGGCGCGCGTCAAGGGAATACCGGAGTGGAAAGTGGTCTGGAAACACTGCCTGCGCAATGCGGGAATCGCGCCGCTTACCTTTTTTGCCATCATCGCCGGCGTCCTGCTGACCGGTACCGTGGTGACCGAAACCGTCTTCACGTGGCCCGGCTTGGGATTGCTGGTTGTCGACGCCGTTCGGTCCAGGGACTTCCAGGTCGTTCAGGCCGTCGTGATCCTGTTCGCCTTCATCTTCATCCTGTGCAACCTGCTGGTCGACATCCTCTACGCCTATCTCGATCCACGCATCCGATATCAATAGCAACCTGGAGACCGGATCATGCCGCAACTGACGATCACACGAGCGCTGCCCTGGTATGCGATCCCGTGGGTTGTTGACGGGTGGCGCCAGGTCAGGCGCTATCCGCTGTTTTCGCTCGGGATCCTCGTATTCGTGCTGGTGGTTCCGGCGCTGTTCGCGCCATGGGTTGCGCCGCACGACCCGTACCTGGGTACGCTCTCGAACCGGCTGACCCCGCCGGTCTGGCAGGACGGCGGCACGATGGAGCATATCCTGGGCACCGACAAGCTCGGGCGCGACATACTGAGCAGGATCATCTACGGTGCGCGGGTTTCACTCACGGTGTCGCTGATTGCGATCTTCGTCGGCGGACTCATCGGCACCGTCCTGGGATTGATCTCGGGCTATTTCGGAGGCAAGACGGACGCGGTGATCATGCGCCTCGTGGATATTTCGCTCGCGATCCCGACGATTCTGCTCGCGCTCGTTCTCGTTGCCGCGGTGGGCCCCAGCTTCGGGACTGTCATCACGGTGCTCATCGTGCTTCTCTGGGCGCGCTACGCGCGGCTCACCCGCGGCGAGACGCTTTCCATCAAGGAGCGCGACTTCATCGCGCGGGCGCGGGTGGCGGGGGCGTCGCACACCCGAATCATGTTCAAGTACATCTTCCCCAACGTCGTCAACTCCCTCATCGTCCTGGCGACGCTCCAGGTGGGATACGTGATCCTGCTCGAGTCCACGCTGAGCTTCCTGGGGGCGGGTCTGCCGCGCGCCGAGCCGGCCTGGGGCGTCATGGTTGCGGACGGAAGAGAGCTCATCGTCACGGCATGGTGGGTCTCGATGTTCCCGGGACTCGCGATCATGCTGACCGTGCTCGCGCTCAACCTGCTCGGCGACTGGCTGCGGGACCACCTGGATCCCAAGCTGCGAAACCTGTAACGAACGTGATCAGCAATTAATACCGAAACAACTTCACGGAGGAGATCGACCATGAGACCGAAGTTCGCTTCACTGCTTGCAGGACTGCTGGTTGTATTCGCGACGATTCTGGGGACGCTGTCGATGAGCGCGGAGGCGGCCGTCAAGCGGCTCATCTTCGCCTCGGCGGGGTTCCACGAAAGCAACCGCTTCTGGACCATCGCCCGTCCCGATCACCTGCAGTTCGAGCCCTTCTGGGAGACGCTGATCGGAATGGACCCGAAGACGGGGAACCCCATCCCGCAGCTGGCGACGAAGTGGACGCACAGCCCCGACTTCAAGGACTGGACCTTCCATCTGCGCAAGGGCGTCCAGTTCCACTACGGCTTCGGCGAATTCACGTCCGCGGACGTCGCGCACTCCCACTCGCTGCTGGTCCGCAAGGATTCGACGGCGACGCTTCGCCCGGTCTGGGTCACGGTCGACAAGATTGAGACCCCGGACAAGTACACGGTCGTGTTTCGCTTCAAGAACCCGATCATGCCCCCAACTGCGATGTTTTCCTTCCAGCGATCCGGTGACCTGCGCATTGCGAGCAAGGCGCAGTGGGACAAGGAGGGCATCGAAGGCCTCGACAAGCGCCCCGCCGGAACCGGCCCCTTCATGTACGGCGGGCGGCAAACAGGCCTCAACATCCTGTTCAGGCGCAATCCCAATCACTGGTCCGGAAGGAAGATCGAGTTCGAGGAGCTGGAGTTCCGCATCGCGCGCGAGGAAGCCACGCGTCTCGCCCTGCTGCTCTCGGGCGATGTCCACATCGGCGACCTGCCGCGCGAGCTGCACAAGGACGCGCTCGCCAAGGGTCTGAAGCGTTTCTCGTCCTCGCTGGCGGTGGACTGGGTTTCGGTGTACTTCGGCGGCCAGTGGCACATTACGGGCCACAAGGAGTTCGATCCGAAGGCCCCGTTCGCCACCAAGAAGGTGCGCCAGGCCCTCAACATCGCGATCGACCGTGAGGAGATGTTGAGAACGGTGTTCGCCGGCCGGGCGGAGCTCGCATACCTTTCGCTGTGGATACCCGCTTCAGAGGGCTGGAACCCGAAGTGGGAAAGCAAGTTCAAGGAGCTCTACGCCTTCAACCCCGAGAAGGCGAAGCAGCTGCTGAAGGAAGCGGGCTACGGTCCCGGAAACCCCCTCAAGTTCCAGATCTGGGTGTTCACCGAGCCGGGCGAATCGGAAGGCCCGGCGATCGGCGACGCGCTTGCCATCTACTTCAAGCGGGTCGGGGTCAACGCCGAGGTCCAGACGCACGACTGGGCCAAGATCCGCAACGCGTATCGCAAGTACCAGACCAAGAGCATCATGTGGCCCAACATCATCGGCTGGCGGCCTTCCGATAACGGCGTTCGCAACTTCTACTACAGCAAGGGCAACAACCACCACTACGAGGACGACTTCCTCGAGCAGACTTACGAGAAGGTGCAGAAGTCGAACAACGCCAAGGAGCGTGACGCGCTGATGCGGGCGATCGGCGACCACATCCAGGCGGAGTACGCCGACATCCCGCTCTTCTGGTTCAAGAACGAGGTCTTCGCCAATCCCAAGGTCGTCGCTAACATGGTTTACCCGGGCCCGGCGGCCGGCCGCACGTCGCATTTCGAGCTCATCAGGCTCGTCAAGTAAGCGCGCATCACGGCGAGGGGAAGAGAAAACTCTTCCCCTCGCTTCTGTTCTAATACGCATTGAATCGCAGGACCTGAAGCAGGGGAGCACCATGCGCGTTGTTTACGGCAGGAACGGGGCAGGCTAGGCGCATGGCGCGGCGCATCGGGGACGTGATTCTTGAGGTGGAGGACCTGCACACCTATTGCTTCACCCGCTTCGGCACGGTCAAGGCGGTGGATGGGGTGAGCTTCTCGCTGCGCCAGGGCGAGGTGCTGGGCATCGTGGGCGAGTCGGGCAGCGGGAAGACCATGACGGCGCTCTCGCTGCTGAAGCTCACTCCGCGGCCGGCGGCCCGCATCGTCAAGGGAGCGATCCGGCTCGAAGGCGAGGACCTCGTCCCGAAGTCCGAGCAGGAGATGCGGCAGATCCGCGGCCGCCGCATTTCCATGATCCTGCAGGATCCGCAGACCTCGCTCAACCCGGTGTTCACGGTCGGCAACCAGCTGATC